>NZ_CP069128.1:1200000-1511250 GCF_029637485.1 Sphingomonas sp. LHG3406-1 | reverse complement strand
GGGCAGCGGCACGGGCCTAGTCAAACCAGCGATGGGTCCGCATGCTGGGCCGCGATGAGCGACTTCGAATTCATGTTCGCCCTTTACGGCCTGATGCTCGGCCTTTCGCTGGCCGAACTGCTGAGCGGCCTTGCCCGCGCCATCGAGGAAAGGCTCAGCCCCGGGGCCGGCCTCCGCATCGGCTGGCTGACTCCATTGCTCGCCATCTTCGTCCTGCTCGACCTGCTCTCCTTCTGGGGTGCGGCCTGGCTGACCCGCGACATCATCCGCGTGTCGGGTGACAGCCTGATGTTCGCCACCGCCTTCGCCAGCGCCTATTACATGGCCTCCCGCCTGGTCTTCCCGCGCGATCTCGCCGGCCTTGCCAGCCTCGACGACCATTTCTTTCGCATGCGCCGGATCGTCATCGGCATCCTGTTCGTCCTTCTGGTCGTGCAGATCGGCTGGTATGCTTCCCTTCCCCAGATCGCCCCGCGTATCTTCGCGCCGGCATCCCTGGCCATGACGTGCCTGCTGGCCGTGCTGATGCTGCTCGCCATGGCGCTGAAGGACCGGCGCTGGCTGACCCTCGTGCTGGCCGCGCTCGTCGGCCGCTACGTCCTCGGCTACATCCTCTTCTGACCATGTCGGCCGTCACCGCCCGCGCCAGCAACCTCGTCCCGCCGGTCGCCGTCGGCATAGCCCTGCTCGACCTTGCCGGCTTGAGCTGGTGGGCGCTGTCGACCGTGGTGCTGGCGGCGACGGTGCTCGCCGCCGTCCACCATGCCGAGGTGGTCGCGGCGCGGGTAGGGGAGCCGTTCGGCACGCTCATCCTCGCGCTTGCCGTCACGGTCATCGAGACCGGCCTGATCGTCAGCCTGATGCTCGCGGCGCCCGAGGGCGCGAGCACGCTCGCGCGCGACACCGTGTTCGCGGCGAGCATGATCATCCTCAACCTGATGCTCGGCATCTGCCTGATCGCGGCCGCCCGTCGGCTGGTCGAGCAGCGCTTCGTGCGCACCGGCGCCAACGCCGCCATCAGCACGATCGCCGCCTTGCTGGTGCTGACCCTTGTCCTTCCGAACTTCACCACCAGCGTTCCCGGCCCGATCTACAGCCCCGCCCAGCTCGCCTTCGTCGCCGCCTTCGCGCTCATCCTCTACCTGACCTTCGTTTTTGCCCAGACCATCCGCCACCGCGACTATTTCGTCCGGCCGGCAGTCCCCGGAGATGATGTCGACCACCGTCCCAGCGCCGGGGTAGCAGGCCTGTCTTTCACTTTGCTGCTGTTCAGCCTGGTCGCAGTGGTGCTCCTCGCCAAGGGCCTGTCGACGCCACTCGAGGAGACGATCGCCGCCGCTGGCGCACCGCGCGCGCTGGTCGGCATCGTCATTGCCGGCGTGGTGCTGCTTCCCGAAGGGCTCGCCGCCCTCAAGGCAGCGCGGCTCGGCCTTCTCCAGACCAGCCTCAACCTCGCGCTCGGGTCTGCGCTCGCCACCATCGGCCTCACCATCCCAGCAGTGACCGTGGTCGCCTTCCTGCTCGACCTTCCGCTTGCGCTCGGGCTCGACACCAAGGGCATGGTGCTGCTGACCCTGACCCTGTTCATCTCGTCCCTGTCGCTGGCGCGCGGGCGGGTGACGGTCCTCCACGGGGCCGTCCACCTCGTCATCTTCGCCGCCTATTTGCTGGTGACGATCGTCCCCTAGGCGCCTTTCAGCAGCTTCTTCACGCCCCGCGCCGCCTGCCGCAGCCGCTGTTCGTTCTCGACCAGGGCGATGCGGACGAAGCCCTCGCCCTCCTCGCCAAAGCCGACCCCCGGCGCCACCGCCACGCCCGCCTCGGCCAGCAGCCGCTTGGAAAATTCCATGCTCCCCAGCTTGGCGAAGGCCTCGGGAATGGCCGCCCAGGCGAACATCGACGCCTGCGGCACGGGAATGTCCCAGCCCGCCCGGCCGAAGCTCTCGACCAGCACGTCCCGCCGGCGCCGGTATAGCTCCCTCGTCTCGGCGATGCAGTCCTGCGGCCCGTTCAGCGCCGCCACCGCCGCCGCCTGGATCGGCGTGAAGGCGCCATAATCGAGATAGGATTTGACCCGCGTCAGGGCCGCGATCAGCTCCCGGTTGCCGACCGCGAAGCCGATCCGCCAGCCGGCCATGGAATAGGTCTTGCTCATCGACGTGAACTCGACCGCCACCTCCTTTGCCCCCTCGACCGACAGGATCGACGGCGTCGGTGTGTCGCCGAAATAGATCTCGGCATAGGCAAGATCGGAGATGATCCAGATCTCATGCTCGCGCGCGAAGGCGACCAGCCGCTCGTAGAAGGCCTGGTCCGCGACATAGGCCGTCGGATTGCTCGGATAGCCGATCACCAGCGCCTTGGGCCGCGGCACCGTGTAGCGCATCGCCAGCCGCAGCCGCTCGAAGAAGTCGTCGCCAGGCGCCGCCGGGATCGACCGGATCGCCGCCCCGGCGATGATGAAGCCGAAGCTGTGGATCGGATAGGACGGGTTGGGCGCGAGGATGACGTCCCCCGGCGCCGTGATCGCCTGCGCAAGGTTGGCCAGCCCCTCTTTCGAGCCGAGGGTCACGATCACCTCGTTCTCGGGATCGAGTTCCACTCCGAAGCGCCGCTGATAATAGGCCGCCTGCGCCTTCCTCAGCCCCGGAATGCCCTTGGACGCCGAATAACCATGCGCATCGGGCTTGGCCGCCACCTCCGCCAGCTTGGCGATGACGTGCGCCGGCGGCGGGCTGTCGGGATTGCCCATGCCAAGGTCGATCACGTCACGCCCCTCGGCCCGCATCTTCGCGCGCATCCCGTTGACCTCGGCGAAGACATAGGGCGGCAGCCGCTCGATGCGGTAGAAGTCGGTGTGCATGGCCCTTTGTGCCGTCCCTGCTGCACCGCGGCAAGGCGTCGCGGAACCCGCATTGGTCAATCCTGTTTCGCAACCGAGCGGGCGCGACGGAGACAAGCAACGATGAACATCCTGATGGTCCTCACCAGCCATGACCAGCTCGGCGACACCGGCAAGAAGACCGGCTTCTGGCTCGAGGAATTCGCGGCCCCCTATTACGTCCTCAAGGATGCCGGCCACGACATCACCCTCGCCAGCCCTCACGGCGGCCAGCCGCCGCTCGACCCCAAGAGCGACGAGGAAGACGCCCAGACCGACGCCACCCGCCGCTTCAAGTCGGACGAGGCCGCAAAGGCCCAGCTCGCCTCGACCGAGCGCCTCGGTTCGATCGACGCCTCTCGCTTCGACGGCATCTTCTATCCCGGCGGACATGGACCCCTCTGGGACCTCGCCGAGGATGCGGACAGCAAGGCACTGATTGAACGCAGCCTCGCCGACGGCAAGCCGGTCGCCCTCGTCTGCCACGCGCCGGCCGTTCTCAGGAACGTCACCGCGCCCGACGGCAGCCCGCTCGTCCGTGGCCGCAAGGTGACCGGCTTCACCAACGAGGAGGAAGAAGCGGTCGGCCTCACCGACGTGGTGCCCTTCCTGCTCGAGGACGAATTAAAGCGGCTGGGTGGCGATTACAGCAAGGCCGCCGCCTTCCAGTCCCATGTTCAGCGCGACGGGCTGCTGATCACCGGCCAGAACCCGCCCTCGAGCGATGCGGCCGCCGAAGCCCTGCTCGAAGCGCTGACCCGCCAGACTGCCGACGCCTGACCTGCCGGAGGCGGGGCCGGGCTCAGCCCTGGTCCCGCTCCCAGGCGTTGCGGCGCTTCAGCCCATAATCGATCCGGATCCGTACCCACTCGCCGACCTGCACCCGTCCGCCGATGCGCGGCGGGCGGACCTTGAACTGCCAGGCCGCCGCAAGCACCGCCCGCGCCAGCTGCGAGCCACGCGGCTGCTCTTCGATGGCAACGCAATCGTCGACCTTGAAGTCGGGCACGGTCCGGCAGGCGATCAGCGCCCAGCCTGGCCCCGACGCGGTCGACAGATAGCCCTTGAGTTCGCTGTCATAGGGCTCGCGGTACCAGGAGGCGGCATAAAGACGCTCGCCATTCGGCCCCCGCCCGTCGACCATCGGCGTATCGGCTTCACCGGCGGGCCGGCCGGGGCCCGCGGCCTCGAGGTCGACGGCATGGACCGAAGGTCGGACGCCGCCAGCTCACCTGGCGACAGCTTCACCAGAGGCGCCGGGGTCTGGACCGGCGGCGCTTCGCTCGGCGGTAAGGGGCGGGGCTGCTCGACCGGCGGCTGCTCGACCGGCTGCGCCTCCTGCGGCTGCCGCTCGGCGACCCTCGTCTCGCTCGGTTCGGCCGGCTCCACCCGTTCCGCCGGCTCGACCTCGGAGGCAGCCAGGTCGAAGGTCGAGAGCGGCTTCTCGTTGCCATCCATCTCCACCGTCCGCCCGGTGCCGAGCGCCAGCAGCAGGATCACCACCAGAGCCTCGAGCAGCAGCGCGAGCGAAAGGCCAATCAGCCGCTGCCGCCGGGGCGCACGGACCGCTGCGCCGGCAGCGCGCCTTGCCGCTACCGGCCGCTCGAGGGGAAGATCGACACCCACTTTGGCTCCCTAGCGCCGCAGCGCGGCTCTTCCAGCCCGCCGCTTGCCCCGACGTGAACGAGGCTTCACCCACGATAGGCGGGAAGGCTCCAGCCGCGGGCAAGCGCGAGACCCCTCAGACCGAACCCGGCGACTGCGGCCGCCAGCGCCGCGCCCCAGCCGCCGAAACCCAGCACCGCCAGCCCGACAAGCAGCCCGGCGCTCAGCGCCGCGGCGGTGACGTAAAGCTCGGGCCGCATCAGGATCGACGGCTCGCCCGCCAGCACGTCGCGGATGATTCCGCCCGCGCAGGCGGTCAGGACGCCCATGGCAAAGGCGGGAACCGGCGCGATTCCATAGGCCAGCGCCTTGGCCGCGCCATAGGTGGCGTAAGCGCCAAGCCCGAGGGCGTCGAACCACAGGAGCGCACGCCCGGCGAACCAGCGCCGGCTTGCCAGCCACACCAGCAAGGCCGCGCCGAAGCAGATCAGCAGCACTCCGTTGGTCTGCACCCAGAAGACCGGCGCCCCGATCAGCAGGTCGCGCAATGTCCCGCCGCCGACCCCGGTCACCACCGCAAAGAACAGGAAGGTGACGAAGGTCTGCCTCTTCTCCGCCGCCAGAAGGGCGCCCGACACGGCGAAGACCGCGATCCCGAACAGGTCGAGCGCCTGAAGCGCCAGCGGCAGTGCAGGGACGGGAAGCGCGGGCGTCATCGATGCCCTCCTACACGCCCGTTCACCCCAAGCGAAGTCGACGGCGGCGCACCCCGCCATTGCCATCGCCTCTGTCCTACAGCCTCTTCCTATGTCATTGTCCTTGCATGACGACTTGCCCGCCCGGCCGCCACTTGATCCTGCACGGCAAGCGGATTTGGGCCCGAATGGCGGTCACCGGTGACCTTCGTGACCTTGTTCAGGAAAAGGCGGCGCGAAAGACCCCCGCCACCGGTGACCTTTGTGACCTTGTTCAGGTTCGCGCGACCGCGAACCGGACCGAAGACAGCGATCGGAACATGTGGTGACCAGCGAATCGACCACGACCACTCCGCCTTTTCCAAGCCTCGAGGATTGGCAGCACTGGACCCTGGTCATGGGCCGCGCCCAGCAAATGCTCTTGGAGACCTGGTCCGACAGCTGGAAGGCTGGCGATCCCGCGCCCGGGCTCAAGCTCCCCCACGCGCCCGATCCGATGGCGATGCTGACCGCCGGGGCCGAAGCCTGGGGCAAGGGGCTGGAGTCTTGGGGCCGGATGCTCGGCGGAATGGCCGAGGCGGCGGAGAAGAAGGACAAGCGCTTCGCCGCGCCGGAGTGGCACGATCATCCGCTGTTCGACACAATCCGCCAATCCTATCTCGCCATCTCCGACCAGCTGATGAAGTCGGTCGACGATGCCGATCACCTCGACGCCGAGGCCCGGCAGCGCCTGAAGTTCCTGACCAAGGGCTTCGTCGATGCGATGAGCCCGTCCAACTTCGCGCTGACCAATCCCGAAGTGCTGAAAGCGACGCTGGAAAGCCGGGGCGACAATCTCCTCACCGGCCTTCGCCATATGCTCGACGATATGAAGGCCGGTCAGCTCAGCCAGGTGCCCAAGGGCGCCTATGAGGTCGGCCGCAATCTCGCCACCACGCCTGGCAAGGTCATCCACGAAACGCCCCTGTACCAGCTGATCCACTACGCCCCGACCACCAGGACGGTGCTCGAAACGCCGCTGGTCATCTTCCCGCCGTGGATCAATCGCTTTTACATTCTCGACCTGACGCCGGAGAAGAGCTTCGTCCGCTGGTGCGTCGAAAACGGCATCTCCCTGTTCATGGTCAGCTGGAAGTCGGCGGACGAAAGCCTCCGGGACGTCACCCTCGACGATTATGTGCTGCGCGGCCAGGTCGACGCGATCGACACCGTCCGCGACCTGCTCGGCGTCGAAAGCGTCCACACCATCGGTTATTGCGTCGCCGGCACCACGCTCGCCGCCACGCTGGCGCTGATGCAGGCGCGCGGGGAAGCGGACAAGGTCGCCTCGGCCACCTTCTTCACCGCGCAGGTCGATTTCTCCGAAGCCGGCGACCTCAAGCTGTTCATTGGGCAGGAGACGATGGCGCTGCTGGAGCAGCTGTCGGCCGAGACCGGCATCGTCGACGGCCGGGTCATGGCGGCGACCTTCAACCAGCTGCGCGGCCGCGACCTCGTCTGGAACTATGTCGTCAACAATTACCTGCTCGGGAAGGAGCCGCCGCCCTTCGACCTCCTCCACTGGAACGGCGACGTCACCAACCTGCCGGCCGGCTGGCACCGCGACTATCTGGAGACGCTCTACAAGGCGAACCGGCTGGTGGAATGCGGCGGGATCAAGGTCGATGGTACCCCCATCGACCTTGGTCAGATCCAGACCCCGCTCTACATCCAGGCTGGCCGCGAGGATCATATCGCCCCGCCGCAGAGCGTGTGGAAGATCATGGACCATGTGCCTGGGCCCAAGCGCTTCGTGCTCGCTGGCTCCGGCCACGTCGCCGGCGTCGTCAATCCGCCGAGCGCCGGCCGCTACCAGCATTGGGTCAATGAGGGCGAGCCGCGCAGCCTCGACGAGTTCATCGAGGGCGCGACCGAGGTGAAGGGCAGCTGGTGGCCCGACTGGCTCGCCTGGCTGAAGGCGCTGGCCCCGAAGCAAGTCGCGGCGACTGGCGACCGCATTCCCGGCAAGGGCAAGCGCAAGGCGATCGAGGATGCCCCCGGACGCTATGTGAGGACCCGCTAGGCTAGAGGATCCCGCCCCCAAGCATCAGCCGGACGATCCCGACCAGGATGACGAACAGGCACAGGTTGCGTCCCGCCTTGGACCCGCCGCTCAGCTGCCCGATCCCGGCCCCGACCACCGCCAGCGGGAGGATCAGCCAGTTGGCCCAGCCGAGCAACGGCAGGAAGGCGATGGCGGCGCTGACCAGGGCGATGAGCCCGACCAGCAGGGAGATGATGTTGAGCAAGCTCGTTCTCCTCAGTCGGGGATCGGTTCGGCCTTGGCCGCGGACCCCTTCAGTGCACTAGATAGGTATAACAGCGCCGCCGTCCAGATGCACGCGAAGGCGGCGGCATGGGCGGTGGTGAAGGCCTCGCCATAGAGGAATACCGCGACCAGGAACTGCAGCGTCGGGGCGATGAACTGGAGGATTCCGAGCGTGGAATAGGGAAGCCGCCGCGCCGCGCCGGTGAACAGCAGAAGGGGAATGGTCGAGGCAACGCCGCTCAGCACCAGCAGGACCGTGTCGGTCCGGTCGAGGCCCCAGACCGGCATGGTCCCGCCGCTCGCCCAGGCGAGCCAGGCCAGGGCGGGCACGAACAGCAAGGCCGTCTCGATGCCCAGCCCCGCGCTGGCATCGACATGGGCGACCTTCCGAAGCAGCCCGTACAAGGCGAAGCTGGCGCACAGGGCGAGGCTGATCCACAGGTGCGACAGCGCGCCCGCCGCCAGGATCGACACGCCAACGCCGGCGATCGCCACCGCCACCCACTGCTGCCGGGTCAGCGGCTCGCCCAGTACGAAGCGGCCGAGCAAGATGTTGGCGAGGGGGTTGAGATAATAGCCGAGGCTTCCGGCAAGGATGTGCCCGCTGTTCACCGCATAGACGTAGATCAGCCAGTTGGCGCCGATCAGCAGGCTCGACGCGAGCAGGAGCCGGACGGTGCCCGGATGGCGAAGCGCCGCCTTCACCTCGCCCCAGGCCCGCGTCACGCTGAGCAGGATCCCGAGCACCAGCAGCGACCAGACGATCCGGTGCGCGACAATGGCCACCGCCGGCACGCCGACCAGCAGCTTGAAGTAGATCGGCAGCAGGCCCCACATGCCGTACGCACCGATGCCGAGCGCGAAGCCGACGCGGGCGCGGTCGGGGCTGGACTGACGAGGGGCTTCCATCGGGCGGGCTGTGGCCGTGCTCCGGCGTGGCTGCAAGACTTTGTTAACCCTTTTGCCCCCTTGTCCGTAGTGGACGGGGGCAGGCGCTATGCTAGCGTGAGGACGATCATGCTTATTGCCCGTGCAGGACTGTTGCTCGCCACCGTGGCGCTGGGCGGCTGTGCTGCTTTCGAAAAGCCGCGCACGGCTGCGGCCCGGCCAACGGTCGAAGCGCTCCCGCCAACCAAGGCCGAGGCATGGATGCGCATCGCCAATCCCGAGGACGTCGAGCGCCTGCGCGGCATCGCCGGTGCCTGGCAGGAAGGCCTCGCCGCCGCGCGCCAGGGCCGGTTCGCCGCCGCCTTGCGTGAGGAAGGCGATCTCCTCCGTCCCGAGGCGGCCCTCGCCCGGCCGGCGCCGACTCCCGGAAGCTACAATTGCCGCATGGTCCGGCTCGGCCAGACTGGCGCCCGCGCCCCGGCCTTCGTCCGCTTCAAGCCATTCTTCTGCTACGTGGAAGTCGAGGAGGACCTTCTCACCATCGTCAAGCAGACCGGCTCCGAACGACCGGCCGGACGTCTGTGGGACGACGATGTCTCGACGCGCCTCATCTTTCTCGGCAGCCTCGCGCTCGGCAACGAGGACCAGCCCAAGGCTTATGGCGAGGATCCGAAGCGCGACATGGCCGGAGTGCTGGAGCGAATCGGTCCGATGCGCTGGCGCCTGATCATCCCGCATGGGCAGTCCGGGGCGAAGCTCGACGTGTTCGAGCTGACTCCGGTGGCGCAGCAGCCGAGCCGGTGAGCCTGTCGGACCCGGAAGAGGTCCGCGCCCATTTGCTCGCCGCCGCCGCGGCCGGCCATCCGCTGACCTATTCCGAACTGCTCGAGCGTCTTGGCTATCCCTTCAGTCGACCCAGGATGCGCGCCCTCTGCAAGACCCTCGCTGCCGTCGATGACGCCGCCGAAGCGAACGGGGAGCCCGAGCTCGCCGTCCTGGTCGTCCGCCAGTCCGACGGTCTTCCCGGTCAGGGCTGGTGGACCGGCAGCTGGGAAAAGCATCACCACACCGGCGACTGGTTTGGCCCCGAAGCACGTCGGCTGATCGGCCGGCTGCAGCGGCAGGCCTTCGACTATTGGCAGAAACAAGCACCTCGCTAAGCTGCTGTCCGAAGTTCGACAGGGGGAAGCATGATCATCGCAATCTTGGCCGCCGCGTTCGCTCAGGCGGCACCTGCGCCGTTGTCCGTCACCGTCATCCACGCTGGCACGCTCATCGACGTCCCCGGCCAGCAGCCGAAGCGCAATGCCAGCATCGTCGTTCGTGGCCGGCAGATTCTTGAGGTTCGCGATGGCTTCGTCGACGTGCCCGGCGCCCGTGTGGTCGATCTTCGCACCAGCACCGTCATGCCCGGCTTCATCGACAGCCACGTTCACGTCGGCGGCCTCGACGATCCGCTGCGAGCCCGGGTCGAGGCCGCGAGCCGGGACCTCGAGGACGAGGCCTTCACCGCCTTCGGCAACAGCCGCAGGCTGCTGATGGCCGGCTTCACCACGGTCCGCGACCTCAACGGCAATCCGCGCCAGCTTCGCGCCTTGCGCGACGCGATCGGCCGCGGCGACCTGGTCGGGCCGACCATCCTGTATGCCGGTCGCACCGTCGGCATCACCATGGGCCATGGTAGCGGGCAGCCGGGGCTCAACCGGGCCCTTACCGAAGATGCCATGGAGCCTGAGCGCGCCAGCGGTCGCTGCGACGGCGTCGAAAGCTGCCGCCGGGCCGTTCGCTACCAGATCGGCATGGGCGCGGACGTCATCAAGATCGCGGCCTCCGGCGGTGTGCTCAGCGATGTCGCGGGCGGCCTTGGCAAGCAGATGACGGACGATGAGATGAAGGCGGTGGTCGATACCGCCGCCAGTTTCGGACGCAGGGTCGCGGCGCACGCCCATGGGGTGCAGGCCGTCAACGATGCGCTGAAGGCCGGGGTCGCCTCGATCGAGCATGGGACCTTCACCAACGAAGAGAGCTTCCGGCTTTATCGCCAGACCGGCGCTTACTATGTGCCCACCCTGCTCGCGCCCATGTACGCGCTGAAGAGTGCCGAGCGCGGTGCCCTTCGGCCCAACCAGGTCGCCAAGGCGCGCGAGGCCGCAGGCAATGCGGAGAAGAGCTTCGCCGAGGCGGTACGGCGCGGCGTGAAGATCGCCTTCGGAACGGACAGCGGTGTCTCGCCCCACGGCACGAATGCGGAAGAATTCGTGCTGATGACGAGAAACGGCATGAGCGCGATGGACGCAATCAAGGCCGCGACGGTCAATGCCGCCGACCTGCTCGGCCGCTCGTCAACGATCGGCACCATCGAAGCGGGCAAGGACGCCGACATCGTCGCGGTCGAAGGCGATCCGCTGGCCGACATCGGCCGGCTGCAGCAGCTCGGCTTCGTGATGAAGTGGGGCCAGGTGGTGAAGCAGGGCGGCCAGCGACAGCTGACCGCCGCCGATTAACCGCCGCCCTTGCGCTCGATCGTGGCACCGACGGCGGAAAGCTTCTCTTCCAGCCGCTCATAGCCGCGATCGAGGTGGTAGACGCGAAGCACCTCGGTCTCGCCCTCGGCGGCGAGGCCCGCGATGATCAGGCTCATCGAAGCGCGCAGGTCGGTCGCCATCACCTTCGCACCGGTCATGTGATCGACGCCGTGAACGATGGCGGACCGCCCGCGGACGTCGATGTTGGCGCCCATGCGGCGAAGCTCAGGCACGTGCATGTAGCGATTCTCGAAGATGGTTTCCTCGAGGAAGCTCTCGCCCTTCGCGCGGCACAGCATGGCCATGAACTGCGCCTGCATGTCGGTAGCGAAGCCGGGGAAGGGCGCTGTCGACAGGGCCAGCGGCTTCAGCGGCCCGTCCGCGCTGACCTTGATGCCATTGTCGTGGAACTCGACGATCAGGCCGCACTGTGCCAGCGCGTTGGTCGTGGCCAGCATGTCCTCGGGCCGCGCCCCGATCAGGTCGAGGCTGCCGCCGGTGATCCCGGCCGCACAGGCGTAGCTGCCGGCCTCGATACGGTCGGGCATGACCGCATAGCTGCAGCCGTTGAGCTTCTCGACGCCTTCAATGGAGATGT
The DNA here is from genome assembly GCF_029637485.1 of Sphingomonas sp. LHG3406-1. GTDB lineage: Bacteria > Pseudomonadota > Alphaproteobacteria > Sphingomonadales > Sphingomonadaceae > Sphingomicrobium. The sequence goes on along the minus strand of NZ_CP069128.1, from coordinate 1,499,750 downwards.
GCGGGCTTCCGGCACCCTGGATCTGCGCGCCCATCTTCTGGAGCAGGCGGCAGAGATCGACGATCTCGGGCTCGCGCGCCGCATTGTAGAGATTGCTCCGGCCGCGGGCGAGGACGGCGGCCATGACCGCATTCTCGGTCGCGCCGACCGACACGACCGGGAAGGTGAAGTCGCCACCCGGCAGCCGTCCGCCGCGCGGGGCGGTGGCGCGGACGTAGCCCGCTGCCAGCTCGATCTCCGCGCCTAGTGCTTCCAGTGCCTTGAGGTGGAGGTCGATCGGCCGGTCGCCGATCGCGCATCCGCCCGGAAGCGAGACGGTGGCATCACCGGCGCGGGCGAGCAGCGGCCCGAGCACCAGGATCGAGGCGCGCATCCGCCGCACCATGTCGTAGGGGGCAGTGGTCGAGATGAGCTTCTTCGCGCGCAACGTCATGCGCCGCCCGATCTCGCCCTTCTGGAGCCCCTCGATCTTGGTTGAGACACCGAGTTCGTTGAGCAGATGCCCGAAGCTGTCGACGTCGGCGAGCCGCGGCAGGTTGCTCAGCGTCAGCTTGTCGTCGGTGAGGATGGCGCAGGGCAGCAAGGTCAGCGCGCTGTTCTTTGCGCCGGAAATAGGGATTGCGCCTTCGAGGCGCTTTCCGCCCTGAATGAGAATGGAGTCCATCGGCGGGGGTTTAGGGCCTCGTTGCGGAGGCGCAAGGGGAGGGCTTTACGCCTTCTCCAGCGTGCACTGAAGCGGGTGCTGGTTCTCACGCGCGAAGTCGATGACCTGGCTGACCTTGGTTTCCGCGACTTCGTAGGTGAAGACCCCGCAGACGGCGACACCCTGCTGATGGACCTGGAGCATGACCCGGGTCGCATCCTCGATGCCCATGTTGAAGAAGCGCTGCAGGCACAGGACGACGAACTCCATCGGCGTGTAGTCGTCGTTGAGCATCAGCACCTTGTAGTTGCTGGGCTTGCGGGTGCGCGGACGGGTGCGGGTGACGACCCCGCGCTCGATTTCCTCCACGCCGTCGCCCTTGCCGGGGACGTCATCTTCGCCAGCCATGGTGATACGCTCGATCATCGGTGCCCTAGATAGGGGAGGGGGCAAGGGCTTGCCAAGGCGGGCTTGCGCCCATTCGGCCCAGTTCGGCCCTCAGCGCGTCCCAAAGGAAAGCGGCCGCCTCTCAATACGCGAGAGGCGGCCGCAAGAATGCCTGACAGGAGGAGGGTTATCAGGCAGTCAGCTCGTTGATCTTTTCGGCATTGACGGCGGCGCGGCTCGACAGCGGCTGGATCGCCTCACCGGCGAGCTTCACCGTCGCTTCGGTGAGCTGGCTGAAGCTGGCGACGACGCGGTCGAAGTTCTGCTTGGCGATCTCGCTCTGCAGCTGGAAGAACTCGCTCGGGCTCTGGGCCTGAGCCAGGCTCTTGAACTCGGCGACGTTCTGCTCGAGACCCTCACGGGTGCGCTGCAGGGCGTCCTCGCCCACGCTCTTCGCACCGGTGGCGGCGATCTTGCCAGCCTCGACGACCGCTTCGACGTTGGCGCGGGTCAGCTCGGCGAACTCCTCGGCGGCCTTGCGGCTCTTCTCGATGGCTTCCTGGCCCTTGCTGCCGGCTTCGGCGAACAGGTTCTGGAAACGGTCGGCACCCGGAAGGGCGGCGAACGACTGGAGGTTCATCCAGTTGGCAGGATCGAAGTTCACGGCATTGTCCTTCTGCTCGGGCGCGGGCTTCTCGGCGCGGGGCTTGCTGCTGATGCTCGCGGCCTTGCGGCCACGCGGCTTGCGCTCGGTCTTCACCCGGCGCGCGTTCACCTTCTTCACGGCTTCGACCACGGCGGGCTCGACGGCCTGCACGGTCTCTTCGGAGATGGTTTCATTCGCTACGTTGTCGGTCATATCTCGTCCCTTGTTGCAGTGCACAATATAGTGCGCTGCACAAGAAATCAAGAGGCCTTCGCAGCTGCAGCATTGACGCCAACCGCTCCGGGGCGGCAAGAGCGGCCATGGACCACGCTCAGCGCACCCGTCGCGGCCTCCTCATCGTGCTTTCTTCCCCCTCGGGCGCCGGCAAGTCGACCATCAGCCGCAAGCTGATGCAGGACGATCCGACCATCACCATGTCGATCAGCGCCACGACGCGCCCGATGCGACCGGGGGAAGTCGCCGACGTCGACTATCATTTCGTCGATGACGACACCTTCCAGAAGCTGATCGACACCGACGAACTGGCGGAATGGGCCTATGTCTTCGGGCACCGCTACGGCAGCCCGAAGGAGCCGATCAAGGAGGCGCTGAAGAACGGGCGCGACACCCTGTTCGACATCGACTGGCAGGGCACGCAGCAGCTCGAATATGCCTTCCGCACCGATCTCGTGCGGATCTTCATCCTGCCGCCGTCGATGGCGGTGCTGGAACAAAGGCTGGTCGATCGCGGCACCGACAAGGACGAGGTGATCCAGTTCCGCATGCGTCGTGCCGCGGCCGAGATCGGGCACTGGGCGGAATATGACTATGTGCTCATCAACGACGATGTGGACCGTTGCACCGAGAAGGTGCGGGCGATCGTCGCCGCCGAGCGCCTGCGCCGCGAGCGCCAGCCCTATCTCCTAGATTTCGTCCGCAATCTCGTCGAGAAGCCCAACTAGGAGCGAAGCAGCTCCAGCAGGCGGGCGCCGGCGCGGAAGTCGGCCTCGCGCGCGTCGAGCGCCTTCTCCGCCTCGGCATCGCTGCCCCATTGATCGAGCTGCCAGCGCTCGTCGAGGCTGACGGCCGACCAGGCCTCGTACACGCCGATCGCCTCTTCAAACACCGCGAGAGCTGCCACCAGCGAGCCCCCGACCGTAACCATCGGCGACAGGCCCGCCAGCTGGAAGGGGCCAAGGGCGCGAACGGCATGGGTCAGCCGCTCGACTGTCGCTTCGGGCTGGTCGACAGGGGCGACCCCCCCGGTGACGGCGAAGTCCACGTCATACCGCCGCCGGGCCCACTGCAGCAGCGGATCCCACTCGGCCGCTTGGGCGTCGATCAGTGCCGAGGGGCTTTCCGCACGATAGCAGAAGAGGTCGCCGGACGCGTAGCGGGCGAGCCCGTCGGCGAACGTCTCCCGCTGCGGCGCGACCCGGTCGAGCGCGGAATTGGCAAGGCCGGTCATCGGCATGGCGCGAGGGTCAACCGTCTCGCCCGCCGCGCGCCACTCGGCCGCGGCGGCGTCCGCCAACGCCCGATTCGGAAGCAGCAGAAGGGCGCGGGCGGGAGTCCGGACGGGCCTGCCGTCCAGCTCGATCCGCCAGCCACCGTCATCGTCGACCAGCTGCACTTCCTTCCAGAAGCGCTTCACCGGCGATCCGCCTTTTCCCAATGCTGGCGCAGCAGCACCGGTCCCAGCAGTGCATCGACGAGCCCGATCCCGACGACCACCATGCCAAGCTCGAGAAAGCCGCCGGGCCGCACCAGGTCGCCGAAGATGATCCCCATGCCCAGCAGGAACATCAGCAGTCCCGAAATCCGAAGCAGGGCGAAGATGCCGAACCTCTTCTTCCAGAGCGCATCCTGCTCGGAGCTCATGCCGTTGCCCTCACCAGCTGCTCGGCAATCTCCAGAACGACGGCAGGAGCCTCGGCGATGGCGTCCGCGCCCGCTGCCGACAGCTCCGCATGATCGTGATAGCCCCACAGGGCGCCGATCGCGTGGGCGCCGGCGGCTTTGGCCATGCCCATGTCCCAGGCCGTATCTCCGATCACCACCGATCGCTCGGGCGCCGCGCCGCATTCCGCCATGGCGGTGAGCGTCATCGAGGGGTGCGGCTTGGACGGGTGGCGGTCGGCGGTCTGAAGCGAGACGAAGCGCGCATGGATGCCATGCGAGGTCAGGCAGTGGCGGAGACCACGATCGGACTTGCCGGTGGCGACCGCGAGGGTCCATCCGCGGGATTCGAGGTCGTCGAGGAGCGGCAGGATGCCGTCGTAAAGCGGTTCCTCGACTTCCTGCCGGCCACGAAGCGTGACGAACGCATCCTTGTAGGTCTGCGCCATCCTCTGGTGGGTGTCTGAGTCCTGCTCCGGCGCGAGCGCCGCCATGGCTTCGGTCAGCGACAGGCCGATCACCCGCTGCGCCCGCTCACGCGGCGGAAGCTCGAGCCGATGCTCGGTGAAGGCAAGGCCAAGAGCGCGATGGATGGTGCCCCCGGAATCGACGAGGGTCCCGTCGCAATCGAAGATGGCGCAGCGAATCACCGGCGGCCCTTCGGCGGCGACTTGGGGCGCGTTCCCTTGGGCGGCGGAGCAGCGCCCCGGCTTCGCCGCTCGCCCTTGCGCTCCTTGCGCGCGGTCTTGGCGGCGGCCGCCTTGCGGCGGGCCTGGACGACCTGGCTCTTGGCCGGGTCGGGCCGGTCGAGCGGCATGTTGTCGCCCGACCGAGCCTCGAAACCGAGCGTGGCGAGGCTCTCCGCAAAATGGCCGGGAAGTTCGGCGGAGACGTCGATCTCCTTGCTGCCGGGCGCGTCGATCTTGAGCCGGCGTGCATGCAGGTGCAGCTTGCGGCTGATCCCCCCGGTCAGGAACGCTTCCGCACCGCCGTATTTGGCATCGCCGACGATCGGGTGGCCGAGATGGGCCATGTGGGCGCGAAGCTGGTGCGTGCGGCCGGTCAGCGGCTGGAGCTCGACCCAGGCGGCGCGCGTGCCGGCGCGGTCGATCACCCGCCAGCGGGTGCGCGCCGGCTGGCCATCCTCGGCGACATGCATCTTCTCGCCGCCGGTCCCTGGCTGCTTGGCGAGCGGGGCGTCGATCAGCCCCTCGTCCTGGCCGAGATCGCCGACGACGATGGCCCAATAGACCTTGCGCGCCGTCCGGCCAGAGAAGCTCTTGGAGAAGAAGGCGGCGGCGCGGGCCGAGCGGGCGACCAGCAGGACGCCGCTGGTGTCCTTGTCGAGGCGGTGGACCAGCTTTGGCCGTTGCCCATCCTCGTCGGCCAGCCCGTCGAGCAGGCGGTCGAGGTGCTGATCGGTCTTGGTGCCACCCTGCGTGGCGAGGCCCGGCGGCTTGTTGAGGACGAAGGCTTCGGGCGTCGCCTCGATCACCATCTCCTGGACGTAGCTGCGTTCCTCGTCGGTGAGCGGTTCGAGGATGCGCTGGGGCCGCGCGCTGCGCTCGGGCACGGCATCGCGGGGTGGGATGCGGATGGTCTGGCCGGCAAGGATGCGATCGCCGGGGTTGGCCTTCTCGCCGTCGAGACGGAGCTGGCCCGTCCGTGCCCAGCGCGAGACGAGGTTGAAGCTCACTTCCTCGGCCATGTGGCGCTTGAACCAGCGGTCGAGCCGGATGCCGTCGTCGTCCGCCGCGACGGTGAAGGTGCGATGCTCGATGCTGGCCATGGACGCGGCTCCTAGCGCCTTGGCCTAGAGCGTGTCGAGGAGGTGGAGGACGAGCCCCACCAGTCCGCCGACGATCGTGCCGTTGATGCGGATGTACTGGAGGTCGCGGCCGACGGCGGACTCCAGCCGCTCTGTGACCGTCCTCGCGTCCCAGCCTCGGATGGTCTCGCTCACTAGGGTGACGATCGAGCTGCCGTAGCTCGCCGCCATGCCGGCGACGGCGCGGCGGGTGAACTGGTTGACGGCAGCGCGGATGCGGGGATCGCTCTCCAGCGTGGCGCCGGCGGAACGAAGCACCTCGCCCATCCGTCCGGCCATGGCTGCATCGGGATCGCGGGCGGCCGCGATGATCGTGGCCCGTCCGCGCTGCCACAGTCGGTCAAGCCATTGCGCGACCGAGCGATTGGCGAGCAGTTCTTCCTTCCAGCCCTCGACACGGGCTCGGGTTTCGGGCTTGTGCTGGAGATCGTCGGCAAGGGCGGTCAGCGCCTCGACCATCTTGCCGCGCACCGGATGGTTGGGGTCGGCGCTCATCTCGACCGTCAGCTTGCGCAGGCCGTCGAGGATCGCATCGGCAAGCTTGTCGTCGAGCGCGGCGAGCCGCAGCACCCAGCTCGCGCGCTTGCGGACCATCTCGCGGATCAGCGGCTCGTTGGCGTCGAGCGCTCGGGACAGGGCACGGATCGCCGCTTCCAGCATCGGCACGTGCCGATTGTCCTCGATCGCCGAGGCCAGCGCCGCACCCAGTAGCGGAGCGACCTCCGTCCTTGCGATGCGCTGGGCGATCGCGCCCTTGACGATCCCGCCCAGCCGCTCGTCATCCAAGGCCTCGACCATGTCGGCGATAAGGCGCGAGGCACCGCGTCGCATGCGGGTGCCTTCGCCGCTCGGCGTGCTGAGGAAGCGCCCGGCGGCGGCGGCAACATCGATCCCGCGCATCCTTCGGGCGACGACCCGGGCGACCAGGAAATTGTCGCGGATGAAGGTCGCCAGCGCCGCGCCGATCCGGTCCTTGTTGCGCGGGATGATGGCGGTGTGTGGGATGGGCAGGCCAAGCGGATGGCGGAACAGGGCGGTTACCGCGAACCAGTCGGCAAGCCCACCGACCATCGCCGCCTCGGCGAAGGCCTTGACGTAGCCGAGCCACGGATAGCGCGGCTCGAGCGCGCGGGTGATCACGAACAGCGCCGCCATCGCGACCAGCAGGCCGGTCGCGACGACCTTCATGCCGGCGGTGCCGGGCTGGGCGGGGTTGAAGCGGGTGAGCGGTCCGGAACGTGTCATCCGAACCGCTCAATAGCCGAACGTGGCGCCGGGTTCACTCCGCCGGTTGCGGCACGGACCCCGGAGCCGGTGGCGCACGATGCTCCGGCTGCGCTTCGGGAACGTCATGCGCGGTCGCCTGCAGGTGACGGCCGAGCTTGCGGGCGATCCACTGCTCGATGTCGATCGCCAAGCTGAAATAGGCCGGGACCAGCAGCAGCGTCAGGAACGTCGACATCAGTAGGCCGCCGATCACCGTCACGCCCATCGGCGCGCGCCAGCTGCCGTCGCCGGTCAGGCTGAGCGCGATCGGCACCATGCCGGCGACCATCGCCACTGTGGTCATGACGATCGGCTGGGCGCGCTTGTGCCCGGCCTCGACGATCGCCTCACCTTTCTCCAGGCCATGGTCCATCATCTCGACCGCGAAATCGACCAGCAGGATCGAGTTCTTGGCGACGATGCCGAACAGCATCAGCAGGCCGATGAACACCGGCAGGCTGAGCGGCTGGCCCGCGATATGGAGCGCGATGACCGCACCCAGCGGCGCCAGCAGGAGCGAGCCGAGGTTCACCAGCGGTGCCAGGAAGCGCCGGTAGAGCAGCACCAGCACTGCGAACACGAGCGCGATGCCGGCGATCACCGCGAGGATGAAGTTGGTGATGAGCTCGCCCTGCCACTTCTGGTCGCCGAGCGTCAGTCGCGACACGCCCGCGGGTAGATCCTTCATCACCGGAAGCTGGTCGATCTGCTTCCAGGCGTCGCCGCTGACGGTATTGGGCGTCAGGTCGGCGCCGATCGCGATGCGATAGACTTGGTTGGTGCGATTGACGACCACCGGTCCCGATCCAAAGGTGATCTCCGCCACCGACTTCAGGGGAACCGAGCCGCCGCTGGCCGTCGGCACCGGCAGATTCTCGAGCGTGGCAATGTCCCGCCGCTCCGACCGGTCAAGGCTGACGATGATCGGCACCTGGCGATCCGAGAGCGAGAAGCGGGCACTGTTCTGGTCGATGTCGCCGATGGTGGCGATGCGAATGGTCTGCGCCAGCGCGGCGGTGCTCACCCCAAGGTCGGCGGCGAGGTCGAAGCGCGGCTTGATCCGGATTTCCGGACGGACGACGTCGCCCTGGACGCGCGGGGCGACCAGCACCGGGATCGTCGCCATCTCGTCGGACACACGATTGGCGACCTCCGTCAGCTTCACCGGATCGTCGCCGCCGAGGAAGAGGGTGACGGGACGGCCGCCGCCGCCCGGTCCACCGCCGCCCTGGCTGAGGAAGTTGACCTGCGCATCGGCGATCTGGGCCAGCTGCGGCGTGATCTCGCGCTCGATCTCCCAGCTCTTCTTCTCGCGATCCTTCTTGTAGACGACGTTGATGAAGGCGGCAGACGTGAAGCTGCGCTGAAAGACATTGTCGACGTTCGGATTGCGCTGGACGATCTCCGTCACGCGCTGGGTCACCGCCTTGGTCTGGTCGAGCGTGGTGCCCGGCGCGAGCCCGATGCGGATGGTACTGTTCGGCAGGTCGAGCTGCGGCTGGAAGGTCATCGACAGGGTGCCGATTCCGACGCCGGTGGCGATCAGGATGAGGAACCCGACGCCCACCATCCATACTCGGTGGTCGCGCAGGCGGGCAAGGCGCCGGCCCATGAAACTGCCCGCGCTCTCCCTCGCGGCCGTGGCCTTGCTGTCGTCGATGGTCCAGCGAAGGGTCGCCAGATAGCGGTCCATCCACTTGCCCGAAGCATGCTCCTGGATGCCGCCGCTGCGCAGGAAATAGGCCGCCATCAGCGGCGTGATCATGCGCGCCACGAGCAGGCTCATGAATACCGCAAGCACGACGGTGTAGCCGAAGTTGCGGAAGAACTGGCCCGAGATGCCGGGCATCAGCGCGACCGGCAGGAACACCGCGACGATCGACATGGTGGTGGCGAGCACGGCAAGGCCGATCTCGTCCGCCGCGTCGATCGACGCCTGGTAGGCGCTCTTGCCCATGCGCATGTGCCGGACGATGTTCTCGATCTCCACGATCGCATCGTCGACCAGCACGCCCGCGACCAGCGCCAGCGCCAGCAGCGACAGGAAATTGAGGTTGATGGACATGAGGTCCATGAACCAGAAGGCGGGAATGGCCGAGAGCGGTATGGCGATGGCCGAGATGACCGTCGCGCGGATGTCGCGAAGGAACAGGAACACCACCAGAACCGCGAGCACCGCGCCTTCGATCAGCGCGTGCATCGAGCTCGAATACTGGCCCTTGGTGTAATCGACGCTGTTGCTGATCTCGACGAAGCGGACGCGCGAGTCGGCTTCCTCGATCGTGCGCAATTCCTTCCAAGTATTCTCGTAGGCGGTGACGTCCGACGCTCCCTTGGCACGGGACACGTTGAAGCTGACGACCGGGCGGCCGCCGAGCGACGTGGCCGAGCGCGGTTCGGCCGAGGAGTCACGCACCTGCGCAATGTCGCCGAGCCGGACGAACCGGCTGCCGGGGAGGGCGATCTGGGTATCGGCGAGCGCCGCCGCGCTGCGGGCGTTGCCGAGCACGCGGACCGTCTGCTCCGACCCGGCGATCTCGGCGCGGCCGCCCGGCGCATCGACGTTGATCGCGCGGAGCTGCTGGTTGACCTGCGCCGCGGTGATGCCCTGCGCCTGGAGCGAGGCCGGATTGAGAATGACGCGGATCTGCCGGTCGACGCCGCCCTCGCGGGTGACCTGCGCGACGCCGTCCTGCGCGAGCAGCCGGCGCGACACGAGATTGTCGACATACCAGCTGAGCTCCTCGAGGCTCATGTCCGTGGCTTCGACCGCGATAAAGGCGAACTCGTCGCCGCCGATATCCACGCGGCTGACCTGCGGCTCGAGAATTCCGTCGGGTAAGTCCCCTCGAATCTGGTCGATCGCCGCCTTGACGTCGTTGACGGCACGGTCGGTCGGAGTGCCGATCTTGAACTGGACGAAGGTGTTGCTGTTGCCTTCGCGGACGGTGGAATTGATCTCGTCCACCCCATCGACGCCGCGCACCGCGGCCTCGACCTTCTGGGTGACCTGGTTGACCATCTCGGACGGGGCGGCGCCCGGCTGCGAGATGGTGACGTTGGCCGCCGGGAAGTCGATGTCCGGGTTGTTCGTGATCTCCATCGTCGCGAACGAGTAGATTCCCGTCAGCAGCAGGGCGATGAAGAGGACGATCGGCGGGACGGGGTTGCGGATGCACCACGCCGAAATGTTGCGGAAACCCATGAGCTTGTCTGTCCTTCGCTGGCGGCCGTTAGTTGGCCGCCGCCTGCCGCTTCGGATTGACCTTCTGGCCGGGGTTGAGGAACGGCCCGGCCGACAGGACGACCATCTCCTGGCCGGTCAGGCCTCCGGTGATGGTGGCGCCGCTCTCGTCGACCACGCCGATCGTGACGTTGCGCCGCTCGGCCTCGTTCTTCGCATTGATGATGTAGACGTAATTGCCGTCATTGTCCGACAGCACCGCACTCTGCGGGAGCAGGGGCGCAGTGGTTGCCCCGGCCGAGATGCGGGCCGACGCGAAGCCGCCCGGGCGGATTGCCGGCGAATAGGGAATGGCGATGCGCACTTCGCCCTGACGGCTTTGCGGATCGATGACCGGCGAGACCTGCCACACCGAGCCGGTGATGCTCGACGTGCTGCCGATCGGAGTGATGCTGGCAGGCATTCCGACGCGGATGGCGGCAAGGTCCTGCTGGGACAATTGTGCGCGCATTTCCATTTCGCCGCCGCGGGCGAGGCGGAACAGGCTCTGGCTGCCGGCGCCGATCACCTGGCCGACCTCGAGGTTGCGCTGGAGGATCAGGCCCGACGTGGGCGCCTTGATGTCGAGAAGTCCGATGCCGGCCCGAGTCGCGCTGAGCTGGGCCTGCGCCACCCGCACCTGTGCATTGGCCTGGTCGCGGGCGGCCCGCTTGCGATCGAGATCGGCCTTGGAGACGAAGCCCCGACCGACCAGCGCGGCCGAACGCTCATATTCGTTCTGCGCGAGCGCCGCGCTTGCCCGGGCGGCCTCGACCGAGGCGGCGAGCTGCGCGCTGGTCTGCACCTGGACCGAGCGGTCGACCGTGGCCAGCACCTGGCCGGCCTGCACCCACGTGCCTGCATCCACCAGCACGGCAGTAACCCGGCCACCCTGGCCGGCAGCGCCGATCGGCTGGTCGCGGCGGGCGGCGAGGGCGCCGTTGGCGGTAATGATGCTTGCTACCTGGCTGCGACCCGGAACCAGCACGGTCACCGTCGGCACCTGTCCGCCCCGACCCTGGCCGTCGGCTGCGGCGCTGGCCGCCTTCCCGCCGGCAGGCTCGCTCGACCGGTTGAAGAAGACGTAGGCAAGCGCGAGCACGAGCGCGCCGACCAGGATCGCGATGATCATGTTGCGACGCCGGCGGGAGCCGTCCACCACCACGATCGTGTCGTCCCGCTGGAGCCGGGTCTCGCGATTCATCTCTTCCACCTTTATCTATCTGTTTCGAACGGTGACTCGTCAGGTCGCTGTGTTATACCCATAACTCACCGCTTACAACCCAGCGCGCGGCTGCGACAAACAACAAGCCTCATTCGACCAACGGTCACCGTCGAGCCGCCAAAAGGCGTTTGCCCAACCCGGCAGATGGTTGGTAACCGGACGTGAAACAACAGGAGGGCTGAGATGCTCCAAGATTATGGCTGGTTGTCGTGGATCATCATCGGTCTGCTGGCGGGCGGTATCGCCAAGTTGCTGATGCCGGGGCGGGATCCTGGCGGCTGCGTCATCACCATCCTGCTCGGGATTGGGGGCGCGATGGTCGCCGGTTTCCTCGGTCGTGCGCTCGGCTGGTATCGCGAACCGACCGACGGCGCCGGATTTCTGGCGGCTATCGTCGGTGCGGTGCTGATCCTGTTCGTCTACCGCCTCGTTTTGAAGCGCCGCTGAGGATCGGCGTTCAGCGGCGCTGCAGCCGCTGGACGCCGATGGCGATGCCGAGCGCCAGGAACGTCCCCAACAGCGAAAGCAGGACTCCCGGCAGCGAAAAGCCGGTCGGCTCGAGGCGACCGGCCATGGCGGGCGTGATCAGCAGGGCTCCCAGCACCGCGCCGGCCGCGCCAAGCCCGACGAAGGCGAGAATCTCTCGCCCGCTCTGGCTTCGGAAGGTGACGCTGGCGAGCCAGCCGAGCAGGGCGCCGGCAAAGAGCAGCGCAATCCAGGACAAGGGCATGTTCGGTCCATAGAAGAAGGGGCCGCCCGCCCTCAAGAGCGGACGACCCCTTCCGGTCCGTCAATCACAGTGCGTGATTAGCGCACGCGACCGCGACGGACGAGATTGACGATCGCCAGCAGGATGATTGCACCCAGCAGCGACACCAGGATGTTGCCGAGGCTGAGCGGACCATCGGTGATCGAGCCACCGCCGATCAGCGGGGCAAGCAGGAAGCGGCCCAGCAGCGCGCCAAGGATGCCAACGATGACGTTGAGCAAGATACCCTGCTGCGCGTCGGTGCGCATGACGATGCTGGCAAGCCAGCCAAGCACACCGCCGACGATGATGATGAGAATCCAGTCCATGCGTTCCCTCCTGTAACGCCGCCCTGGCGAGTTCGCCGGGCGGCTGTTGCGGTCACAAGACGCCCATTGGCTTTGTCTTGTTCCGAAGGGGAACGGTGGGGAGACGGGTCGGTTCCGAAACGAGGACCCGACGCCGTTTTGCGCCGGAGCCCTCTACATGGTCAGTAGCGCTGCTGGCGCTCGTAGACCTGGCGGTAATGCTGGATGCGGGTGACACGCAGACCGGGCATGCCGCTGCGGTCGACCGCGCGCTGCCAGCTGGCGAACTCCTCGAGGCTGAGGTTGTAGCGCTGGCAGGCCTCGTCGACCGTCAGTAGCCCCCCGGCTACGGCAGCGACGACTTCGGCCTTCCGGCGAACGACCCACCGGGTGGTCTCGGCCGGAGGAAGCGAGTCCAGGGTCAGTGGCTCGCCGAGCGGGCCGATCACCTGGTGAGGACGAAACTTCTGATTCTCTAACATTGCTTCCTCAAGCGGGCCTGGTGGTTGATTGCTGAACGGCGTTTACCGGTTGCCCTCTCAAGCAATTGTGAAGTCCGCTGGTAAACGGAACTGTCACCAAATCCGGGCCGCCCGCGAAAGCGCCCCCGGTGCGCTCCCGCACGGTCCCGCTGCCGGTCAGCAGCGCGACCACCGCGGCAAGCCGGTCGCGAGCGTTGCCGCTCGGCCCGAGGCTCGCCAGCACTGCGCCCAGTTCACCTGGGGCAAGCACCGCGGCGGGCAGCAATTGCTTGTCGAGGTTCACCTTCTACTTGCCCTCCTCCAGGTCGGCTCCACGTCCCACCACTAGCGAAAGAGGGTGAATGCCGGGTAAAGACCTCGCCATGTTTCCGATCGACCTCCAACTAGATCGCCCCCCGGCGGGCGCGCGTGTCGTGGTCGCCATGTCGGGCGGCGTCGACTCGTCGGTCGCGGCCCTGCTTGCGGCGAAGACCGGTGCGGAGGTGATCGGAGTCACCCTCCAGCTCTACGATCATGGCGAAGCGGTGAAGCGCTCCGGTGCCTGCTGCGCGGGCCAGGACATCTATGACGCGTCGCAGGTCTGCGAGAAGCTCGGCATTCCGCATTATGTGCTCGATTACGAGAGCCGCTTCCGCGAGGGCGTGATCGAGCGCTTCGCCGACGATTATGCCCGCGGCCGCACGCCAGTGCCCTGCTCGCTCTGCAACCAGGGGGTGAAGTTCACCGACCTCCACGCGTTCGCCCGCGAACTGGGCGCTGATGCGCTGGTCACCGGCCATTATGTCCGGCGCGTCGTTCGTGCGGGCAGGGCAGAGCTGCACAAGGGGCGCGATCCGGCACGCGACCAGAGCTACTTCCTCTACGGCACCACCGCCGAGCAGCTCGACCTGCTCCGCTTCCCGATCGGCGAACTGCCCAAGGCCGACGTGCGGGCGCTCGCCGCCGAAGCGGGCCTGCCAGTCGCCGCAAAGCCAGACAGCCAGGATATCTGCTTCGTGCCCGACGGCGACTATGCCGGCCTTGTGAAGCGCCTTCGACCCGAGACGGACGCGCCCGGCGAAATCGTCGATCTTGCTGGAAAGGTCCTCGGCCGCCACCCCGGCGTCGTTCACTTCACCGTCGGCCAGCGCCGTGGTCTCGAGATTGGCGGATCGCCGGAGCCGCTCTACGTCATCCGCATCGATCCCGCCGCGCGCCGGCTGGTCGTCGGCCCCAAGGACGCATTGGCCGTCCGCGAAGCCTTGATCGCTGACTGGAACTGGCTGGGTGAGGACCAGCGCGAGATCGAGGTCAAGGTCCGCTCCCTCAGCCGCCCCGTGCCGGCCTGCATCGCCGGTTCTCGAATGATCTTCGATCGACCGGAATATGGCGTCGCGCCGGGCCAGGCGGCGGTTGTGTACGAAGGAGACCGGCTGCTCGGAGGGGGCTGGATCGAGGAAACCGTGCCCGTCACCGACCAGCTTCGTCCGGCCGCCTGACGTGCCGCAGGCCAGAAGCGCGGGAATATTGCTTTATCGCCGGCGGGCGGACCTGGTCGAAGTGCTGCTCGGGCACCCCGGCGGTCCTTACTGGGCGCGCAAGGATGAAGGCGCCTGGATGGTTCCGAAGGGAGCGATCGAGCCGGGCGAGGATGCGCTTGAGGCGGCGCAGCGCGAATTCGCCGAGGAGGTCGGCCCGCTGCCCCCAGGGATGCCGGAGCAGCTGCATACCGTGCGTCAGAATGGCGGCAAGCTGGTCGAGGTGTTCGCGCTGGAGGGCGACTTCGATCCGGCGCAACTCTCCAGCGAGATGTTCGAGCTCGAATGGCCGCCGCGCTCTGGGCGCACCCGTCGCTTCCCGGAACTCGATCGAGTCGAGTGGATGGAACTGGCGCGCGCGCATGGACGCATCCTCAAGAGCCAGCGCCCGGTTCTCGACGTCCTGGCCGAACGATTAGGTCTTCCGGCGGCGGCCGCTGGACAGCCAGAACAGGATCAGCCCGGCGAGGCCCAGGCCGGCTAGGGTCACCCAGGCCGCAGCGCTCGCCTGCGTCGAGACGAGCGCGCAGAGCAGGATGCCGAGACCGCCCAGCGCCATCTCGCCGGCCGTCCGCCTAGCTACCTTCAGCCAGGCGGCGATGGTCACCGCATAGACGCCCATGCGCGCCAGGGTGCTAACCACCGCCAGCCAGACGAAGGTGCCGCTCAGCGCCAGCAGCGCGGCGAGGCCAGCCATCAGCCAGATGGAACGGTGCGGGCTGAGGAACCTCGGGTGGACGGCCGCGAGCCAATCGGGAAGGTCGCCCCTCATCGCCAGCGCATGGCTGACGCGCGGCGTCGCGGCGAGGTTGGCGTGGAGGTTGCCGGCCAGGCTCGCAACCGCCGCCAGCAGCACCAGCAGCGCACCGGGGGCGCCGAAAAGGTCCCTTCCAAGCGCAAGCAGCGGTGCCTTCTCGCCTTCCTCAACGCTCGGCGACACGGCCGAATAGGCGAGCTGCACCAGCAAGTAGAGCAGCGCGATGACGGCGATGGTAAGCAGCAGGCCCTTGGCGATCGATGCTCCGCCGTCCTTTGCTTCGCCCGATACGGCGATCGAACTCTCGAACCCGATGAAGGCGTAGAAGACCAGCAGCACGCTCGCCTCGACGGCAGTCAGGGGCGGTGGCGAGCCCTGCGTGGGCAGGGGGAAGGTGGCAAGCGCGAGCAGGGCGAGCAGGATCAGCGGCAGGCTCTTGAGCAAGGTCAGGCCACCGAGCAGCCGAAGCGCCCGCGTCATTCCGACGACGTTGGCACCCGCCAGCAGCAGAATGGCCGCCAGGATCAGCGCCGATCGCACCCAAGGCGACGGGCTCACCTCCACCCAGCGCAGCATGTAGTCGATCAACACATGGACATTGGCCGCGAACGCCGAGACGCGTGCGACATAATAGGTCCAGCCCAGCTCGAAGCCGGCGGCGCGCCCGAAGGCGGACCCGTAGACGACCGGTCCGCCTTCGCCCGGCATGCTGGCGATGGCCCTGGCGAAGGGGATGGCGATCAGCAGCATGACGAGCGCCGCGGCTGGGAAAAGCCACGGCGCCCACGCGCCGACGCTGTCGTCGAGGGTCGCCGGGAGGGCGAAGACGGCGGCACCGACCGCGCCGTTGAAGGAAAGGAGCGTGGCGCCTCCGAGGCCGACTCGGCGGGGCAGCGCCGGCGCGGTCAAATGCGAAAAGACCCTTCGATCACGGTCCGTGCCAATCCCCCAAGTCGCACCCTGTCGCCCACCAGCCGGCACGTCAACTCGCCCCCGCGGCGTCCGACCTGCGCGGCGGTGAAGTCGGTGCGGCCGAGAACCTCAGCCCAGTAGGGCACGAGCGCGCAATGGGCAGAGCCGGTGACCGGATCCTCGTCGATCCCGTGATAGGCGGCGAACACCCGGCTGGCGATGTCGGTGCGCGTACCCGGCGCCGTCACCATCACCAGCGCATCCATCGTCCGGAGCGTGGCAAAGTCCGGGCGAACGGCCTGTACGGCATCCTGATCGGTCAGCCGCACGAGGATCGCCCCATTGCCCCCTTCCCCGCGCCACACCTCGCCCGTGACCCCGAGCGCCCGGAGCACCTCCTCGCCGTCACTCGCCGGCGCGATCCTGCTTGCGGGAAGATCGAGCCACAGCAGCCCGTCCGACCGGCTCACGCTGAGCATGCCCGAGCGCGTCTCGAAGCGCACTTCGTCCTCTTCGCCGAGCAGCACGTGCCCGCTCGCGAGCGTGGCATGGCCGCACAGGTCCACCTCGACCGTCGGCGTGAACCAGCGCAGGTGATAGTCGGCCTGGCTGCCCGCCAGCGGAACGGTGAAGGCGGTTTCGCTGAGGTTGTTCTCGGCAGCGATCGCCTGGAGCGTCTCGTCCGCCAGCCATTCCTCCAGCGGCATCACCGCCGCCGGATTGCCGGTCAGCGGTTCTGGCGCGAAGGCGTCGACCTGGAAGAAGGGCAGGTTCATCGCCGCTCCGTGATCTCATGGGGCAGCATGCCCTCCCGGTCGGTATGCCCTTCCGGGTCAAGGTGAAGAAAAATCTCGGTGCCAGGGAATCGGCGCTGCAGTTCCTCTTCCACCCGGTCGAGCCGGTCGTGCGCCTCCCGCACCGACCATTCCTCCGGCACCCAGACATGGAACTGGATGAAGTCATGCACGCCGCTGGTCCGGGTGCGGACGTCGTGGATGCCCTTGAGCTCCGGATAGTCGGCGCAGGCGGCGAGGAAGGCCTCGCGCTTGTCCTCCGGCCACTCGGCATCCATCAGCTGGTTGACGCTTTCGCCCGCCGCCCGCCACGCTCCCCACAGGAGCCAGACGGCAATGGCCACGCCAAACGCCGCGTCGGCCCCGCGCAGCCGAAACCACTGGTCGAGGATCAGCGCGGCGATCACCGCGCTGTTGAGGAACAGGTCGGACTTGTAATGGATATTGTCGGTCTTGATCGCCAGCGAGCCAGTCTTGGCGATGACCCTCTTCTGATAGCTCAGGAGCAGGAGAGTCCCGAACATGGCCGCGATCGACACGCCGATGCCAAGCTCTGCATTGGCGGTCGGAGCCCCATTGATCAGCCGGTCGATCGCCCGCCAGCCGATGCCGAGCGCGCTCGCGGCGATCAGCACTACCTGCCCGAGTGCCACCAGCGCTTCCGCCTTGCCATGCCCGAAGCGATGGTCGTGATCGGCCGGCAGGGCGGCGATGCGCACCCCGGCAAGCGTGACGAGGCTGGCGACGAGGTCAAGCGCAGTGTCGGCGAGGCTGCCGAGCATGGCGGTGGAGTCGGTCGCGATCGCTGCCCAGCTCTTGGCGACGAGCAGGGTCAGCGCCATCGCCACGCTGGCCAGCGCCGCCCGCTGCGACAGGCGCGCGCGTTCTGGCCCGACCACCCTCACGGGTAGAGGAGGCTTTCCGACCAGCCGCCGTCCGGCTGGCGCGAGAAGAGGCGGCGATGGTGGAGGCGGAACTCCACATCTTCCCAGAACTCGATCCGGTCGGGTACGAGGCGAAAGCCCGACCAGTGCGCCGGCCTCGGCACATCGCCATCGCCGAAGCGCGCCTGCGCTTCCTCCACGCGCCTGACAAAGGTCTCGCGGCTTTCGAGCGGCCGCGACTGGTCACTGGCGTGCGAGCCGATGCGGCTGGTGCGCGAGCGGCTGGCAAAATAATCGTCTGCGTCCGCATCGCTGACCTGGATCAGCCGTCCTTCGGCTCGGACCTGTTTGCGCAGGCTCTTCCAGTGGATGCACAGCGCGCCCCACGGATTGGTGGCGATCTCCTGGCCCTTGCGGCTTTCGAGATTGGTGAAGAAGCCGAAGCCGTCCGGACCATGGCGCCGCATCAGCACCATCCGCACCGACGGGCGACCGTCGGGCGTGCTGGTGGCGATGGCCATGGCGTCAGGATCGTTGATTTCCTTCGCCTCGGCCTCGGCCATCCACTCGGCGAACAGGACGAAGGGATCGATCGCGGACATTCGCGCCCACTACCCGCTTGGTGCCTTGGCAGGCAAGCAATGCGGACCTAGCTGGTGCGCAAGCGACTTTGCTCTATGAGGAGCCATGGATCTTTACGCACAGCTCGGGGTGAAGCGGGGGGCGACCGAAGCCGACATCAAGAAGGCCTATCGCAGCCTCGCCAAGCAGCTTCACCCTGATCGCAACAAGGACAATCCCAAGGCGGCCGAGCGCTTCGCCAAGGTGACGCAGGCCTATGACCTGTTGTCCGACGCCAGCAAGCGCGCCCGCTACGACCGCGGCGAAATCGACGAGGAGGGCAACCCGAAAATGCCGTTCGGCGGCGGCTATGGCGGGAGCTACGGCGGATCGCGTCCCGGCGCGAGCGGCGGCTTCGAGGGCTTCGGCAACGGCGGCGGTGGCAGTGGCGGCGGTCCCGATCTTTCCGATCTGTTCGAAGGCCTGTTCGGCGGCGGCGGCGCGCGCCGTGCCGGCGGGGCGGCTTTCGGCGGCGGGGGGGCGACGCGGACCCGCGCGGCAGCCAAGGGTGCCGATGTCGCCTACCGCCTTACCGTGCCCTTCACCGAAGCGGCGACGCTGAGCCCGCAACGGGTCACGCTGGCCGACGGCACGACCATCGAGATCAAGCTCCCAAAGGGAGTCGAGGATGGCGCCAGGGTCCGGCTCGCCGGCAAGGGAGAGGTCGGGCCGGGCGGCAAGGGCGATGCGATCGTCACCATCGCCATCGAGCCGCACCGCTTCTTCTCCCGCGACGGCAATCATGTGCGCCTCGATCTCCCGGTCAGCCTCAAGGAGGCGGTGCTCGGCGGCAAGGTGAAGGTGCCAACGCCGGATGGTGCGGTGATGCTCAGCGTCCCCAGGGGCGCCAGTTCGGGCAAGGTGCTGCGCATCAAGGGCCGAGGCTTCAGTGACAAGGCGGGCAATCGGGGCGATCTCCTCGTCACGCTGATGGTCGACCTGCCCGCCGCGGACAGCGAGCTCGAGCGCTTCGTGGAGCAATGGAGCGGAGGCGGAGGCAACCCGCGGGCGGGGCTCGGCGTCTAGGCGGTCAGATGAAGGAAATTTCGCCCCACAGTCCGGAAGCCCGCCGTAAGCGGCTTGCAAAACTCAAGGCCCGCTTCGGCGAGCAGGTGGTCGACCGCGTCAAGCCCGGAACCCGTCCGTTCGAGATCATGAAGCGGGTTGCGGTAGGCGTCTACAACGACGGCTTCATCCACGCGGGCAACCTCGCCTACCTCAGCCTGCTTTCCATGTTCCCGTTCTTCATCTTGGCGGCGGCGGTCGCGCAGCTGCTGGGATCGACCGACGGTGCGCAGGCGACGGTCTACAACGTCCTTGCGTCGGTGCCGCCAGACATTGCGGCGGTGCTTCGCGAGCCGGTGACCGAAGTGCTCACGGCGCGGCAGGGGCCGCTCCTGTGGTTCGGCGCGCTGGTCGGCCTGTGGACGGCGTCGAGCTTCATCGAGACCATTCGCGACATCCTCCGCCGCGCCTACGGGGTCACCTACACCGCGCCCTTCTGGGAATATCGGCTGATTTCGATCGTCTTCATGCTCGGGCTGGTGCTGATGCTGATGATCGCGCTGGCGATGACGGTGGCGCTGAGTTCGATCGAGGCTCTGGTCCTCCATCTGGTCCCGCAGTTCGAGCAGGTCGCCAACTCGCTGACCCTGCTGAAGGCGGTTCCGACGGTGATGCTCTATCTCACCGTGTATCTCGTCTTCCTCGTCCTGACGCCGTCGCGCTATCGCAAGATGCGCTGCCGCAAGTGGCCGGGCGCGCTGCTGGTCACCGCCTGGTGGATCGGAACGGCCGTGCTGCTGCCCAAGGCAATCGGCCTCGCCGGCGGCTACAGCCTGACCTACGGCAGCCTGGCGGGCGTGATGATCACCCTCCTGTTCTTCTTCATCGTTGGGCTTGGCGTCGTCATGGGCGCGGAATTGAACGCGGCGCTGGCGGAAACCGGACCGGTCGCGCTAGAGGGCGAGCAGTTCAAGGGACCGCACGCCGACGAACTGGAAGTCGAGGCGCCCGGTCCAGGGGAAGATATCGGCCAAGCCAGCGGGGAGAGTCGGGCGGCATGACGGGTTTGATGAAGGGTAGGCGCGGGCTGATCATGGGGCTCGCCAACGATCGGTCGCTCGCCTGGGGCATCGCCAAGCAGCTCAGCGAGCAGGGCGCGGAGCTGGCTTTCTCCTACCAGGGCGAGGCGCTGGAGAAGCGGGTGCGCCCGCTTGCCGAGAGCCTCGGGTCCGACTTCCTGGTCGATTGCGACGTCGGCGACATGGACGCGCTGGACCGCACCTTCGCCGCGCTCGAGGAGCGCTGGGGCGGCATCGACTTCCTCGTCCACGCCATCGGCTTCTCGGACAAGAACGAGCTGCGCGGGCGGTTCGTCGATACCAGCCTCGACAACTTCCTGCTGACCATGAACATCTCGGTCTACAGCTTCGTCGCTGTCTCGCAGCGGGCCGCGCGGCTGATGAAGCCGGGCGGAAGCCTGCTGACCCTCACTTACTATGGCGCCGAGAAGGTCATTCCGCACTACAACGTCATGGGCGTAGCCAAGGCCGCGCTGGAAACGGCGACCAAATATCTCGCGGCCGATCTCGGCAAGGACGGCATCCGGGTCAATGCGATCAGCGCCGGTCCGATCAAGACGCTGGCGGCGAGCGGGATCGGCGATTTCCGCTACATCCTGAAGTGGAACGAGCTGAACAGTCCGCTTCGGCGAAACGTCACCATCGAGGATGTCGGCGGAGCGGGCCTGTATCTTCTCAGCGACCTGGCGTCCGGGGTGACGGGCGAGATCCACCATGTCGATGCGGGCTACAACGTCGTCGGCATGAAAGCCGAGGATGCGCCGGACATCGCGACCGTCTGAACCTGAACAAGGTCACAAAGGTCACCGGTGGCGGCCTGTCGGATCGCGCCGAACCTGAACAAGGTCACAAAGGTCACCGGTGACGGGGTGCCGCTGCCTCGGAGCCCCGAGCAGCTCTCCGCGACGCGGCTGATCATGCCTGGGCATGGAGTTGCAAATCCCCCCGCCTGGACGCGAGGCGACTTGAAAGAACATCTGAACCATATGGGTTCATGGTGAAGCATGGTCTCCTACAATGCAAGGAGCCGCCCGGATCAGGAACGGCCAGTTGCGCCGGGGCTGGCTAGTTCGGTAGACTGCCGCGGACGCCGGGGGTTGGCGTTGATCGGGGGTATCCACGTGTCCATTCGATTTGCTGCCGCGCTGGCGCTCGCCGCCGTCATGGTTCCCGCCGCCGCGCGGGCCGTGCCCGCCAAGGAGGTCAGTGCCGGCGCCAAGGCGGAAGCGGCGACCCCGATGCCGGACCCGGCCGAAGCCTTCGCCTTCATGACCAAGGTCTTCGACCGCTTCTTCCCGGCCGGGCCCGAGCCCGACCCGGCCCGGCTCGTCGCGGCACGGGAGATGACCTACGCCATGTTCCCGAAGGGAGCCTATGGCGCGGCGATGAGCGGCTTTGCCGAGCGCATGGCCGACCAGGTGCTGAGCATGAGCGAGGCGGACCTCGCCGCGCTCATGCCTCCGACGCCCGCGCCGAAGGACGCCAGGGGCAGCAGCAAGACCAAGGCGGAAGCGACCAAGGTCAAGGCGCCGCCCAGCACCGAACCGCTGCGTGCGTCGCTTGCCCGCAAAGACCCGCAATTCGACGCCAAGGTCGCCGCCGGCAAGGCGTTCGCCAGGACCATGATCGTCAAGTTCGGCGACGTGATGGAGCCCAAGTTCCGCGAGGGCATGGCCCGCTCCATGGCCCGCAAGTTCGACGCAGCGCAGATGGCCGAGATCCGGGGCTTCCTCGCGACCCCGACCGGCGCTGCCTACGGCCGGCAGATGCTCGGCATGTGGTTCGAGCCGGACGTCATGCGCGGCACGTTCGAGGCCATGCCTGAGCTGCTGAAGCTGATGCCCGACATCATGAAGGACGCGGGTGCCTTCGATGCCGAAATGAAGGGCCTCGACGCCAGGAAGAGGCCAGCCAAGGCCGATTGATCGGCGGCACCAGCGCGCTCGTCGCGCGCTTTAGCGTATTATAGAAGTAACACGCCTGTTCGTCGAAGCGGCGGCGACTGTGCACGGCTTCGCCACCACCAAGCCGAAGTCGCCAGCGACGCCAGGGGGCGCTCGGCCGGCCCGGAAAAGCTCAGTGAAAGCTCATCCGGCCCTCATGCCGCTCATCTCCGGATGCGCTTGGAGGACGGAGCCGCGGTCTTGCCGGCGGCTCCTCGTTCGTCCGTCAGAAGGTGCCCAGAGATGAAGTCGACTTTCCTCGCCGCCGCCGCTTCCGCCAGCCTGGCGGCAGGCCTGCTCGCCGCCGCACCCGCCTCGGCCCAGCAGGCGCCGGCCGCCTCGGCGCCGCCGGCCCGCCCGCAGGCCGGAACGCCGCCGCAGGAGCGCGACAATGCCAACGGCAGCATCACGGTCACGGGCAGCCGGCCACAGGTGATCGATGCGCCCGACCGCTTGAGCTTCAACGTCGCCAGCGATCTCGGCGCGCAGACCGGCAGCCTTGCCGATGCGCTGCGCAACGTGCCGGGGGTGGAAGTCGACCTGCAGGGCAATGTCAGCCTGCGCGGGGACAGCGGGGTCACCATCCTCGTCGATGGCCGTCCGTCGGGCCAGCTGCGCGGCGAGGGCCGCGGCGATGCCCTTCTGTCCATGCCCGCCAACAATATCGAGCGGGTCGAGGTGATCACCAATCCCTCGGCGGCGATGAGCCCCGAAGGCTCTGGCGGCGTGATCAACCTCGTCACCCGCAAGCAGCGTGCGGCGGGAACCTCCGGCTCCGTTCGCGCCAACATCGGCCTCGAAGAGCGCGGCAACGTTTCGCTCAGCCTTGCCCGGAATCGTCCCGGCACGAACATCACCGGCGAGGTCGGCTATCGGCGCTTCACCAACGAGATCGACGTGGAGCAGGAGCGCACCCGTTTCCTGCCGCTCGGCGGAGCGCTGGAAAGCCGCCAGGACTCCCGGTTCGAGAATGTCGCCCAATCCTTCAATGCACGGGTCGGGCTCGAGCATGACCTGGACAAGACCAACCGCCTGACCGCCGACGTCAGCTTCCGCCGCGGCGACATCACCTCCGAGCGCGAGGAGGCCTATGTCGGCAATGCGGTCGAGCCGGGCTTCCTGCGCGTCAGCGAGCAGGACATGAACCAGAAGATCCTCAGTCTGCGGACGGGCTGGCGCAAGACCCTGCCGGGCAAGGACCACAGCCTTTCGCTCGACCTCGAGCATGATGTCGGCGGCATGAAGCGGAGCATCGAGGGGCGCTTCTCGGGCGCGAGCGTGCCGACCACCTACGAGCGGATCGTGAATGACATCGACCGGAACGACAGCCGGGTGAAGCTCGACTACAAGAAGCCGCTCGGCGAAGGGCGTTCGCTCAACCTCGGCTACGAATATGAGCAGCAGAATGCCGATGCGGAGTCGGTCGGCCGGTCCGGCGCGTCGCTGTCGTCGCTGGCGATCCTGCCGGGCCTTACCAGCGCCTTCGACTATCGCCAGGACGTGCACGCCTGGTTCGCGACGGCGCAGGTGAACAGCGGCAAGTGGGAGTTCCAGCCCGGGCTCCGCCTCGAGCAGGTCGATCTCAGCATCGACCCGAAGAACGGTGCCGGCGCGTTCGAGCAGGAATATTTCCGCGTCTATCCGACGCTCCACATCGGCCGGGCGCTCGACGACCGGACCAAGCTGAGGGCGAGCTACAGCCGGCGCATTTCGCGTCCCGGCCCGCTCGATCTCAACCCGTTCGTCTTCACCATCGATCCGCGCAACATCCGGAGCGGCAATCCGAACCTCAAGCCGGAGATCACCGACGCATTCGAGCTGTCGGCGCAGTATCGCAAGGACGCGACCTTCATTTCGCTGACGTCCTTTTATCGGCGGTCCAAGGACGGCTTCACCGACATCAGCGAGGTGCTCGGCGACGGCACCCTGCTGACCACTCGGGCCAACCTCGGCAAGGGCGAGCGGCTTGGGATCGATGCGATCCTCAACGGGCGCATCACCAAGAAGCTGACCTATAATCTGTCGGGAACGCTGCAGCGCTGGACGCTCGATGCCGACGGCAGCCGCGACCTGTTCGAGGAGGTCAGCGACGTGGTCGGCTCGGCCCGCGGCAGCCTGACCTGGCAGCCGACGGCCAAGGACTATCTGCAGCTCAGCGGCAACTGGCCGGGCAAGCAGCTGCTCGCCCAGGGCTATCGCAAGCTGGGGCCGGTCGTGAACCTCGGCTACCGGCGCAAGATCGACGATCAGCTGTCGCTGCTGCTGACCGGGCAGGACATCCTCGGCACCGCGCGGCAGAAGGTGGTGATCCGCACGCCCACGGTGCGCGACGAGCTCGACTTCAAGGTCGGCGCTCGGGCCTTCTTCGTCGGCCTCGCCTACAATTTCGGCGGCAACGGCCGTCGTCGTCAGGACGAGCGCTTCGACTTTGACCCCAGCGCGACGAGCGTGGGGCAGTAGGGCGATAGGCTCCCTGTCGGGGCAGGGGACCTAGCCCGCGAAGGGGTCGCGGACCAGGATGGTGTCGTCGCGCTCCGGGCTGGTCGAGACCAGCGCCACCGGGCAGCGGATCAGCTCCTCGATGCGGCGGATATACTTGATCGCCTGGGCGGGGAGGTCGGCCCAGCTGCGGGCGCCGGCGGTGCTTTCGGCCCAGCCGGGCATTTCCTCGTATATGGGCTTCACCCGCGCCTGGTCGGCTGCGTGCGGCGGGAGATAGTCGAAGCGCTTGCCGTCGATCTCGTAGCCGACGCAGATCCTTACCGTCTCGAGGCCGTCGAGGACGTCGATCTTGGTCAGCGCGATGCCGGTGACGCCGCTGACCGCCGCCGCCTGGCGCACGAGCACGCTGTCGAACCAGCCGCAGCGGCGCTGGCGGCCGGTGACGGTGCCGAATTCGCGGCCTCGCTCGCCGAGGCGCTGGCCGATCTCGTCCGACAGTTCGGTCGGGAAGGGGCCGGAGCCGACCCGGGTGGTGTAGGCCTTGACGATGCCGAGCACGAAGCCCGCCGCGCCCGGCCCCATGCCGCTGCCGCTGCCGGTGGTGCCGGCGACGGTGTTGGACGAGGTGACGAACGGATAGGTGCCGTGGTCGACGTCGAGAAGGACGCCCTGCGCGCCTTCGAACAGGATGCGGCGGCCGCGAGCGCGCGCTTCGTCGAGGTCGATCCACACCGGGCGGGCGAACTGCAGCACGAAGTCGGCGATCTCCTGGAGGTCGCGCTTCAGCCGCTGGCGGTCGACCGGCGGGTGGCCGAAACCGGCGCGGAGCGCGTCATGGTGCGCGCACAGGCGGTCGAGCAGGGGATCGAGCTCGTCCAGATGGGCAAGGTCGCAGACACGGATGGCGCGCCGGCCGACCTTGTCCTCATAAGCCGGACCGATGCCGCGCCGCGTGGTCCCGATCTTGCCGGCGCCGCTCGCATCCTCGCGCAGGGCATCGAGGTCGCGGTGGATGGGGAGGATGAGCGGGCAGGTCTCGGCAATGCGGAGGACGTCGGGCTCGACCCGCACGCCCTGGCCGCGAAGCCGCTCGACCTCGGCCTGCAGCGCCCAGGGATCGAGCACCACGCCATTGCCGATGATCGACAGGGTGCCGGTGACGATGCCGCTCGGAAGCAGCGACAGCTTGTAGACGTTGTCGCCGACGACGAGCGTGTGACCGGCATTGTGGCCGCCCTGAAAGCGGACCACGCAGTCCGCACGGCTGGCGAGCCAGTCGACGATCTTGCCCTTGCCTTCGTCACCCCACTGGGCGCCGATCACGGTAACGTTACCCATGCGTAATCATTCCTGCTGCTGCATGAACGGCCGCATCAGGGGCTGTTCAGCGGCGCTCCTATTCATTGTGCGCCACAAGGTCCAGAAAAGGGGCAGGGGAATGAAGGTTTCACGCACGACGATCGGCGCGGCCATGCTTGCGACGACGGCACTGATCGCCAGCCATGGCGCCTGGGCGCAGCGCGCGGGGGGAAGGCTCCCGCCCGAGTGCCGGACGCCGGAACTGCGCAAATGCCTGACCGCGGGCGACAACCGGCGGCAGTGCATCGCGGCAGCGTTCCAGACTTTGCCGGACGGCTGCCGCAAGTCGGTAAGCGAGCGCGCGGCGGCGCGGGCCCCGCTGCCGGAGGGAGCGCAGGAGCTCTCCTTCGGGACGGATCCGAAGCAGAAGGTCGATCTGTTCCGGCCCGCCGCTTCGACCGGCAAGGCGCCGCTGCTCCTGTTCGTCCATGGCGGCGGCTGGTCGATTGGCGACAAGCGCACCGGGACGAGCAACAAGCCCGGTTATTATACGGGCAAGGGCTGGGCGTTCGGCAGCACCAATTACCGGCTGGTGCCGCAGGCCACGGTCGAGCAGCAGGCGGCGGACGTCGCTGCGGCGATTGCGCTCCTGCGCCGGCAGCCCGGGATCGATGCCGACCGGGTCGTGCTGATGGGGCACAGCGCCGGAGCCCATCTCGCCGCGCTGGTGGCGACCGACCCGACATACCTCAAGGCGGCGGGCGTGCCGCTTTCGGCCATCCGCGGCGTCGTGCTGCTCGACGGCGCAGGCTATGACATCGCCGCGCAGATGAGCCAGCCGCGCAACCCGGTGGCGACCATGTACCAGCAGGCCTTCTCGTCCGATCCGGCGCGGCAGGCGGCGCTGTCGCCGACCAGCCATGCCGCTGCGCCCAACGCGGCGAACTGGCTGATCCTGCCGGTCGCGCGCCGGGCGGATTCGGTGCGGCAGAGCCAGCAGCTCGCCGCCGCGCTGCGCGCCGCCGGCAATCGCGCCGAAGTGGCGCCGCAGCCGGACAAGAACCACGGCTCCCTCAACCGCGAGATGGGCGAGCCGGGCGATCCCAGCACGGCGGTGGTGGATGCCTTCCTGAAGCAGCTCTGACCTTCAGAAGCTCAGCGGCACCACGTCGCGCACGCCTTCCAGCCCGCACAGCTGCTGGATCACCTCGGCCGGCACCGGATCGTCGATCGCGACCAGCGCCACCGCCTCGCCGCCGGCCGCCCGGCGGCCGAGGTTGAAGGTGGCGATGTTGAGCCCGGCGCTCCCGAGCGTCGTGCCGAGCTTGCCGATGAAGCCGGGGGTGTCGTTGTTGACGATGTAGAGCATGTTGCCGGTGAGCTCCGCCTCGACCGCGACTCCGAAGATGTCGACGAGGCGGGGCGCGGCGTTGCCGAACAGGGTGCCGGCGACGCAGCGCTCGCCCCCCGGGGTCGAGGCGGTCACGCGGACGAGGGTCTGATAGTCGCCCTCGCGCTCGTGGCGGATCTCCTTGACGTCGAGACCGCGCTCCTTCGCCAGCACCGGCGCGTTCACCATGTTCACGGTCTGGCTGTAGGTACCCATCAGGCCGGCCAGTACCGCGCCGGTGATCGGCTTCTGGTTGAGCTGGGCCGCTGCGCCCTCGACCTCGATCGAGACGCCGCGCACCTGGTCGCCGAGTACCTGGCCGAGCAGGCGGCCGAGCTTCTCCGCCAGCGCCATGTAGGGCTTGAGCCGCGGCGCTTCCTCGGCGCTGAGGCTGGGCATGTTGATGGCGTTGGTGACCCCGCCAAGCAGCAGGAAGTCGCTCATCTGCTCGGCGACCTGAATGGCGACATTGACCTGCGCCTCGGTGGTGGAGGCGCCGAGATGCGGGGTGGAGATGAAGCCGGGCGTGCCGAACAGCGGCGATTGCGTAGCGGGCTCGGTCTCGAACACGTCGAGCGCGGCGCCGGCGACCTGGCCGCTGTCGAGCGCATCCTTGAGTGCCGCCTCGTCGATGAGGCCGCCGCGCGCGCAGTTGATGATCCGCACGCCTTTCTTGGTCCTGGCCAGCGCCTCACGCGACAGAATGCCGCGGGTCTGGTCGGTCAGCGGCGTGTGGAGGGTGAT
Organism: Sphingomonas sp. LHG3406-1; assembly: GCF_029637485.1. GTDB lineage: Bacteria > Pseudomonadota > Alphaproteobacteria > Sphingomonadales > Sphingomonadaceae > Sphingomicrobium. The sequence goes on along the minus strand of NZ_CP069128.1, from coordinate 1,471,708 downwards.
GAAGTCGGCCCGCTTCAGCAATTCGTCGAGCTCGACCTTTTCGATGCCGAGCTCCATCGCGCGTTCGGGCGAGAGGAAGGGGTCGAAGGCGACGACCTTCATCTTGAGGCCGAGCGCGCGGCTGGCCACGATCGAGCCGATATTGCCCGCGCCGATCAGGCCGAGCGTCTTGGCGGTCAGTTCGACCCCCATGAAGCGGTTCTTTTCCCACTTGCCGGCCTGGGTGGAGGCGTCGGCCTCGGGTAGCTGGCGGGCGAGGGCGAACATCAGCGCGATGGCATGTTCGGCGGTGGTGATCGAATTGCCGAACGGCGTGTTCATGACCACCACGCCGCGCGCGGTGGCGGCCAGAATATCGACATTGTCGACCCCGATCCCGGCGCGTCCGATCACCTTTAGGTTGGTCGCATGCTCGAGCAGCTTGGCGGTCGCCTTGGTCGAGGAGCGGATGGCAAGGCCATGATAGTCGCCGATGATGGCGGCGAGCTCGTCGGGGGTCTTGCCGGTGATCTCGTCGACCTCGATTCCGCGCTCGCGGAAAATGGCGGCGGCGCGGGGGTCCATCTTGTCGGAGATGAGGACTTTGGGAGCATTCATGTGATTTCTCCGTCACCCCCGCGGAAGCGGGGTCCCGCTTCTTGTCGGAGGCTTTAGAAGGGAAGAAGCGGAATCCCGGATCAAGTCCGGGATGACGTGATCACTCGCTCTGAGCGTAGGCCCAGTCGAGCCAGGGCCCGAGCTTCTCGATGTCGCTCGCGTCGACCGTCGCGCCGCACCAGATGCGGAGGCCGGGTGGGGCGTCGCGATAGCCAGCGATGTCGAAGGCGGCACCCTGCTCCTCGAGCAAGGCGGCCATCTTCTTGATCCGCGCCTCGTCCGCGCCCTCGACCGTCAGGCAGACGCTGGTCTTCGATCGAGAGGCGGGATCGGCAGCGAGGTGACCGAGCCAGCCGCGCTGATCGACGATCGCCTCGAGCGCGGCGGCATTGGCGGTGCAGCGCTGGATCGCACCGTCGAGGCCGCCGATGCTTTCCACCCACTCCAGTGCGGCGATCGCATCCTCGACCGCCAGCATCGACGGCGTGTTGATCGTCTCGCCCGAGAAGATGCCTTCGATGAGCTTGCCCTTGCTGGTCAGGCGGAAGACCTTGGGCAGGGGCCAGGCCGGCGTGTAGCTTTCCAGCCGCTCGACCGCCCGGGGCCCGAGGATGAGCACGCCATGCGCGCCTTCGCCGCCGAGCACCTTCTGCCAGGAGAAGGTGGCGACATCGATCCTGTCCCACGGCAGGTCGTAGGCGAACACTGCGCTGGTCGCGTCGGCGAAGCTCAGGCCCTCGCGATCCCTCGCGATCCACTCGCCGTCCGGCACCCGGACGCCCGAGGTGGTGCCGTTCCAGGTGAACAGCACGTCATTCGACCAGTCGACCTGGCCAAGGTCCGGCAGCTGGCCATAGTCGGCGCGGATCACCGTCGGATCGATCTTCAACTGCTTGACCGCGTCGGTGACCCAGCCTTCGCCGAAGCTCTCCCACGCCAGCGCGGTCACGGGACGGGCGCCCAGCATGGTCCACATCGCCATTTCGAAGGCGCCGGTGTCGGAACCGGGGACGATTCCGATGCGGTGGGTATCGGGAAGCTTCAGATTGGCCCGCATCAGGTCGATGCAGCGCTTCAGTCGCGCCTTTCCGAGCTTGCTTCGATGCGAGCGGCCGAGGCTCTCGGTGGCGAGCGCGGCGGCGGTCCAGCCGGGTGGCTTGGCGCAGGGCCCCGAAGAGAAATGGGGGCGTTCCGGACGCAGGTCCGGCTTGATATTCGTCATGTTCAAACTCTCCTCGCAGAGAGCACGCGCCGCGTTGGGACGGCGTGGCCCGCAGCCGCTCTACAGCAGCCTGCGGTGCATGCAAGACCCGCCGTGATTCTGTGGATAAGTCTCCGCGAACGACGTCTCGGCAGACCACGATTGTCCATATTTGGCTCAACTCACCGCTTGATCGTCGCGACTCGTCCCGGAGCAGGAACGAAAAGGTTGTATTCATTAACCCTAGAGGGTCTTTTGCTGGTCGTCCGGGATGGCGGAGGGCAAAATCGCTCTTCCGGGCTGGGGCTGGGGAGCTCCTGACAGAAGAGATCGTCGTTACGCCATGCATCATGGCGCGACTGCGATCCTCATTGTGAACGAGTTGGAGCCGAGACCTTATGGCACATGCACTTGCAACATCGGGACTGCTCCGCAGCCGCGACCTGTTCGTGCATGACGGGACCAAGCTTCGCCGCATCCGTCTTTCCGCTCCCGTCCAGATCGCTCTCCTTGCCATCGCCGCCGTGATGCTTGCCTGGTCGGCCTTCGCCGCCGCGCATTTCCTTGGCGGCGAGAAGGCCGCTCCGGTCGCCGTCGGCAATGCCGCGCAGATGCAGCAGCTGGCCGCCGCCGCCGAGCAGCGTGCCCGGGTCATCGAGCAGCGCCAGAAGCTGCTCGCCACCATGCTGGCTGGCGGCGAAGTCGATCCTGCCAAGATTCCCGAGACCAGCGATACCGCGGCGCTCCCCGCCGCCATCGCCGCGCCGCTCGACCGCGCCGCCCAGCAGCTCGCCGCCGAGGAAGCCGCCGCTGCCGAGCGCCTCGAGCAGCGCTACAAGGTTGCCACTGCCGAACTGCGCAAGCTCGGCCTCTCGCCGCAGCGCCTCGCCGTCGGCGGTCCCTATGAGCCGGTGACCAAGAGCGATCCCACCTTCAAGGCGCTGTTCAACAGCTGGAAGAAGCTCGACTCGCTTCAGGACGGCGTGATTGCGGTCCCCTCCGACAAGCCGGTCAGGACCGCCGAATTCACCTCCAGCTTCGGTGTCCGCAGCGATCCCTTCGGCCGCGGCGCCGCCATGCACGCCGGCATCGACCTTGCCGGTCCGGTCGGTACGCCCATCTACGCCACCGCTGACGGAATCGTCACCGAGGCGACGTTCAACAGCGGCGGCTACGGCAATCTCGTCAAGCTCGACCATGGCCGCGGTATCGAGACCCGTTACGGCCACCTGTCGACGTATGGCGTCCGCGCCGGCGACCGCGTGAAGCGCGGCCAACTGATCGGCCGAATGGGCTCGACCGGCCGCTCGACCGGCAGCCACCTGCATTATGAAGTCCGCATCGACGGTCGCGCGGTGAACCCGGTCCCGTTCATGCGCTCGACCGACTATCTGGTCGCGATCCGCAATCGCAACGGCCACAGCATGGACCAGATCGCCCAGGGCGGCCCGTCCCGTTCGCGCCGCTAGGCCGAACCGCTTGAGGCTGGTGCACCGGCCTCCTACATCCCTGTCGTGACCAACCTGACCCTGACCGAGGCCGCGGCGCGCCGCGTTGCCCAGATCGCCGACAAGCAGGCCAAGCCGGCCGTGTTGCGGCTCGCCGTCGATGGCGGGGGCTGCGCCGGCTTCACCTATCGCTTTGCGCTGGGCGAACCGGAAGCCGACGACCTGGTCGCCGAAACTGCCGGCGTTCGGCTGGTGGTCGATCCCGTCAGCCTCGACCTGCTCGACGGCAGCGAGGTCGATTATGTCGAGGACCTCGGCGGTTCGGCATTCAAGGTGAAGAACCCGAACGCCGCCAGTGGCTGCGGCTGCGGTTCCAGTTTCGGGATCTAGCCTCCGCCCGGCGACGGCTGGGACCTCAGGAGGCGGGCGCTCCATCGCCTGAGATCCCGGCCGGCATCGGGATGACGATCTTCATGTCAGCCGCTATCGCGGTGCCATGAAGATCGCGACCTTCAACATCAACGGCATCCGCGCCCGCCTCCCGCGCCTGATCGAATGGCTGGAGCGGGAGAAGCCGGACGTGGCCTGCCTGCAGGAACTGAAGTGCGCCGACGACGCGCTTCCGGTGCTCGACATCGAGGGTGCCGGCTATCGCGCCGTCTGGCACGGGCAGAAGGGCTTCAACGGAGTCGCCATCCTGGTCCGTGGCGAGAGCCCGAACCTGCGCCGCATCGGCCTGCCGGGCGACCCGGACGACACCCACAGCCGCTACATCGAGGCGGACGTCGGTGGCGTGATCGTCGCCTCGCTTTACCTGCCCAACGGCAATCCGGTGGGCACCGAGAAATTCCCGTACAAGCTGAGGTGGATGGAGCGGCTGCGGGAGCATGCGGCGGGGCTCCTGGCGGAAGAGCGGCCGGTGATCCTCGCCGGGGACTGGAACGTGGTGCCGGAGGACCGCGACGTTTTTTCGGTCCCGGCGATGGCGGGCGATGCCCTGATGCAGCCGGAGGCGCGCGCGGCATGGCGGCGGATCCTCAACCAGGGCTGGACCGACGCGCTCCGGGCGCTCCATCCGAAGGAAGACCGGCTCTACACTTTCTGGGATTATACCGCCGGCTGCTGGCAGCGGGACGCAGGCTTCCGCATCGACCATCTGCTGCTTTCGCCGCAGCTTGCCGACTGCCTGCAGGCCGCCGGCGTGGATCGCTGGGCACGCGGGCAGGAGAAGGCCAGCGACCACGCGCCTACCTGGGTGGTATTGAACGAAAATTATCGCTAAACCGGATCAATGCCGAGTTTGGGAGACGACATCGCCCCGCTCGCCACTTGTTCTTGGAGGAGCGGGGTGGACGATCAGGACTGGACCGTGCGCCGGACGCGCCAGCCCGTCGAGATCGAGGCGCGGGTGCATTCGTCCGATGGCCGGGAATCGCCAATTCTCGTGACCAACCTGTCCGCGGACGGCTGCTGCGTCGACGGCACCTTCGGAATCGGCGACTTCCTCGACATCACCATTCCCGAGCTCGGCCGCAGGCGCGGCCAGGTGCGCTGGGCGATCGGCAACCAGGCCGGGATCCGCTTCCTCGCGCCGCTCGAGGCGGACGGCGGCTAGAGCGCCTTTTCGTAGATGCGGTAGATCTTGTTGATGCCGGAGCCCGGAAGCTGGGCGATCGACATCATGCCTTGATTGTCCTCAAGTACCCATCCGAATTCGCCATGGCTGGCGCCATAAACCTCGACCGACGCCCTCCGGCATTCCTCGATCATCATGAAGGCGAGCTGGCTGGCGAGGCGGCTGCCCTGATACTTGCTGGCGACGCCCATCAACGGGACGCGCATGCGCTTCACGCGCGGCTTGCGCAGGCGCCAGAGCAGCTTGAGGAAGCCGAACGGGAAGAGCTTGCCATTGAGGTCGCCGGTCAGCTCGTTGAGGTCGGGCAGCGTGATCATGAAGGCGGCGGGCTCGAACACGCCTTCCTCGTTCGCCACCTCGCAGATGGTGACGAGATCCTCGTAGATGATCGGCTTCAGCTTCTTGCCGGCGTAGGCGATCTCCGCCTCGGTCAGCGGGATGAAGCCCCAGTTGCCGGACCAGGCGTCGTTCAGCAGCGTGAGGATGATGTGCGCCTCGCTGTCGAAGCGGCTCTTGTCGACGGGACGCATGCGGATGCGCTTGGAGCGGCGACCGGCATCGATGAGCTTCTGGACCATCGGGATCATGTCGATCCGGATGTCGAGCTCATAGGTGTAGAGGTCCTTGGCCTTGGTATAACCCGCCCCCTCGACCACCGCCTCATAACCCGGGCGGTGATGGCCCATCATCGCGGTCGGCGGCTCGTCGAAGCCCTTGATGAGAAGGCCGGGCTCGTCCCAGATGGAGAGGGTGAAGGGCCCGACGGCGCGGGTCATCTTGCGGGTGCGCAGCCAGTCTTCGGCGGTGGCGATGAGGCGCGGGCCCGCCTCCGTCTCGCCATCGACCAGCTCCAGTGAACCCCATTGGCCGGTGCCCGCGCCCATGTGCTGGAGGACGAGCTCGTCGACCTGCGCCGAGATGCGCCCGACCGGACGGCCGGCGCGCTCGGCCAGCCACAGCGCGGCCTCGGCATGCTCGAACCACGGGTTCTTGCCCGGCGTGATCAGCCCCAGCATCTCGTCCTTGAGCGGCGGCACCCAGGCGGGATCGTCGCGGTAGACGTCCCATACGAGGTCGACGAACCGCTTGCGGTCGGCGGTCGTGGTAACCGGCCGGATGACGAGATTGGACATGGGGCGCCCTATTTGAGGAGGCTGCCGAGGATTCCGCGCAGCAGGCGGGTGCCGATCTGCCGGCCGACGGAGGAAGCGGCGGAGCGGGCGGCGGACTGGACCGCCTTGTCGAACATGGTGGGGCGGGCAGCTTCCCGCGCGGCCCGGGCGGCCTCGCGTTCGGCTTCCTTGCGCTGGCGCTCGGCTTCGCGCTGGGCGAGCGCGTCGGCGCGGGCCTGTTCCTTGGCGAGGCGGGCATCCTCCTTGGCCTGAAGCGCGGCCGCCTTTTCCGCCTCCTTCGCAGCCCTGGCGGCGTCGGCGGCCGCCGCGGCCTCGCCGGCCTTGGCCTTCAGGATCTCCTCGGCGCTGTCGCGGTCGATCAGCGTATCGTACTTGGCCGCGATCGCGTCGGTGGTGACGAAGATCTGGCGCTCCTGCGGCGTGACCGGGCCGACCCGGGTCGATGGCGGCCGGATCAGCACCCGCTCGACCGGCGAGGGGCTTCCGTCGGGGAGCAGCAGCGAGACCAAGGCCTCGCCGACCTTCAGCTCGGTGATGGCACTGGCGACGTCGACGTCGGGGTTCGGACGGAAGGTGTCCGCAGCGCTCTTCACCGCCGCCTGGTCACGCGGGGTGAAGGCACGAAGCGCGTGCTGGACGCGGTTGCCGAGCTGGCCGGCGACGCTGTCGGGGATGTCGATCGGATTCTGGGTGATGAAGTAGACGCCGACACCCTTGGAGCGGATGAGCCGCACCACCTGCTCGACCTTCTCCAGCAGCGCCGGCGGAGCATCGTCGAACAGCAAGTGGGCCTCGTCGAAGAAGAAGCAGAGCTTCGGCTTGTCCTGGTCGCCGACCTCCGGAAGCAGTTCGAACAGTTCGGACAGCAGCCAGAGGAGGAAGGTGGCGTAGAGGCGAGGGGAGGCCATCAGCCGGTCGGCGGCGAGAATGTTCACGATTCCCCGGCCGCTCTCGTCCAGCTTGAGGAAATCCTCGAGCGCAAGCGCCGGCTCACCGAAGAAATGGTCGCCGCCCTGGCTGCGGAGCTGGAGCAGGTTGCGCTGGATGGCGCCGATGGTGGGCTTGGCGACATTGCCAAATTCGAGCGTCAGCTCCTCCGCGCGCTCTCCGCAGGCGACCAGCATCGCCTGCAGGTCGTCGAGGTCGAGGAGCAGGAGCCCCTCCTTGTCGGCGACATGGAAGGCGATGGTCAGCACGCCTTCCTGCACGTCGTTGAGGTTCATCAGCCGAGCGAGGAGCAGCGGCCCCATCTCGCTGACGGTGGTGCGGATCGGATGACCCTGGGTGCCGAACAGGTCCCAGAATTGCACGGGGCAGTCGCGATACTGCCAATCGGCGATGCCGAGTTCGGCGGCGCGGCCTGCGAAGATCTCGTGGGACCTGGCGGTCGGCGAGCCGGCCATGGCGAGGCCGGCGAGATCGCCCTTCACGTCGGCGACGAAGGTCGGCACGCCGGCGGAGGAAAAGCCTTCGACCAGGCCCTGCAGGGTGACCGTCTTGCCCGTCCCGGTCGCGCCGGCGATCAGGCCGTGCCGGTTGGCGCGCTTCAGTTCGAGGCTTTGCGGCGAAGTGCCCCCGCTACGGGCGCCGATGAAGAGGCTGCTCATGGAGCAGGAGCGTAACGAAGCGCACGGGCCTTGCCTAGCGCGGCTGCCCTTCCACGATGCGCCTCGCGCTTCGCCCGGCACGAAGGTTCGTGCCGGGCGAAGTCGAGGCAGTTGGTCCGGTCAGCGGGCTGCGATGTCGACGCCGATGAAGATTTCCGGAGTCTGGCCACGGCGGACGAGGAGCAGCACCGCCGTCCGGCCCGCACGCCGGGCGGCGTCGACCGCAGCGGTCACCTGCGCCGAGGAGGCCACCGCCTGGCGGTTGATCGACACGATGACATCGCCGCGACGGATGCCCTTCTCGGCCGCATCGCTGTCGGGGCTGACGTTGGTCACGACCATGCCGCGCGTGTCGGCGGGCACGTTCACGGCCCGCGCAATGTCCGGGGTCAGCGGCTGGAGCGACAGGCCGAGCGCCTGGCCGGCGGGGACGGCCGGCTGGTTCTGGTCGTTCGGATCGAAGCTGCCGCCTTCCGACGGAGCGCCGCTGATGCGCGCCAGCTCCTCTTCGGTCGGCCGCTGGGCGACCACGGCGTTGAGGGTCAGGCGGCGCCCGTCGCGGATCACCTCGATCGGCACGCGCTGGCCGGGGGTGACGTTGGCAATCAGGTAGGAGGCCGTCTCGTCCGGAGTCACGTCGCGGCCGCTCACGCGGACGATGACGTCGCCCTGCTGCAGGCCGGCACGCGCCGCCGGCTGGCCGGGAACGACCGAGCGGACCAGCTCGCCGCGATCCTTGGCAATCCCGAGGGCGGCGGCGCTGCTCTCGTCGAGCGGGAGCAGGCCGATGCCGAGATAGCCGCGCTGCGGGCGCTGGCCGCGGCGGAGGCTGTCGATCACCGGGCGGGCGAGCTCGGCGGGGATGGCGAGGCCGATTCCGACGCTGGCGCCGGTCGGGCTGATCAGCGCGCTGTTCACCCCGATGACGTTGCCGTTCAGGTCGAACATCGGGCCGCCGCTATTGCCCATGTTGATGCTGGCGTCGGTCTGGATGTAGCGGTCGTAGGCGCCGGCGCCGGTGATCCCGCGGTGCAGGGCCGAGATGATGCCGGCCGTGACGGTGCCGCCAAGGCCGTAGGGATTGCCGATCGCCATCACCCAGTCGCCGACCCGGGCGCGGGCGCTGTCACCCCAGCTGACGAACGGGAAGCCGGTGCCCTCGACCTTGAGCAGGGCAAGGTCGCTGGCCTGGTCGCGGCCGATGATCCGCGCCGGCAGCTCGCGCCGGTCGCTCATGATGACGGTGACGCTATCGACCGTTCCAGTGCCGCCGGCGCCCTGGATCAGGTGGTTGTTGGTGACGACATAGCCGTCCGCCGAGATGAAGAAGCCGGATCCGAGCGAGCCCGATTCGCGGGTGCGCGGGTTCTCGCCACCGCCGGTGCCGCCCTCGGGCGCAGGCTGGCCGAAGCGGCGCAGGAACTCGGCCAGGGGATCGCTCTGCTGGTTGCGGACGGGAACCCGCTGGCGGGTCTGGATATTGACCACCGCCGGCTGCAGCCGCGCCGCAAGGTCGGCGAAGGAGACGGGGGCACCGCGCGGCGGCATCGCTGCCGGGGCATTCTGTGCGACCTGTGCGCCGACCGGGCCGGTGGCGATCGAGAAGGCGCTCCCGCCGATCAGCAGGGCGGCCGCGACACCATAGGCATAGCGCACTTTGGGGGACTCCTTGGCGAACTTCATTTGGTTCAACTTCCCTTACGATGAGGCCTTGGCGATGTTGCTAGGTCAAGCGCCTGAACGCGCATTGAACCGCATCAGCGCCCACCCCCTTGCGTGAACTCACGCAAGAACTGATTCTGCGGAGAGAGGATCACGTTCGTCGGCCGGGCCTTGCCGTCGTCGCCGACGAAGGTCCGCTGATAGGCCTGCATGGCACGATAGAAATCGTAGAAGGCCGGATCCTTGCCGAAGCTGGCGGCATAGGTCTGCGCGGCGAGCGCATCCGCCTCGGCCCGGATGACCTGCGCCGTGCGGGCACCTTCGGCGCGGATCGAACGGGCTTCCTGCTCGCGCGCGGTCTTCATCCGCTCATAGGCGCTCTGCAGGGGGCTTCCGTCCGGCAGGTCCGCGCGCTTGATGCGGACGTCGATGATCTGCACGCCATATTGCCGGGCGACCCGGTCGAGGCCGCGCCGGATATTCTCCATCGCGCCCTGCCGCTCGGGGCTCAAGAGGTCGGCGAAGGGACGGCGGCCAAGCTCGTTGCGGAGTTCCGAACCGAGGATCGGACGGAGCGCCGTCGAGACATTCTCCTCCGAGCGGGCGCGGATATACATGCGCAGCGGATCGACGACCCGGTAGCGGGCGAAGGCATCGACTTCGAGCCGGAGCTGGTCGGTCGAGAGCACCATCTGCCGCTCCATGTCGACGTCGCGCACGCGCTTGTCGATCCACACGATCTCGTCGGCGAACGGGACACGGAATGCCAGTCCCGCACCTTCGCTGCCGATCGGCGCGCCCGGCTGGTAGCGGTTGAGGATGCGGTCGGGCTTGCCGAAGCGGACGATCAGCGCCTGGCTGGTCTCCGGCACGATCCTCACGCTCGACAGCAAGGTAAGCAGGACCACAAGGGCGATGATGGCCGACAGCAGCGGTCGGCGGAGAATGACATTGGTCATCGGCCGGCTCCCTGCTGCTGGGCAGCGCCGGCGCCCGGCTCCTGCAAGGCCGCTGCGGGCGGACGGGTCTGCTGCAGCGGAAGGTAGGGGGTCACGCCGGGGACCTCGACGATCGTCTTGTCGACGTTCTGCAGAACACGCTCCATCGTCTCGTAGTACATGCGGCGGCGGGTCACCTCGGGGGCGAGGCGATACTGCTCGTAGACCTTCTCGAAGGCGGTCGCTTCACCCTGGCTGAGCTGGCGCAGCTGGAGGGCGTAGGCGCGTGCCTGGTTGATGTCGCTCTGGGCTGCCTGCTGCGCGGCACTGACCGCCTTGAAGGCGTCGTTGACGGCGGCGGGCGGGTCGGCCTGCTTGATCGCGACGCCCTGGATGACGACCCCGGCCTTGTAGAAGTCGAGGATGCGCTGCATTGAATCCTGCACCCGGGTCTCGATGTCGCCGCGGCCTTCGCCGATCGCCTGGTCGAGAGTGACGCCCGACAGCGCCGCGCGCATCGAGCTTTCGGCCACCTGCTGGATCGTTTCTTCCGGATTCTGGAGTTCGAACAGGTAGAGCTCCGGGTCGCGCACGTTCCAGCGGACGGAATAGGCGATATCGATGATGTTCTGGTCGCCCGTCAGCATCAGCGTCTCGCTGGTGGCCGAACCGAGGTCGATGTTGCGGATATTCTCGACGTCGACCTTCTGGACGCGCTCCAGCGGGCTCGGAAGGGTGAAGCTGATGCCGGGGCCCAGGGTCCGGCTGTAGCGGCCGAACTGGGTGACCACGCCGCGCTCTTCCGGCGCGATGCGGTGGAAGCTGGTGAGGAGCAGCCAGAGGGCGATGGCCGCGACCAGGCCCCAGACGATCAGCGCCTTGCTCGGCGGTCGCTGGCCGACGCCGCTTCCGCCACCACCGAAGCGGGCGCGGCTGCGGGCGATGAAGTCGTCAAGGCTGGTGACGTTACTGGCGGCACCGGTCGGGCGCTTCACGCCGGGGGAACCCCACGGGCTGGACGGGCCCGGTCGAGGCGTGTCCGCGCCATCGCTGCCGCCGCCTCCAGGCGGCGTGCCGCCGCTGCTCGGACCCCAAGGTCCCTTGCTGTCCGCAAAAAGGCCGCGACCGCGCGCCCACCCCGGAATAATGCTCATGGGGACAGATATAGATGCGCCGCCCCAGTTTAACAGTGGGGGTGGAACAATGGGCCTTGTGCCATGTGGCGGGCTGTTCCAAGCGCCCGTCCCATGAGCATCGATCCCACCCTGTTCGGCGCCGATGCGGCGCGGCTGCGCTCTTCCCGGCTGACGGACGGAGTGGCGGTGCTGATCGTCGACGCGAGCGGCCTCGGCGAAGCGGAGCGCGAGGCGCTCGAGGCGCGGCTTCGCGCGCTTGCTTCCGCGCAGCCGGGCGTGACGGAGGTGCGGGTCGCGATGACCGCCAGCAAGCCCACGGGACCGAGGCTGATCGCGGTCGGTTCGGGCAAGGGCGGCGTCGGCAAGTCCACCGTCTCCGCCAATCTCGCCATCGCGCTGTCCCGGCTTGGCCACAAGGTCGGCATCATCGACGCGGACATCTACGGTCCCTCCCAGCCGACCCTGCTCGGCACGTCGGAGCGGCCGGAGGCGCAGGACAAGCAGCTGATCCCGGTCGAGGTGCAGGGGATCAAGCTGCTCTCAGTCGGTCAGCTGGTCAGCCCCGGCCATGCGCTCGCCTGGCGGGGGCCGATGGCATCGGGCGCGCTGACCCAGCTGGTGGAAGGCGACTGGAGCGGTACGGAGCTGATCGTCGTCGACCTTCCGCCCGGCACCGGCGACGTCCAATTGTCGCTGATCCAGAAGGCGCGGCCGGCCGGTGCGGTGGTGGTCTCGACGCCGCAGGACCTGTCGCTGATCGATGCGCGCCGGGCGATCGACCTGTTCGGCAAGACCAGCGTGCCGGTGCTCGGCATCATCGAAAATATGGCGGGCTATCAATGCCCGCATTGCGGCGAGACGTCGGACCCGTTCGGAAGCGGCGGGGCGGAAGCGGCGGCGGCGGAGATGGGCGTGCCCTTCCTTGGCCGGCTCCCGCTCTCGGCGAGCCTGCGGGCGGATTCGGATGCAGGCCGGCCGCCAGCAGCGGGGGACGGACCGGCGGCTGCGGCCTTCCGCGACCTGGCCGAGGCCGTGCTTGCCCGGCTCGACGCCTAGGCGCTCGCTACCGTCATCTCGGGGATAAGCAGGGTGGGCGCATCCATGCCCCGGCGCAGTTCGAGGTCGCTGGCCGGCTCGAGCGAGCGGAACATGTCCTTGAGGTTGCCGGCAATGGTGATCTCGGCGACGGCGGCACCAACCTTGCCATTCTCGACCAGGAAGCCGGCGGCGCCGCGGCTGTAGTCGCCGGTGACGGGATTGACGCCCTGGCCGATCAGTTCGGTGACGAGGATCGCGCGCGGAACGGAGGCGAGCAGATCCTCGCGGCTCTTGGCGCCCGGCATCAGCATGAGGTTGGACGGACCAGCCCCCGGGCTGCCGCCAACCGAGCGGCCGGCATGTCCGGTCGGCCTGATTCCGAGCTGGCGCGCGTCTGCACTGGCCGCGAGCCAGCTGGTGAGGATGCCGTCGGCAACGATGTCGAGCGGACGGCAGGGCAGGCCCTCGCCGTCGAAGGCACGGCTGCGCAGGCCGCGGCGGCGCAGCGGGTCGTCGCGGACGATGATCCCCGGTGCGAACAGCTGCGTGCCGAGCGCGTCGAGCAGGAAGCTCGTCTTGCGGGCGATGGCGCTGCCGGTGATCGCCGCCACGAGATGGCCGAGCAGGGTCGAAGCGACCCGCGGATCGAAGATGATCGGGCAGGTGCCGGATGGCGGCCGGACGGGATCGAGCCGCGCCACGGCCCGTTCGCCCGCCAGCCGCCCGATTTGCTCAGGGTCGTCGAGATCGGCGAAATGGCGGGTCGAATGGGCGGCATAGTCGCGCTGGAGGCTGCCGGCTTCACCGGCGACGACGCTGGCGGAGATGCTGTGCTGGCTGCCGCGGGTGGCATGGGCGAAGCCGGCAGAGGTGGCGAGCGCCACCAGGCTCTGGCCGAGACCGGCCGACGCGCCGTTGCTGTTGGTGACTCCGGCGACCGCGCGGGCCGCTTCCTCGGCGCTTCGGGCGCGCTGTTCGAGGAGGGAGAGTGCGGGCGCGCTGTCGTCGACGAGGTCGAGATCGGGCGCCGAGTCGCGGCCGAGGAGATCGGGATCGGCCAGCCCGGCATAGGGGTCCTCGGGCGCTTCGACGGCCATGGCATGGGCGCGCTCGGCAAGCTCGGCAAAGCCGGCGGGATCGATGCTGGCGGAGGAAACGGTTGCCGAGCGCTGGCCGACGAACAGGCGGAGCCCGACTTCGAAGCCTTCGCTATGATCGATGTCCTCGATGGCGCCGAGGCGGACGGAGATGCCGCTCGACCGGCTGATCCCGATCATCGCGTCGGCGGCGGTCGCGCCCGCCTTGGTCGCGGCCCTGACCAGATCGGCCGCGCGCTCGGCCGCTTGCGTTTCGCTCAACATCGCCGCGATGTAGCGACTAGGCCGACTGGCTCAACCCCACGGCGGCGAAGCCGAGCGCGAGGAGGAGGCCGGTAAAGCGGTTGGAGCGGAACAGCGCGAGCGCTCTGTCGCCATTGTCGGGGTCGGCGCGGACGGCCTGCCCGACGAGGTGCAGCCCGGCCGGAAGCAAGGCGGCCAGGGCGAGCGGCTCGGGCCGGACCTGCCACAGAGCGATGCCCCACAGGAGAAGCGCGGCGAGGTAGCAGACGAGCACGCCCGCCGGCGCGTGGCGGCCGAGCCGGCGAGCGGACGAGCGGACCCCGACCAGGGCGTCATCCTCCTTGTCCTGGATGGCGTAGAGCGTGTCGTAGCCGATCACCCAGAAGATGGTGCCCGCCCACAGCCAGATCGCGGGTTCGGCGAGGCTGCCGGTGACCGACGGCCAGCCGACCAGCGCGCCCCAGCTGAAGACGAGGCCGAGCCAGGCTTGCGGCCACCAGGTGATCCGCTTCATGAAGGGATAAGCGGCGACGAGCAGCACGCTTGCAATCGCGGTAAGCTGGGCGGCGAGGGGCAGCTGCACCAGCACGAGCAGCCCGATCGCGCAGAGGATCAGGATCAGCGCCCAGGCGGCCTTCGGCGACACGCGGCCGCTGGCGAGCGGGCGAAGCCGGGTGCGCGCCACCTGCGCGTCGAGATCGCGGTCAACGAGGTCGTTGTAGACGCAACCCGCCGAGCGCATCGCGAAGGAGCCGAGCAGGAACCAGGCGAACAGGGTCCACTGGCCCTGCACTCCGGCCAGCGCCACGCTCCAGGCGCAGGGCCAGAAAAGCAGCCACGTCCCGATCGGCCGATCGATCCGCATCAGGCTGGCGTAGGGCCGCACGGCCGCGGGCAGGGCGCCGATGAAGCCCCGGCGTTCGGAGTCGGGGACGAGGTCGCTGGCGGTCACGGGCAGTCGCTTACCCATTGCTGCCTTCCTGCGAAAGCAGGAGCCCAGTTGATGGTACCGGCAGTAATGAGAGTAGCCGGGCTCCGGCTTCCGCCGGGAGAAGGCTTACGCCGCCTCGCGCTCGCTGCCGGCGTGATTGTCGCCGCGCTTGCGCGGATGGCCGGAGGCGACGATGCCGCCCGACAGCTTCTTCACCCACGGATATCGAGAGGCCACTTCCTCGGTGTAGCCGAGGTTGAAGACGGTCGGGCTCTTCGCCGGCCGCTCGGGCCGGTCGTAGAAGGTGCCGAGCGCGCGATCCCAGAAGTAGCTGGTGATCCCGTAATTGCCGTTCTCGTCGTGGAAATGGTGCGCCATGTGGCGCTTCTTCATCTCGGCGATCAGCTTCGACTTGGGCTTGTAGGCAAGGTGCTGAATGCAGTGTACGAATTCGTAGACGCAAGTCGTCAGCAGCCCGGTCGCGAGCGCCACTGCCGCGCCGCCGATGCCGCCGATCGCATAGCCCACCGGCAGGCTGACCGCGGCGATGGTCGGGAGGGTGGTGTGGAGCGCGCCGAACAGAACCTCGAGATGGTTCGGGTCCTGATGGTGATCGTAGTGGATGCGCTTCCAGGTCGAAGCGAGGAAGGGCACCTTGAACATCCAGTTGCTGTGCAGCACCCAGCGGTGGAGGCAGTACCAGACGAGCGGATAGAGGACGACCACCACGCCGACCGTCGCCGCCGTCTCGATCAGGCTGGCCGGATAGCGTGCCCAGACGCCGATGCTCACCGCCGACAGCGCC
Organism: Sphingomonas sp. LHG3406-1; assembly: GCF_029637485.1. Classification (GTDB taxonomy): domain Bacteria; phylum Pseudomonadota; class Alphaproteobacteria; order Sphingomonadales; family Sphingomonadaceae; genus Sphingomicrobium. The sequence goes on along the minus strand of NZ_CP069128.1, from coordinate 1,456,236 downwards.
AGATAGGCGATGATCGCCGGATACTGGAAATAGGCGATCCAGAGTTGCTTCAGGGTCATGCGGTCGAGGTAATGCGACCGCCTCCAGATTCCGGGCCTTGCCGAACTGCTCACGTCATCACGCCTTCGAATGTTTCGCTTTTGCGACACCAATGGCCGCCTGCATGACCTTCATCCCTGCCACGCCAATGCGGCGACAATGGGACAAAAGGCTAGCGGGGCAGCTTGGACACCAGTTCTTCCGGAGTGAGCGGCTTGGCGATCTGGTGACCGTCGAGGAAATAGGTGGGGGTTCCGGTGACACCTGCAACCCGGGCCGCAAGATCGGCGGCGGTAGCCCAGGACTGGTGCGCCTCGTCGGCAAGGCAGCGCTCGCGGGCGGCCGGCGACAGGCCATGTGCCTCCGCCAGCGCATCGAGGCCACTCACATCCGCCACCAGGCGCGAATGGGCAATCGGGCCAGCGAGTTCGGCCGTGAACAGGTCACCACGCACCCGCTCGTCGGCGTCGGCGGCAGCCATGCGCGCACGCGTGTCGGCCTGGGCGACGAAGGCGGCCTTGATGAAGGCGAGGCGCCGCCTGGAAGGCACGCAGCGGGCAAGGACGGTGGCCGAGCGGTCGTGCGAGAAGATGAGGAAGGGGCGGAAGGCCAGCCGCAGCCTGCCGGCCTTCACCAGCTGCTCGATGCGCGGACCGGCGCCTTCGGCGAACTGGCGGCAATGCGGGCAGCCGAAGCTTGCATATTCGGCGAGCAGCGGTGCGCCGGGCTTGCCGAAGGTCCAGCCCTCGGCACTTTCGACGACGTTGGTGCGCCAGTCGCGCGCGGCGGGTGCCGGAGCCGCGCCGACGAGGAACAGGCTCGCGAGCAGGAGCAGCAGGAAACGCATCATTCCTCCGAACGGATCAGGACGGTCTCGCCGATGAGCAGGAACAGGAGGAACGGTGCCCAGGCGGCGAGCAGGGGCGGGTAGGCGCCGACATTGCCGAGCGCCACCGCGAAATTGTCGATCACGAAATAAGCGAAGCCGAGTGCCATGCCGACCGCCGCACGCAGCAGCACCTTGCCCGAGCGCGCAAGGCCGAAGGCGGCCATGGCGGCGAGCAGCGGCATGAGCATCGTCGACAGGGGCTGCGACAATTTGTGCCAGAAGCCGGTCTCGGCGGTCGCGGTGGTCACGCCGGCGCGCTCCATCTCGCCGATGTTGCGCTGAAGGGTGACGAAGTTCTGCGCGTCCGGGTCGACCTTGGCGAGGGTGAAGCGCTGCGGCTCGACGCCCTCGAGCGCTCGCAGCGCCGGTCGGCGGAGGACGACGTTCATCCCGGCATCGTAGATGGTGACACCTTCGAGCATCCATCCGCCCTCATAGGGGCGTCCACGGTCGGCATCGATGATTCGGGTGATGCTGTTGTCCTGCCGTTCGAACAGGCGGACGTTGCGCAGGCGCACCCCGGCACCGCGGCCGGTGACGATCCTCGTCTGGACGAGGTCGTCGCCGGCGGTCACCCAGACGTTGCTGAGGATGCCGCTGTCGGGAGGCACCGGCTTGTAGTCGTTGCCGTCCCAGGCGGCGAGCTGGCGCGAACCGTCGACCACCACCAGCTCGTTGAAAGCAAAGGAAAAGCCGGCAAGGCCGATGCTGGCGGCGATCAGCGGGGCAAGCAACTGGTGGGCGGACAGGCCGGCCGCCTTCATCGCCACCACTTCGCTGTTCTGGTTGAGCGTGGTGAAGGTGATCAACGCGCCGAGCAAGAAGGAGAAGGGGAAGGCGAAGGCGATCAGCTGCGGGAAGCGGTAGCCGACATAGCGCCACAGCTCCGCCTCGCCATTGCCGGAAACGGCCAGGATCTTGCCCGATTCCGACAGGAGGTTGAGCATCATCAGCACCATGCTCAGGCTGAGGAGCACGGCGAGGCTTCGCGAGACGTAGAGCCACACGGTGTAGCGGGCGAGCCGCGGCGACGGGAAGAAGTTGAGGTTGATCACGCCCCGGCCGCCTTCAGGCGCCGGCGCGGCTGGGGCAGGAGGCGCTTGATCAGGCTCCACGCCTTGGCACCGCCCCGTTCGAGCGCGCCGATCGGCTGTCCGCCGGGCTTGGTGGCGAGCGTCATGAACATCCAGACGATGCAGGCGGCGAAGACGAGGAAGGGCACGTACATCGCGACTTCCGGCATGAAGTCGCCGCGCGCGCCGGCGTCCTCCGCCCACTGGTTCACCTTGTGATAGGCGACCACCATCACGATCCCGATGAAGATGCCAAGGCTCGAGCTGGAGCGCTTGGGCGGTACCGCCAGCGCTACCGCCAGCAAAGGCAGCAGCATCATCATGATCACCTCCACCATCCGGAAGTGGAGGTTGGCCCGGGCCGCCAGGTTCGCCTCGCCGGTGGCCGCTCCGCCGTAGCTGGCCCGGATGATCTCGGGCAGGGTCATTTCGTCCGTCTGGTCCTGCGCACGGGCGCGGAAGCTGTCGACCCGGGGCAGGTTGATCGGGAGGTCGTATGATCGGAACGCGAGGGTGCGAGGCGTGGCGAAGCGCGGATCCTGCTGGATCAGCCGCCCTTCCTCGAGCCGGAGGAGGATGGTGTCGGGATCGTCGGTGGCAAGGAAGCGGCCATGGTTGGCGGTGGCGACGATCGCCGCCCCGCTGCTGTTGTCCGCCTGGACGAACAGGCCGTGGAGCTGAGTCCCGCCCTGCTCGCTGCGGTCGATGCGGATGGTGAAGCGCTTGGACAGGGTATTGAACTCGCCCACCTTGAGGCTCGCGCCGAGCGCGCCCGAGCGCAGGTCGAAGCGGAGCCGCTCATAGCCATAATGGGTCCAGGGCTGGAGCCACCCGACCAGGAACAGATTCAGCAGCATCAGCACGAAAGCATAGGTGTAGGGGATGCGCAGCAGCCGACCGAAGCCCGTGCCGACCCCGCGTAGCGCGTCCAACTCGCTCGACAGGGCCAGCCGGCGGAAGGCGAGGAGGATCCCGAGCAGCAGCCCGACCGGGATGCCGAGCGCGAAATATTCCGGCAGGAGGTTGGCCAGCATTCGCCAGACGACGCTGACCGGGCCGCCCGCATTGATGACGAAATCGAACAGTCGCAGCATCTTGTCGAGGACGAGCAGCATCGCCGCCAGCACCAGGGTGCCGGCCAGCGGAATGGCGATCGCCTTGGCGATGTAGCGGTCGATCAGGGTCATGAACTTGTTCTTCCGCCCCTCAACACCATCATTTGGCCGCAAAGCAAGTGCAACCAGCCTTCATGGGCAGTTCGCCTAGCGCCGATTCACCTGAAGCGGAGCTGACGAAAGCGACCCGTCGGTCCTGCGAAAGACAGTGTTTCCAAGCCATGCGGTTCCTCGTCCTGTTCCCGGTCCTGATGCTCGGCTCGGCCGCGCTGCCCGCCACCGCCGCCTCGGCGATGGCCGGTGACGTGCAGGCGTGCGCGGCCGGCGGGCCGGCGATCAAGGTCCGCGTGTCCGGCTTCAAGCAGCAGCGCGGCAACCTGCGCTTTGCGCTCTACGACCAGAGCGGCTGGCTCAGGAAGGGCGGCTCGCTCAAGAAGGTGCGGGTGCCGGTCACGGGTTCGGCGATGGACGTCTGCATCGCCGTTCCGAAGCCAGGTGCCTACGGGCTCGCCGTCCACCACGACATCGATGCCGACAAGGAGCAGGACCGTTCCGACGGCGCCGGCTTCTCGCGCAATCCGCGGCTCAGCCTGCTCGGACGGCCGAAGTTCGCGGGCACCAGGATCGAGGTCGGCGCCGGCGTGCAGCCGATCTCCGTCCGGATGCTCTACCTCAACGGCCTGGCCATCGGCCCGGCGCGGTCAAGCTGATGAGCAAGGCGCGAATCGCCCTCCTCAGCAACCCGCGGTCGACCGGCAACCTGTCGCAGCTGCCGCGCATCCGCGCCTTCTGCGCCGAGCATCCGGACATCTTCCACTATGAGGTGGAAAAGGCCGACCAGATCGGCGCTGCGCTCCGGACCATCGCCCGGGTCCGGCCCAAGGTGCTGGCCATCAACGGTGGCGACGGGACGGTCCAGGCGGCGCTGACCGAACTGGTCAACGGCAATCATTTCGAGGGCGAGCGGCCGCCGCTGGCGGTGCTGCCCAACGGCAAGACGAATCTCATCGCTCTCGATCTCGGTGCGCAGGGCGATCCGGTCGAAGCGCTGAAGCGGCTGCTCGAGCTCGCGGAAGGCGATCTCACCGACCATATCGTCGCGCGGCAGCTGATCGCGCTCAGCAGCGACGGCGCGGCCAAGCCGGTGATCGGCATGTTCCTCGGCGGGGCGGGCCTTGCCGACACCATGCTCTACTGCCGCGACAAGATCTATCCGCTCGGACTTCCGAACGGCCTCAGCCACGTCATCACGGCGGTGGCGGTGATGGTGCGCCAGTTCATCGGCCTCCGGGGCAAGTTCCTGCCGCCGAGCCCGGCCCCGATCGAGATTACCGTCCGCCGCCACGGCACGCTCAGCGGGCGCTTTGCCCTGCTCGCGGTGACGACGCTCGAGAAGCTCCTCCTCGGCAGCGACCTGCGCACCGCTGGCAAGGGTCCGCTCAAGCTGGTCGCGGTGGAGCATCGCTCCAGCTCGATGGTGCGCGGCCTGGTTGCGGGAATTGCCGGGCGGCTCGGCCGCAACAAGGTCGACGGCGTCCATGTCGAGGAAGCCGACGAAATCTCGATCGAAGGCGATCGCTCGTCCGTCTTCCTCGACGGCGAGCGGTTCGAAGCCGGGATCGGCAAGCCCATCACCCTGACCCCGGCGTCGCCGCTTTCCTTTGTCCGCCTCGCCGCCTGATCCGACGGCCGAGTTGCGGGCGTTGGTCGGCGAGGAACTCGCCCAGCCGGTCGACCCGCGGGTCGCCGCCATGGCTGCGGCCATCGCCGCCGCCCATGGCTCGGCCTCGCGCGCGGTGCTCTTCTACGGCTCCTGCCTGCGCGACGTCGCGCTCGAAGGAGCGATGCTCGACTTCTATCTGATCGTCTCCGATTACCGCGCCGCCTACGAGCATGGCTGGCTGGCGACCGCCAACCGGCTGATCCCGCCCAATGTATTTCCCTTCGCGCACGAGGGGCTGGCGGCGAAATATGCGGTGCTGAGCGAGGCCGACTTCCACCGGCTGAACGGTCCGGAGACCCGAAGCGTGTCGGTATGGGCCCGCTTCGCCCAGCCTTCGCGACTGGTCTGGTCGGCGGGTCCGGAGGCGAGCGAGAAGGTGGTGGCGGCGGTCGCGCGCGCCGCTCCGACCCTGCTCAGCGCGGCACTCAGCGTCGTCCCCAACGAGCAGCAGCCCCTCGACCTGTGGAGCGCCGCCTTCGCACTGACCTATTCGGCCGAGCTTCGGGCGGAGAAGGGGAGCCGGAGTGCTTCGGTCGTCGATGCCGATCCGGCGCGCTACCTGCGTTTCTTCGGACCCGCCATGGCGGCGGCGCGCGCCTCCGGGAAGCGTTGCGGCGGATCGTGGCGGCGGCGGCGGATCGAGGGCAAGCTGCTGTCGGTCGCGCGCCTCGCCAAGGCCAGCGCCACCTTCGCCGGCGGCGCGGAATATATCGTCTGGAAGATCAACCGCCACGCCGGGACCAGCATCGCGCTGAGCGAGTGGCAGAAGAAGCATCCGCTGCTGACCGCGGTGACCCTCGTGCCAAAGCTGATCCGCACCGGCGCGATCAAATAGCCGCCGCTAGCCGGCAGCCGCCAGCAGGAAGTTGATCCGGGCGCTGGCAATGGGTGTGCCGCGGTCCTTCTGCCAGGCGAAGGCCTCCACGTTGGCGATGCGCGCGCCGAGCCGCTCGATGGTGGCGCCGGCGAAGGTGTCGCGGTCCTTGCCGCCGAGCAGGAAATCCACCGTCACCGAAATGGGCTTGGGCACCACTCCCTGGCCTTCCAGCGCCCTCGTAAGCTCGCCATAGGCGGCGAACTCGAGCAGGCCGGCGATGGCGCCGCCATGGAGATAGCCCGGCCGCCCGACCACATCGTCATGGAAAGGCATGACGAACAGGCGCCGGCCGTCGTCCGTGGTCTCGGTACGAAGCTGCAGCAGTTCGGCGTAAGGCGGCAGGGGCGAGGTCATCGGGCACGTGTCTAACGCCATCCTGCCCGCATTTCGCCCCTTTGTTGCGCTTGAGCGCTCGAAACCCTAGCGAGAATGACATGACCGACCGTGACGAACGCAAGGACGCGATCCATCGCCTGATCGCCGATTTCAACAAGAAGGGCATCGAAGTGTCCGAAGAGACCCGCTTCGCGCAGGATCTCGAATGGGACAGCCTGACCGTGATGGACTTCGTCGCGGCCGTCGAGGACGAGTTCGACATCATCATCACCATGAACCGCGCCGCCGAGATCGAGACCGTCGGTCAGCTGATCGACGCCGTCGGCGAGCTGCAGGGCTGAACGCCATGACCGATCCCGGCCTCGCCATGACCGCCGACGCCGGCAAGCCCGCGCCCCGCGGCACCGCGCCGGACCTGTTCGACAAGTTTCAGCCGCTGATCGACGTCCGCGAGAACCTGCTGGCGACCGGCGTCACCGACCCGTTCAACCTGGTGATGGAGCGGGTCGAGAGCCCGACCGTCGCCATCTGCAACGGCAAGCGGACGATCCTGCTCGGCACCTACAATTACATGGGCCAGACCTTCGACCCGGACGTGCTCGCGGCCGGGCATAAGGCACTTGACGAATATGGCTCGGGAACGACCGGGAGCCGGGTGCTGAACGGCACCTACCAGGGTCACCGCGAGTGCGAGGAGGCGCTGAAGCGCTTCTACGCCATGGACCATGCGATGGTCTTCTCGACCGGCTACCAGGCCAATCTCGGGATCATCTCGACCATGGCGGGGAAGGATGATTACGTCATCCTCGACATCGACAGCCACGCCAGCATCTACGACGGCTGCGCGCTCGGCAACGCCCAGATCGTCGCCTTCCGCCACAATGACGTGGACGCGCTCGAGAAAAGGCTGAAGCGGCTGCCGACCGAAGCCGGCAAGCTGGTCGTGCTCGAAGGCGTCTATTCGATGCTCGGCGACACCGCGCCGCTCAAGGAGATGGTCGCCATCTCCAAGGCGCACGGCGCGATGGTGCTGGTCGACGAGGCCCATTCGATGGGCTTCATCGGCGAAAACGGCCGCGGCGTCGCCGAGGAACAGGGCGTGCTGGACGACGTCGACTTCGTCATCGGCACCTTCTCCAAGTCGGTCGGAACGGTCGGTGGCTTCTGCGTCTCGAACCATCCCAAGTTCGAGATCCTGCGCCTCGTCTGCCGCCCCTACGTCTTCACCGCTTCCTTGCCGCCGAGCGTGGTCGCGACCGCCGCCACCTCGATCGACAAGCTCCGGGGCGCGGCCGACAAGCGTGCGCACCTCTGGGCCAACAGCAAGCGCCTGCATGGCGGGCTGAAGAGCCTTGGCTTCACGCTCGGTACCGAAACGCCGCAGTCGGCGATCATCGCGGTAATCATGCCCGACCTCGAGCGCGGCGCCGCCATGTGGGAGGCCCTGCTGCAGGAAGGCCTCTACGTGAACCTCGCACGTCCGCCGGCGACTCCGGCCGGCATGACCCTGCTGCGCTGCTCGCTCTGCGCGCTGCACAGCGAGGAACAGGTGGGCGAGATCCTCGGCATGTTCGAAGCGGCGGGCAAGCGCGTCGGCGTCATCTGACCGTCGCGACGCGCCAGCCGTCGGGCAGATAGTCGACGCTCTGATAATAAGAAAAGGCGCAGCTGCCGTCCGGAAGGTAGGCGCCGCCCTTCAGCACGCCATAAGCGACCGAGCCGAGGAAGATCGGCGCTCCGCTGTCGCCGCGCCGGCATTGCGGGCCGCGCATGGTCACCCAGCTCGAGGTGCAAAGGCCGCCGCACAGATCGCCGGCCGGGGCGAAGTCGGTCAGCTCGACCTCCGAGCAGGCGTAGCCCGAGCTTTCACCGCGAAGGCACAGCCAGTCGCCAGGCCGGGTCATCGGCCGGGTCGCCCAGCTGGTGACGGGTCGCACCTCGGTCTTGCCGGTATTGCTGAAGACGAGCGGCTCGGCCGGTCCGACGCCGCCGTGGATCTGAACGTCATTCTGCGCCGCCCCCCAGGCGCCCAGCATCGGCAGCAGCCGTTCCTCGCCGTCGGTTCCGCGCCAGGTCAGCGTGTCGGGGCAGTGGGCGGCGGTGGTGATGCCCAGCGCACCATCTGGGGCCTTGACCACGAAGCCGGTGGTGCAGCGGAACCGCCGGCCGTCAGGATTGGGACCGTCGACGCGGCCGCCGCCGATCGCTGCGCTGTCGACGAGCAGGGCATCGAGTCGGCGGATGCGCACGGGAAGGCCGACCGCCGCCGCCAGTGCCTGCTCGACATCCGCAACCGGCCGCGCGTCGGCACCGGGCCGCTGCATGACGATCAGTCCACCGGAGCGCGGATCGACACCCGCGCCGCGATAGCCGGGAACCAGGGTCGGCAGGCGGTAGCGTTCCGAATCGAGCAGGCGCAGTGCCTGAGCGCGCGTCACTGGCGCTCCCACCTCGAAGCGGACCGGGATCGCAAGGCCGTTTGCTTCCAGCAGCTGGTCGGCCGGCCGTTCGCCAGCGGTGAGCCGGACCAGCAGGTGCCAGTCGGGGCGATGCACCACGCTGATCGACGCCAGCCGGTCGCGATAACGCAGTCGCAGCATATCGCTGACCTGGACGCTCGCCCGCTGCTGCTCGAGCCGGCGCCTGGCCTCGTCCGCCGGCACCGCGAACGCCGTGGCATAAAGGCCCGCATCGCGGTCCAGCGCCTCCGCCGGAGACAGTCGGACAGGGTCGGCGGCGCCGGCCGGCGATGCGGCCAGAAGAAGCGGCAACAGGATGGATGAGACGCGCATGGGCGCAACAGTTCCACAGCGTGCCTGAACGAGCGGTTGTGCCGCCCCGAGTCGAGTCCTAGACTGAGGCGCAATGAGGGCGAGAACCGACGACAGCGGGTTCGACGGACGCCGCTTCGGGGCTGCGGCGGGGGCGACTCTGGCAGCACTCATCCTGCTCGGGATGGTGCTTCTGGTGGCGATGAGCAACCGTGCCCGCGACGCGGCGCTGGAACGCGAACGCCACGCTTATGACGTGACGCTGCTGGTGCGTACCGCCGACGCCACGCTCGCGCGCTCGGAGGCGGCGCTCGGGCGCTTCGTGCTCGACGAGCAGGTGCGGGTGTCGGGCAGCATCTTCTCCAACGAATGGCGTCTTGCCGGGACCCAGCTTCGCCAGCTCGAGCGGCTGGTGCGCAACGATCCGGCGCAGCTTCGCCGGGTGGAGGAAGCGAGCCGGCTCTACGAGGAGCATGGCAGCAATCTCGCCAAGGTCGCCCAGGCCGCATCGGCCCAGCAGGGCGAGGGTGGACTGGGCCTCTTCTACACCTTCACGCGTGAGGAATATGGCCAGCAGAACCGGGCCACGACCCTTGGTTCGCAGTTGCGGGCAAAGCTCGCTGAAATCGCGTCGTCGGAGCGGGCCGTTCTCCGCAACAGCATGGAGCAGACGCAGTTCTTCTCCGCCCAGGCCGACCGCCTGACCGACTATCTGTCGTGGCTCGGCATGCTGATCGGGCTGGCGGCGATCGGGCTCGGCGTGGTCGCAGTGCAGGCGGTTCGGCAGAACTATCTTGCCCGGCGCGAAGCGGAGACGCTGGAGGAAGCGGTCGCGATGCGCACCCAGGAGCTGCGCGAGGCCAATGAAGCGCTGAAGGCAGAGGCGGAGGAGCGCGAGGCGGCCGAGGCCCAGCTCCGCCAGATCCAGAAGATGGAGGCGGTTGGCCAGCTGACGGGCGGCATCGCGCACGATTTCAACAACATGCTCGCGGTCGTGGTTGGCGGCATCGATCTCGCTCGGCGCCGGCTCGGCGGCCCCAAGCGCGAGGTGATGAACCACCTCAACAACGCCATGGACGGCGCGACCCGCGCGGCGGCGCTGACCCGACGCCTGCTGAGCTTCGCGCGGGCCGAGCCCCTGCTGCCCGAGCAGGTCCGCCCCGGCGACCTGGTGCGCGGCCTCACCGATCTTCTCGACCGGACGCTCGGCGAGCGCATCTCGGTGCGGGTCGACATCAGGGGCGAGTGGTCGATCTTCGTCGATCCCCACCAGCTTGAAAATGCCCTGCTCAACCTTTCGGTCAACGGCCGCGACGCCATGGAAGGCGAGGGCGTCATCACCATCGCCACCGCCGACGTGGCGCTGGGCATGGAAGAGGTGGCCGGACTGCCGGCGGGCGAGTACGTGCGGATCGCGGTCGCCGACCAGGGCTGCGGCATGACCGAGGAAGTGCAGCGCCGCGCCTTCGAGCCCTTCTTCACCACCAAGGAGGTCGGCAAGGGCACCGGCCTCGGCCTCAGCCAGATTTTCGGCTTCGCCCGCCAGTCGGGCGGCGAAGTGACGATCGACAGTGCCATTGGCGTGGGCACGGTCGTCAGCCTGTATCTGCCGCGTAGCATGGCACAGCCAGCGGAGGTGCGGATGCATCCGGTCATGAATCATCAGGTCAGCGCTGCCGAGGCAGCCGCCCGGCGAGGCGCGCGCATCCTGCTCGTCGAGGACGATCCCCGCGTGCGCAGCGCAACGGTCGAGGCGCTCGAGGACCTCGAATATCAGCCGGTCGCCTGCGCCAGCGCGGAGGAGGCGCTGAGCGCCTTCGATGCCCAGCAGTTCGATCTTGTCATCAGCGACGTCATCATGCCGGGCATGACCGGGCCGGAGCTGATCCGCCTCCTGAAGCGCCGCTTCCCCGACCTCGCCGTGCTATTCGTCACCGGCTATGTCGGCGAGGGCGAGGGCGAGGACCTGATTGGCTACGAATTGCTGAGGAAGCCGTTCACCGTCACCGCCTTGTCCGACGCGGTCGCCGCGGCGCTTGGCCGGGCGGAGGTGAAAGCGGCCTAGCTTCCCCTGCGAATGCAGGAAAACAGCTCAGGCCAGCGCCCCGTCCGTCCCCATCAGCTCCGGCAGGAACGCCTCGTGGGCGCGGCGGAGGTCGGCAAGTGAGACTTCGGACAGGCCGTCGAACCGGTCCGCTTCCCATTCCTCGACATCCACGAACTTGATCGTGTCGCCGCCTACCGCGCCGATAATGGCGCAGCCCACGCCGGCTTCCTCGCAGGCATCCTCGAGCGCGTTCAGGGCGTTCAGTTCGTCCTGATCGTCACGGACGGTGACGAGGAACAGGCCCTGGTCCTCGCCGAACGCATCGGCGATGAACGGCTTCCACAGCAGGATTTCGGCGCCGATCCCGCCGGCCAGCGCCATCTCGGCGGCGGCGACTGCAACGCCCCCGTCAGCGACGTCGTGAACGGCCGTCACCATGCCGCGGCCGATAAGCTCGCGCACCAGCGTGGCGGCCGCGAGTTCATGATCGAGGTCGACCGGCGGCGGGGTGCCTTCGGTGCGCCCGGCGATCTCGCGCAGCCACAGCGACTGGCCGAGGTGGCCCGAGCCGTCGCGCCGCGTGCCGCCGACCAGGCAGAGGATGTCGCCCTCCTGCTTGAAGGCGATGGTGGCGGAGGCGGACCAGTCCTTCAGCAGCCCGACCGCGCCGATCGCGGGGGTGGGCAGGATGGCGCTGCCGCCGCCGGTGGCCTTGCTCTCGTTGTAGAGCGACACGTTGCCGCTCACGATCGGGAAGTCGAGGGCGCGGCAGGCGTCGCTCATGCCACGCAGGCAGCCCACGATCTGCGCCATGATCTCGGGCCGCTGCGGGTTGGCGAAGTTGAGGCAGTTGGTGACCGCGAGCGGCGTGGCTCCGACCGCCGAGAGGTTGCGATAGGCCTCGGCGATGGCCTGCTTGCCGCCTTCATAGGGGTCGGCATAGCAATAGCGCGGGGTGCAGTCGGTGGTGATCGCCAGCGCCTTGTCCGAGCCGTGGACGCGGACCACCGCCGCATCGCCGCCGGGGCGCTGGACCGTGTCGCCGCCCACCTGCTGGTCATACTGCTCCCAGATCCAGCGGCGCGAGGCGAGGGCGGGGGAGCCCATCAGCTTCAGGAGATCGCCGGCGATGTCGGTCGATTCCGGCACATCGCCAAGCGGCTTCACCTGCGCCCAGGCCTGATATTCTTCCGGCGACAGCGACGGCCGGTCGTAGAGCGGCGCTTCGTCGGCGAGGGGGCCGAGCGGGATGTCGGCGACGGTCTCGCCCTTCCACACCAGCTCCATCCGGCCGGTGTCGGTGACAGTGCCGATGACGGCGAAGTCCAGCTCCCACTTTGCGAAGATGGCTTCGGCCTCGGCCTCGCGGCCCGGCTTCAGGACCATCAGCATGCGCTCCTGGCTCTCGGAGAGCATCATCTCGTAGGGCGTCATGCCCGTTTCGCGGCAGGGCACGGCGTCCATGTCGAGGCGGATGCCGACGCCGCCCTTGCTCGCCATCTCGACCGAGGAAGAGGTGAGGCCCGCCGCGCCCATGTCCTGGATGGCGACGATCGCGTCGGAGGCCATCAATTCAAGGCAGGCTTCGATCAGCAGTTTCTCCGTGAAGGGATCGCCGACCTGGACGGTGGGGCGCTTCTCTTCCGAATCCTCACCGAAATCGGCCGAGGCCATGGTCGCGCCGTGGATGCCGTCACGGCCGGTCTTGGACCCGACATAGACCACCGGATTGCCGATGCCGGCGGCGGCCGAATAGAAGATCTTGTCGGTCCGGGCGACGCCGACGGTCATGGCGTTGACCAGGATATTGCCGTTGTAGGCAGGATCGAAATTGGTCTCGCCGCCGACCGTGGGCACGCCGACGCAATTGCCATAGCCGCCGATGCCCGCGACCACGCCGGCGATCAGGTGGCGCATCTTCGGGTGCTTGGGATCGCCGAAGCGGAGCGCGTTCATGTTGGCGATCGGCCGGGCGCCCATGGTGAAGACGTCGCGGAGGATGCCGCCCACCCCGGTCGCCGCGCCCTGGTAGGGCTCGATGTAGGAGGGATGGTTGTGGCTCTCCATCTTGAAGATGGCCGCGTCGCCGTCGCCGATGTCGATCACCCCGGCATTCTCGCCCGGGCCGCAGATCACCCAGGGTGCCTCGGTCGGGAGCTTCTTCAGGTGGATGCGGGAGGATTTGTAGGAGCAATGCTCCGACCACATGACCGAGAAGATGCCGAGCTCGGTGAGGTTCGGCTCCCGCCCGAGTGCATGCAGGATGCGCTCATATTCATCCGGGGACAGGCCGTGCTCGGCGACGATTTCGGGCGTGATCGCGGTCATGCCCGCGCCTGTAGCGGGATGCGGCGAATTGGCCAATCGGTCGGCACGCAACTTGTCCCTGCGTGCGCGACCGTTTGCTGTGGACGATTGGCTTACCTGCAAGGGTGGAGGCAGGTGGGGAGCAGTTGGTCCGGGCAGGACCAATGCTCCCCATCGGGTTTGAAAAAATGCCGTGGCCGTGGCGTCAGCTATTGTGGTTCTGATCGGGCCTGCCGCCAAGCGCGCTGATCGCCGCATCAGCGACCTTGTCGATCGTGCTTCCAACGACGCCCGAGGTTTTCTCCAACCCCTTGTCGGCTGCCTTCTCGATGGCTTCCACGGCCTTCGGGATCGCGCCTTCGGCGTTCTCGTGCGCCTGGCCTTGCGGCTGTTGACCCTGCAGCTCTTGGTCTTGATGTTGTTCGCCAGCTGGGGACTTGCCGGGTGAAGCCTCGCCCGTGGGACCTTGCCCGAGCGGGATGGCGGATCGATCGTCCCTGGAGGAGGGGCTTTGCTGGTCAGGGTTCGGCCTGGAGTTGTTCTGCTCGTTCACGACGGACTTCCTTCGCTTCAAGCGGGCGCAATCGGGCTCCGCACAACCTTATGCGCCGCGGGCTGCATCGGTTCCCCCCAGGCAGATCGTCTGGCCTGATATGGCGTTGAGACGAGGCAGAGTGCAGGGAATGATTGTGCCCGCCTCGCCGCAATCCCGAGCGTGCGGCCTGAATGTCTGCTTTGGGTGGAAAGCGGACATTCGCAGAACCTCTCCGTTGCGCAGCAATGGGGAGGGGGACCGCTCAGCCTTCAGGCTGAGTGGTGGAGGGGCCAGCGCGGCGCTCGCACCGTCGCATCAGGGCGTCGGCGACCGCTTCCGGGTTGGCGAGGACGTCGGCGGCCGGGATGCGGAGGACCTGCAGCCCGACGGAGTGGAGGTAGGCGGTTCGGCGTTCGTCTGCCGCTTGCGAGTGATTGTGAGAGGCGCCGTCGATCTCGATCACCATCTTGGCCGCCGCGCAGTAGAAGTCGGCGACATAGGGACCGATCGGATGCTGGCGGCGGAAGCGAAGGTCGCGGCGGGCTTGGCGGAGCAGGCGCCAGAAAAGTTGTTCGGGCAGGCTTAGATGGCCGCGATAGCGCCGGGCGGCGTACATGGCGTTGGCAGTTGCGCGCATGGTGCTGGCCCCTCCACCACTCCGCTGCGCGGAGCGGTCCCCCTCCCCATTGCTTCGCAACGGGGAGGTTCCGGATCGGCACCGCCGCACCCTGGCGTCTGGAGCCAACGTCCGCAACGGGTCGAAAGCGGACATAAGCCCCACCTGCCACACAAACAAAAACCCCGGCCGGTGAGGGCCGGGGTCGGGAGGTGGATTCAGCGCTGGCCGCTCAGCCGCGGCAGGTGATGGCGCTCTGGCCGGGGAGGGTGACCTGGACGCTGCTCGCATCCTTGGTGCCGGTGATGCTGCTGCCGTCGGCGCCGGTGTAGGGGCCGGTGCCCTCGGCCGGAGCGGTGGTGACGGTGGAGGCGACGGTGTCGGCGCCGACCCGGTAGTTGGCGCCGGCCGGCTGGCCGTTGCGCTCGGTCCAGTCGATCTCGACCACCTTGTTGCCGTCGCAACGATAGGTCTTGCTCGCGGCGATCGAGGGCGGCAGCTCGACCGGCGGAGCCTCGGCCAGCTGGTTGGCGAGCGGATCGGCCGGGCCCTGCTGGACAATGGTGTTGTCGGCGCTGTTACAAGCCGACAGGGAGAGGAACGCGCCGAGCGCGACAAGGGTAAGGCGAGTCGTCATGGATGGCCCTTTCGCGGGCGCAACATGAACGGTCAATGGCGGCTTTGGTCGGGGCGGTTCCGCCACGGGCTTGCATAACGCGTCGATCGGCATAGGTTCTAGAAGGATGGGGGTGGGAGCAACCGCGATGCAGCGCATCCGCTACGGGCTGACCGGACTTGCCTTCGTCTTCCTGATGGTCCTGCTGGGCACCGCCGTCATCCGCGGCGGCGAGGAGCCCACGACCAACCTCGCCTCGAACATCGCCGAGCCGCCGAGCGACCCGCTGGCCGAGCTTGGCGTGGCGCCGGGGCAGGGAACGGAGAATGAAACGGCGGAACAGCCGGTCCAGCCCCAGCCCTGATGCTTCGCGCCTGTGCCATGATGGGGCTGGCGCTCGCCGCCTGCTCGGCCGAACCGACATCCGCGCCAGCTGCCAGGCCTGACCTCGCGCTGCTGACCAGCCTGCCGATCCTGTTCGGCGAGCGCTTCGGCCTCGATGCGCCGAAAAGCCCGCTGCTGGACGCGCTCGAGGCCAGCTATGCGGTCCGCCCGGTTGACGGGCCGGAGCAGCTGGCGCCGGGCGGCCTGCTGCTTGCCGCCCAGCCGCAGGCGCTGACCGCCGAGCGGCTGGTCGCGCTCGACGATTGGGTGAGGCAGGGCGGGCGGCTGGTGCTGCTGGCCGATCCGATGCTGACCTTCGAAAGCAGCCGGCCGCTGGGCGACCGCTTCCGGCCGCCTTATGCTTTCCCAGACACGGGGCTGCTTCGGCGCTGGGGGCTGTCCCTCGACGCCCAGGAAGATGCCGGTGCCGAGCAGGCCGAGACCGACCTCGGGCGCGGGACCCGGATCAGGGGCGCAAGGCCGGGATCGCTGACCCGGGCGGGCGGCGACTGCACCCTGTCGCCGACGCGCGCGGTCGCCCGCTGCCGGGTCGGCAAGGGCTATGCGACAATCGTCGCCGATGCGGATTTCGCGCTTGGCGAGCCGGCCGGGAACCGGGAAGCGGTGGTGGCGCTGGTCGGGGAACTGGCAACGCCGCCCCGGAACTGACGGGATTCGGCGGACATCCCGTGGGCGAACATGGGATTCGCTGGCAAAATCCGATTCACAGACTTATCCACAGGAACATAAGCCGGAACGGGGAGAGAACGCGCGGTCAGAAGTGGTACATCAAAGTCGCAGAAATCGGCCAATATCCATTTTTGCCCACGGTTTCCCATCAAATCCCATTGAGTCCCATGGCGGCCCGCGTTACACACAGTTCGTAGCGCGGGGCTGATCCCATTTCTGTTGGGCCGGCCGCCGGTCGCGGTGACCCCGCGTTCCGGCGAACGGGAGAGATCTGTCCACCGCGCGCGGGAGTGGTTGCGGTGGCATTGGAACATCTGTTTCAGGGCAGTGCCTTGAACGGAGTAGACGCGAAAGGCCGCGTCTCCGTGCCCGCCTTCCTGCGCACCGTGATCGAGCGCCGCGGCGATGCCCGCACCATCGTCCTGGCGAAGCACGAGACCTTCCCCTGCCTGTCGGCCTACGACCCCGCCTATGCGGCCCTGAAGCATCAGAAGATCGAGCGCCTCCTCGAGAAGAACGAGGAGCGGCCCGAGGCCCAGCTCGCCTACCAGCAGAACAATTTGCTCGCCTTCGCGATCAGCGAGGAAGTGCCCTACGACAGCACCGGCCGGATCCTCCTTCCGACCATGATGCGCCGCAAGGGCGGAATCGCCGACCTCGCCCTGTTCCTGGGCGTCGGCGAGACCTTCCAGATCTGGAATCCGCAAACGCTCCTCGGCGATGACCGCATCCCCGAGGATCTCAAGGACGTCTGCCGCTACCGGCTCGAGGAACGGGGAATCGCATGAGCGATGAACCCCTCTCCGTTCCTTTCGATGACTCGCGTGCCCTCGCGAGCCACCGTCCGGTACTGGTCGACGAAGTCGTCGCCGGCCTCGCCATTGCCCCTGGCGAGTGCCACGTCGACGGCACCTTCGGAGCTGGCGGTTACACCCGCGCCATGCTCCGGGCGGGGGCGGGACGAGTGATTGCCTTTGATCGTGACCCTGACGCGATCGCCAACGGGCCCTCACTCGTCCCGGACCCGCGCCTGACCCTGATCCACGACCGCTTCTCGCGGATGGCCGAGGCGCTGGACGAGCGCGGCCTCGCGCCGGTCGACGGCATCACGCTCGACATCGGCGTCAGCTCGATGCAGCTCGACCAGCCGGAGCGCGGCTTCTCCTTCATGAACGACGGTCCGCTCGACATGCGGATGAGCCAGGACGGCATGAGCGCCGCCGACTTCCTCAACGAAGCGGACGAGGCGGAGATCGCGCGCGTCATCCGCGATTATGGCGACGAGCCGCGCGCCCGTGTCCTCGCCCGCGCCATCGTCGCCGCCCGCCCGCTCGGCCGCACGTCCGAGCTGGCCGCGATCTGCCGCAAGGTGCTCGGCCATCACAAGGGCATGAAGACCGACCCGTCGACGCGCACCTTCCAGGCGATCCGGATCCACGTGAACGGCGAACTCGACGAGCTGACCGCGGGCCTGGAGGCGGCCGAGCGCAGCCTTCGTCCCGGCGGCCGGCTGGCGGTGGTGACCTTCCACAGCCTGGAAGACCGGGTCGTCAAGCAGTTCCTCAAGGTGCGGAGTGGGGCCGCGCCGGCCGGCTCGCGGCACCGCCCGATGGCGGCCGCCGGGCCGGCCCCCACCTTCCGCGCCGTCGCAAAGCCGGTCTCCCCCGGCGAGGCGGAGCTTTCGATCAACCCCCGGGCGCGTTCGGCCCGGCTACGCACGGCGGTCCGCACCGAGGCCCCGCCGATCACGCGAAAGGCAGCATGATGGTGCGTGGATTCCAAGAAGTGGGCTGGGTCGCCGCCGTCGCCGGCACGGCGCTCGGCTGCTATATGGTAAGCCTCAAGGTCGCTTCCGAGCGTGCGTCGCTCGAGCAGGTCGAGAACCGGATCGTGCTCGCCCAGCGCGACATCCGCGTGCTCCAGACCGAGATCGGCACCCGCGGCCGGCTCGAGCAGCTCGAAAGCTGGAACGTGAAGGTGCTGGCGCTGTCGGCCCCGCAGGCGCACCAGTTCCTCGAGGGCGAGTTCCAGCTGGCGACCCTCGCCGCGCCGAAGAAGACGGTCGATCCGGCGGCGCCGGTGGTGCTGGCCTCGGCGCCGGCCCCTGGCAGTGCGGGTGACGAGAACCAGCCGACGGTGCGTCCGGAGCAGGGCACGACCGCGCGCGACCTGATGCAGGTGGCGAGCTACACGCGCACCATTCCCGAATCCGACCAGAAAGCTGTGGATAAGCCCAAGGCGGTGCCTGCGAAGCCGGTGAAGGTCGCGACCAAGCCTGCTACGTCGCCGGCGAAGCTCGAACCGGCGAAGGCGGCACCGACGACCGCTCCCAAGGCCAGGCCTGTCAAGGCCGCCGCGACCGACCCCAAGGCCAAGCCTGCGAAGGCCGCCGCGACCGACCCCAAGGCCAGGCCCAAGACGCCGCCTGCGACGACCAGCAAACCCAAGGACGCCAAAGCCCGGCAATGAACGCTCCGACCCCCGCTCTCGTCGCCCGGCCCGAGCGGCTTCGACTGGTCGGCCAGCGGCGTCAGCTGCTCGGAGTCATGCACCAGCGCCTGATGGTCGGAATGCTGCTGTTCGCGGCGATCATCGGCGCGGTGGTGCTGCGGCTGACTTGGCTCGGTCTGTTCGGCGACCATGCCGGCCGGCAGGCCAGCTATTCCGCGCTGATCCCGCCGCGCGGCGACATCGTCGATCGCGACGGCCAGCCGCTCGCCCGCACCATCGACAGCTGGACCGTGGCGCTGCAGCCCGCCAAGGTCATCGGCGACAAGCGTGCGCTCGCCGTCCAGCTCGCCGGGCTCATGCCCGAGAAGGACGCCGCGGGCTGGCTGGCCGAGATCAACTCGACCAAGAGCTTCATCTATCTCCGCCGCCGCGCCGCCCCGCGGCTGGTGCAGGCGCTGAATGCGATCGGCGAGCCGGGCATCGCGCTCAGCCGCGAGCCCGACCGGCTCTACCCGCAGACCGACCTTGCCGCCCACGTCCTCGGCCATACCGACATCGACGGGCATGGCGCCGCCGGCATGGAGCGGGCGTTCGACAAGCATCTGACCGAAGAGGCGACGCGCGGCGAGCCGCTCGCTTTGTCGATCAGCAGCCGCATCCAGCAGGCGCTGGAACATGAGCTGCTGCAGGCCAAGACGACCTTCAACGCGGTCGGCGCGGCGGGCGTGCTGCTCGACATCCACACCGGCGAAGTGCTGGCGATGACCAGCCTGCCGCAGCTCAATCCCAACATCGCCGGCAACATGGACCCGGAAGCGCGGTTCAACCGCGCCACTCTCGGCGTGTTCGAGCTGGGATCGACCTTCAAGCCGTTCACCGTCGCCATGGCGCTCGACACCGGCGACGTGAAGTCGATGGGGCAGATGTACCCCTGCTACGACAAGTTCCTGCGCCCCAACGGCCGGGCAGTCACCGATACCCATCCCTTTGGCCGGCCCTGCTCGGTCGCCGAGATCATGATGGAAAGCTCGAACATCGGCACGGCGCAGATCGCCGGCCAGGTCGGGACCGAGCGCATGCGCGGATTTCTCGAGAAGATGGGCTTCCTTGGCAAGGTCGAGATCGAGCTTCCGGAGCGCGGCCGCGCGCTGACCATTCCCAAGGCCGGCTGGGACACGTCGACGACCATGACGGTCGGCTTCGGCCATGCCATCGCGGTCACTCCGCTCCACCTCGCCATGGGCTATGCGACCCTCTACAATGGCGGCGTCTACCGGCCCGCCACCCTGCTCAAGGTCGACCGCCGCCATCCGGTCGCCAAAGGTCGCCGGGTTTTCACCGAAGAGACCAGCTACAAGATGCGGGCGCTGCTCCGGCTTGTCGTGACCAAGGGCACCGGCAAGAAGGCCGACGCGGTCGGCTACCGGGTCGGCGGCAAGACCGGCACCGCCGAGAAGGTCGTCGGCCGCGGCTATGCCAAGAACATCAACATCACGACCTTCGCGGGCGTTTTCCCGATGGACGAGCCGCGCTATGCGATGGTGGTGATGCTCGACGAGCCGAAGGCCACCGCCGACACCTATGGCTGGCGCACCGCCGGCTGGAACGCCGCGCCGACCTTCGGCAAGGTGGTCGCCCGGATCGCGCCCATGCTCGGCGTGCGGCCCGACCTGAAGCGCGACGCCAACATGAGCGAAGTGCTGCCCTACGTCCGCGAAGAGAAGTAAGTCCCCGATGCGATTGTCCGACCTCATCGACGTCCCCGCCGACGCCGACCCGGCGGCCTTGGCAGCGGAGGTCACCGGCTTCGCCATTGACCATCGCAAGGTCGCGCCGGGCACGGTGTTCGGCGCCTTCCGCGGCTCGGCCCGAAACGGCGAGGATTTCATTCCGGACGCCATCGCCGGCGGTGCGGTGGCGGTGATCGCCCGGCCGGAGGCGACGGTCGACGGCGCGCTGCACATCGCCGATGCCGAGCCGCGCCAGCGTTTCGCCGCCGTCGCCGCCCGCTTCTTCGCCCCCTATCCGGAGGTGATGGCCGCGGTCACCGGGACCAATGGCAAGACCTCGACGGTCGAGATGACCCGCCAGCTGTGGCGCATGGCGGGCCAGCGCTCGGCCTCGGTCGGGACGCTTGGGGTGACCACCGCCGACGACCAGGTGAAGACCGGGCTGACCACGCCTGACATCGTCACCTTCCTCAGCAACATGTCGGGGCTGAAGAAGCTCGGCATCAGCCATGTCGCCTATGAGGCGTCGAGCCACGGTCTCGACCAGTATCGCAGCGAGGGCCCGAAGGTCGCCGCCGCCGCCTTCACCAACTTTTCCCGCGATCACCTCGACTATCATGGCACGATGGGGGCCTATTTCGAGGCCAAGATGCGCCTGTTCGACGAAGTGGTTGCGGACGATGGCGCGGTGGTGGTGTGGACTGCCGATCCGAAAAGCGCCGACGTGATCGCGCGCGCCCGCCGCCGCGGCCTCAGGTTGCTGACGGTCGGGCCGGGTGGCGAGACGATCGATCTCAAGCGCCAGACGCCGAGCCCGCTGGGGCAGACCCTCGTGCTCGGCCATGGCGGCAAGGACTATACGCTCAAGCTGCCGCTGATCGGCGCCTACCAGGCGGCGAACGTGCTGGTTTCGGCCGGACTCGTGCTGGCGACGGGCGGCACGTGGGCGCAGACGCTGGCGGGCTGCGCACGGCTGAGCCCGGTGCGCGGGCGGCTCGAGCGGGCGGTGATCACGCGCGCCGGCGCGCCAGTCTATGTCGATTACGCCCATACGGCCGATGCGCTGGAAGCCGCGATCGCCGCGCTCCGGCCGCATGTGGAAGGCCGGCTGATCACCCTGTTCGGTGCCGGCGGCGACCGCGACCAGGGCAAGCGGCCGGAGATGGGCCGGGTGGCGGCCGCGGGCAGCGATCTGGTCATCGTCACCGACGACAATCCGCGTACCGAGGACCCGGCCGCCATCCGCCGCGCCGTGCTCGAAGGAGCGCCGGGCGCGCGGGAGATCGGCGGGCGCCGCGAAGCCATCGCTGCCGCCATCGCCGAAGCGCGTGACGGCGACATCGTGCTGCTCGCCGGCAAGGGACATGAGACGGTGCAGGTGATCGGGAACAAGGCGATGCCGTTCGACGACGCGCAGGTCGCGCGGGAGGTGACGGCGTGAGCGCGCCCCTCTGGACCAGCGCCGAGATCGAAGCCGCCACCGGCGGCACCGCCACCGCGCCCTTCGAAGTCACCGGGATCACCTTCGACAGCCGCGAGGTGGAGCCGGGCTGGCTGTTCGTCGCCATGCCGGGCACCGTCGCCGACGGCCACGATTTCATCGCCAGAGCGCAGGAGCGGGGCGCCGCCGCCTCTCTGGTCAGCCGTCCCGTCGACGGTCCGCACCTGCTGGTCGCGGACGTGCCCGCGGCCCTCGAGGCGCTCGCCAGGGCCAGCCGTGCGCGGATGCAGGGCAAGGTGCTCGGGGTCACCGGCTCGGTCGGCAAGACGAGCACCAAGGAAGCGCTCGCCGCCGCGCTTGCCCGCCGCTATCCGGGGCGGGTCCACCGATCGCTGAAGAGCTACAACAATCACACCGGGGTCCCCTTGAGCCTCGCCCGGATGCCGCGCGACAGCATCTATGGCGTGTTCGAGATGGGCATGAACAACGAGGGCGAGATCCGCGCGCTGACCGCCCTCGTCCGCCCGCACATCGCGCTGATCACCGCCATCGCCCCCGCGCACATCGAGAACCTCGGGTCGATGGAGGCGATCGCCGACGCCAAGTCCGAGATCTTCGAGAGCCTGGAGCCGGGCGGCACGGCGATCATCCCAAACGACACGCCCTACCGCGACCGCATCCTCCGCGCCGCGCGGCGCCATGCCGAGACCATCCTCACCTTCGGCTCGGGCGATGCGGACATCACCGCGCTGCATGCGGTCCGCAGCGACGCTGGCGGGAGCCTCGTCACCGCTCGGCTGGCAAGCGCCGACCTCACCTACAATATCGCCCAGCCCGGCGATCACTGGGTGTCGAACAGCCTTGCCGTGCTCGCCGCGGTCGAGGCGGCCGGGGCCGATCTTGCCGCCGCCGGTCTCGCGCTCGGCGACATGGGTGGGCTGAAGGGCCGGGGCGAGCGCCACCGGATCGCGGTCGCCGGCGGCACCGCGCTGCTCATCGACGAAAGCTACAATGCCAATCCCGCCAGCATGGCCGCGACTCTGCGCAGCCTCGCCGACGAGAAGATCGAGGGCCGCCGCCTCGCCGTGCTCGGCACCATGCTGGAGCTTGGCGAGCATAGCGACGACGCCCATGCCGGGCTTGCGCCCGCGGTGATCGCGGCGGGTGTTGCCGAACTGATCCTGGTCGGCGAAGCGACCCGGCCGCTGGCGGACGCCATCGGCGACGGGCTGCCCGTGACGATGGTCGCGAACGCCGCCGAGGCGACCGACGCGCTGCTGGCTCGGCTCGGCCCGGGCGATGCGGTGCTTGTGAAGGCGTCCAACGGCATAGGCCTTGCTTCCCTGGTGGAGCGGGTGGCAGGGGGCGCCGCGACATGCTCTACCTGATTGCGGAATATCTCGGCTTTCCGGGCCTTCTGAACCTCGTTCGCTACATCAGCTTCCGGGCCGGCGCGGCGACGGCGACGGCGCTCGCCATCGGGCTGCTGCTCGGCCCCTGGTTCATCAACTGGCTGCGGGTCCGACAAGGCAAGGGCCAGCCGATCCGCGCCGACGGTCCGCAGAGCCATCTCGCCAAGCGCGGCACGCCGACCATGGGCGGGCTGCTCATCCTCGTGTCGATGACCATCGCCTGCCTGCTGTGGATGGACCTGCGGAGCCCCTATGTCTGGGCCTGCCTGCTGGTCACCGGCGGCTTTGGCGCGATCGGCTTCCTCGACGATTACGACAAGGTGAAGAAGGCCCATCACGCCGGCATCCCCGGCAAGGTGCGGCTGGCGCTCGAATTCCTTATCGCCGGATTTGCCACCTGGCTGATGGTGCGCGTGTCGGGGACGAACCTCTACCTTCCGTTCGTCCAGGGCCCGGTGATGGACATCGGCTGGTTCTACGTCGTCTTTGGCGCCTTCGTCATCGTCGCCTTCGGCAATGCGGTGAACCTGACTGATGGCCTCGACGGCCTTGCCACCATGCCGGTGGTGATCGCCGCGCTCGCCTTCACCCTCATCGTCTATCTGTGCGGCGACGCGCGCTTTGCGCCCTATCTCGGCATTCCGCACGTGCCGGGCGTCGGCGACGTCACCGTGCTGCTGCTGGCCATTGTCGGCGCCTGCCTCGCCTTCCTGTGGTTCAACGCGCCCCCGGCCGCCGTCTTCATGGGCGACACCGGCAGCCTTGCGCTGGGCGGAGCGCTTGGCGCCGTGGCGGTCGCGGCGCATCACGAGTTCGTGCTGGCGCTGATCGGCGGACTGTTCGTGGTCGAGGCGATGTCCGTCATCGTCCAGGTCGCCGTCTACAAGCGCACCGGCCGCCGGGTATTCCTGATGGCCCCCATCCACCACCATTTCGAGCACAAGGGCTGGAGCGAGCCGACGGTGGTAATCCGATTCTGGATCATCGCCTTCGTGCTGGCGCTGGCCGGGCTCTCGACCCTCAAGCTCAGGTGATCACGGCCAGGGCCTGGGCGGGCAAGCATTACGCCGTCTACGGCCTCGCGCGGTCGGGACAAGCGGCCGTGCGCGCGCTGCTGGCTAGCGGGGCGCGGGTGACGGCGTGGGACGAGAAGGAGGAGGCGCGGGAGGGACTTCGAACCTCCCTGTCGCGAAGCAATGGGGAGGTGGCAGCGCGAAGCGCGGACGGAGGGGCCAGCGGCGCTGCGGACGGCCCCTCCACCACTCAGCCTTCGGCTGAGCGATCCCCCTCCCCATCGCTTCGCGACGGAGAGGTTCTGGAGATCGCGCCCCTAGACGACCTCACCCGGTTCGACAGCCTCGTCGTCTCGCCGGGCGTGCCGCTCAACACACATCCGCTCGCCGCCCGCGCCCGCGAGGCGGGGGTGGAGATCATCGGCGACATCGAGCTGTTCGCCCGCGCCCGGGCCGAGCTTCCGCCGCACAAGGTGGTCGGAATCACCGGGACCAACGGCAAGAGCACCACGACCGCGTTGGTCCACCACATCCTCGACACCGCTGAAATTCCTACGGCAATGGGCGGCAACATCGGGCTGCCGATCCTTGCGCAGGACCCGCTGCAGAAAGGCGGGGTCTATGTGCTGGAGCTGTCGAGCTACCAGATCGACCTGACGCAGAGCCTCGATTGCGACGTCGCGGTGCTGCTCAACATCACGCCCGATCACCTCGACCGCTACGACAGCTTCGAGGCTTATGGTCGCTCCAAGCTGCGGCTGTTCGCGATGCAGTCGCCGGGGCGACCGGCGGTGATCGGCGACCCCAATGGACCCGAGGAAGATCAGATCGGCAACTTCCTCGACGATCTCGTCGCCGAGGGGCGGGGCCTTTCCGAACATCAGGTGCTGGTCGATACGGTCTGGGATCGCGGCGTGAGCTTTTCGGCGGGCGCGCTTTATCTCGACGGCCGCCGAGTCACGCCGCAAGCCGACTGGCCGGCGCTGCAAGGCCCGCACAACGCCTGGAACGCGTGCGTCGCCTTTGTCGCCAGCCAGCTGGCTGGCGCGGACCTCGGCGCGATCGTTGAAGGCCTGATGAGCTACCCTGGCTTGCCCCACCGCATGGAGCGTGTGCGGGAGCTGAATGGCACGCTGTTCGTCAACGACAGCAAGGCCACCAACGCCGAAGCCGCCGCTCCTGCGCTCGCCGCTTATCCGCGCATCCGCTGGATCGTCGGTGGGCAGGCGAAGACCAAATCACTCGGGCAGACCGCCGATCACCTCGCCAACGTCGCCCACGCCTACACCATCGGCGAGGCGGGGCCGATGTTCGCCGATCTGCTCGAAGCGCGCGGAGTCGCGGTCACCCGCGCGGAAACGCTGGAAAATGCGGTGAAATGCGCGGCGGAGGATTCACTTCCCGGCGAGACGGTTCTACTCTCCCCGGCCTGCGCTTCCTTCGACCAGTTTCGTGATTTCGAGGCACGCGGGGACGCCTTCCGGCGGATTGTGGGGGACCTGTGAATCTGAAGCTCGCCAAGGCTTTCCCGATCGACACGTCGAATCGCTATGGCCGCGCCGACCGCTCGGCGCTCGGCCGCTGGTTCTGGGAGATCGACCGGGTCCTGCTGGTGCTCGTCGCGGTGCTGATCGCGGTCGGGCTGGTCGCCGTCGCCGCCGCCTCGCCGGCCGCCGCGCAGCGCTATTCGGGAGGCGCCGTCACCTTCCCGCCGCTCTATCATTTCTACCGTCAGCTGGTCTGGCTGGCGCTCTCCGTGCCGGTGATGATCTTCATCTCCATGTTGCCCCGCGAGCAGCTGAAGCGCCTGTGCGCGCTCGGCGCCGCCATCTGCATCGGCATGATGATCCTGATCCCGGTTATCGGCCAGGAAGTGAACGGGGCGAA
The DNA here is from genome assembly GCF_029637485.1 of Sphingomonas sp. LHG3406-1. Lineage (GTDB taxonomy): Bacteria > Pseudomonadota > Alphaproteobacteria > Sphingomonadales > Sphingomonadaceae > Sphingomicrobium. The sequence continues at coordinate 1,430,284 of NZ_CP069128.1, read as the reverse complement.
ACGCTGGATCGGCCTCGGCTTCACCCAGCTGCAGCCGTCCGAATTCCTCAAGCCCTTCTTCATCGTCACGGTCGCCTGGCTCCTCAGCCTCAAGGAGAAGGACCGCGGCCTGCCGGTGATGATGCTGTCGGCGGCGCTGACCGGCCTCGTTGCCGTGCTGCTGATGCTTCAGCCCGACTTCGGCTCGACCATCATCTTCGGCGCGGTCTGGGTCGCGATGATCGCCATCGCCGGTGCCAACCTCCGCCTGCTCGCCGGCATGGCCATCGGCGGGATCGTCGGCGTGATCCTCGCCTATTTCTTCTATGACGTGGCGACGGTCCGGATCGACGGCTTCCTGTTTGGCGAGGGCGACAATTTCCAGGTCGAGAACGCCATGCGCACGCTGACCGCCGGCGGCCTGCTCGGCATGGGTCCGGGCGGCGGCACCCGCAAGTTCCACCTCCCCGAGCCGCACACCGACTATATCTTCTCGGTCATCGGCGAGGAGTTCGGGCTGATCGCCTGCATGGCCATCGCCGCCATCTACTGCGCGATCGTCGTGCGCGTGCTGGTCAAGCTGCTCGACGAGGACGAGCCCTTCGCCATCCTCGCCGCCGCCGGCCTCGCCGCCCAGTTCGGGTTGCAGGCGCTGATCAACATGGCGGTCAACGTCCAGCTCGCCCCGTCCAAGGGCATGACCCTGCCGTTCATTTCCTACGGCGGAAGCTCGATGCTGGCGCTGTCGATCGGCATGGGGCTGCTGCTCGCCTTCACCCGCCGAAACCCCTATCTGAAGCGCTCGCCCTATGTCGTGACCTGGAGCGGGGAGCGCGCCGCCACATGAACTTCGTCCTTGCCGCCGGGGGTACCGGCGGACACATGATCCCGGCCCATGCGCTCGCCGCCGAGCTGAAGGCGCGCGGGCATGGCGTCTTGCTCATCACCGACGCGCGCGGCGCGAAGATCCCCGGCCTGTTCGAGGACGTGCCAGTGCATGTCCTGCCCGCCGGCCGCCTGACCAGGACACCGTGGGGCATGCTGAAGGCGCTGCGCTCGGTGATGGCCGGGCGGCGCGAAGCCAAGGCCATCTACCGCCGGCATCGGCCCGACGCCGTGATCGGCTTCGGCGGCTATCCCGCCTTCCCCTCGCTGCTGGCGGCCTCCTCGCTCGGCATCCCGACCGTCCTGCACGAGCAGAATGCCGTGCTCGGCCGGGTCAACCGCCTGCTCGCGGGCGAAGCCAGGGCGATCGCTACCGCCTATGAGCAGGTCGACCGGCTCAAGCCCGCGCACCGCGACAAGGTGGTGCTGGTCGGCAATCCCGTGCGGGAGAGCATCGTGCGGCTCGGCGAGCTGCCCTTTCCGGCGTTCGACGATGTCGCGCCGCTGAAGCTGCTCGTGACTGGCGGAAGCCAGGGCGCGACGGTGCTGGGCGAGGTGGTGCCGAACGGTCTCGGCGCGCTTGCCGACTCCCTCCGCCACCGGCTGCAGGTCGTCCAGCAATGCCGCGCCGACGACATCGACCGGGTGCGCGAGACCTATCGCACGCTCGGCATCCCGGCCGAGCTGTCGACCTATCTCCAGGACATGGACGCCAAGCTTGGCGAGTGCCACCTGATGATCGGCCGTGCCGGCGCCTCGACCATCGCGGAACTGACCGCCGCCGGGCGTCCCGCCATTCTCATCCCGCTGCCGATCGCCACCGACGACCACCAGACCGCCAACGCCCGCGAGCTGGCACGGGCCGGCGGGGCGCGGATGATCCCGCAGAGCCAGTTCAAGCCGGAGACGCTCGCCCGCCAGATTGAGGCGCTGGCCGACGATCCCGAGGCGCTCGCCAATGCCGCCGGCCGCTCGCTGTCGGTCGGCCGCCCGCATGCCGCGCGCGACCTCGCCGACCTTGTCGAGCGGGTCGGCAACGGCGAGGCCCCGACCATGGTCGGCAAGGCCGTCACCAGGCCCGAGCCCGTGCTTGGCCTCGCCCCCGCCGGAGCCGCCGCATGAAGGCGCTTGGCCGCGACATCGGCACCATCCATTTCGTCGGCATCGGCGGCATCGGCATGTCCGGCATCGCCGAGGTCATGCACCACCTCGGCTACAAGGTGCAGGGCTCGGACCAGGCGGAAAGCTACGTCACCGAAGGGCTGCGCAAGGCCGGCATCCCGGTGATGATCGGCCAGGATGCCGACAATCTCGGCGACGCCGCCGTGGTCGTCTGCTCGACTGCCATCCGCGCCGACAATCCCGAGGTCCAGGCCGCCGCGACACGCCGCCTGCCACGCGTCCGCCGCGCCGAAATGCTCGCCGAGCTGATGCGGATGCAGAATACGGTCGCGGTCGCCGGCACCCACGGCAAGACGACCACGACCTCGATGATCGCGGCGCTGCTCGATGCCGGCGGGCTCGACCCGACCGTCATCAACGGCGGGATCATCAACGCCTATGGCTCCAACGCCCGCCTCGGCAAGGGCGACTGGATGGTGGTCGAGGCCGACGAGAGCGACGGCAGCTTCCTCCGCCTCGACGGCACCATCGCGGTCGTCACCAACATCGATCCCGAGCATCTCGACCATTACGGCAGCTTCGACCGGGCCAAGGACGCATTCGTCGAATTCGTCGAGAACGTGCCCTTCTACGGCCTCGCCGTCATGTGCATCGACCATCCCGAGGTCGCCAACCTCTTGAGCCGGATCAAGGACCGGCGGGTCGTCACCTACGGCTTCTCCGCCGCCGCCGACCTCCGCGCCGAGAATGTGGTGACGGAAGCCGGCATGGTCCGGTTCGACGCGCTGGTGCTGGAGCGCTCGGGCGAGCGGCGGCGGATCGAGGGGATCAGCCTTCCGATGCCCGGTCGGCACAATGTCCAGAATGCGCTGGCGGCCGTCGCGGTCGGCCTGGAGCTCGGCCTTGCCGACGAGGTGATCGCCCGCGGCTTCGAGCGGTTCGGCGGGGTCAAGCGCCGCTTCACCCGGGTCGGCGACGTGGGTGGCACGATCATCATCGACGATTATGCCCACCATCCGGTCGAGATCCGCGCCGTCCTCTCCGCCGCCCGCGACGCCAGTGCGGGCCGCGTCGTCGCCGTCGTCCAGCCGCACCGCTTCACCCGCCTGCGCGACCTGATGGAGGATTTCGCCAACGCCTTCGTCGAGGCCGACGCGGTGCTGGTCGCGCCCGTCTATGCCGCCGGCGAGGAGCCGATCGAGGGCGTCGACGCCGCCGCGCTGGCCGAGGGCATCCGCGCGCACGGCCACCGCATGGTCCAGACCGTCAGCGGTGCCGGCGACCTCGCCCGGACGCTCCGCGACCTTGCCGCCGACGGCGACCTCGTCATCTGCATGGGCGCGGGCGACATCACCAAATGGGCGGCGGGCCTCGCCGACGCGATCCGGCAGGAACGGAACGGGAAATCCTCTCCCCTCCCGCGTGCGGGAGAAGTCGGGGGAGGGCCTGCATGAGCACGTCCACATATTCCCTCCTCCCGCAAACGGGAGCGGAGCCCATCCGCGGCCGCCTCACCTCGCGCGCTCCCCTCGCGCCGCTCGTCTGGTTCAAGTCCGGCGGACCGGCCGAGACCCTGTTCGAGCCCGCCGACGTCGCCGACCTCCAGGCTTTCCTGAGCGCACTCGACCCGGCGGCGCCGGTGATGGCGCTCGGTCTCGGCTCCAACCTCATCGTCCGCGACGGCGGCGTGCCCGGCGCGGTGATCCGCCTCGGCAAGCCGTTCGCCAGCGTCGAGCGGCTGGACGAGGTCACGCTGAGATGCGGTGGCGGCGCGTCCGGCATCCTCGTTTCCTCTTCGGCCCGGGACGCTGGTATCGGCGGGATCGAGTTCCTTCGCTCCATCCCCGGCACCGTCGGCGGCTTCGTCCGCATGAACGGCGGCGCCTACGGCCGCGAGGTCAAGGACATCCTCGTCGAGGCGGACGTCGTCCTCCGCTCGGGCGAACTGGTCACCCTCACCAATGCCGAACTCGGCTACACCTACCGCCACAGCGCACTGCCCGCCGGCGCCACCGTGGTCTCCGCCACCTTCCGCGGTACACCGGCCGAACCCGATGCCGTGCAGGCCGAAATGGACCGCATCGCCGCCGCCCGCGAAGCCTCGCAGCCGCTGCGTTCCAAGACCGGCGGATCGACCTTCAAGAACCCGCTTCCGAAGAAGGCGTGGGAAGTGATCGACGCCGCCGGCTGCCGTGGCCTGACCATCGGCGACGCGCAGGTCAGCGAGAAACATTGCAACTTCCTCCTCAACCTCGGTAGCGCGACCAGCGCGGACATCGAGGCGTTGGGCGAGGAAGTCCGCAGCCGGGTCCGCGCGCACAGTGGGACCGAGCTCGAATGGGAAATCCAGCGCGTGGGAGTAGGGCGTTGAGCGCTGAGAATCTGAACCGCGACATCCATGTCGTCGTCCTGATGGGCGGCTGGTCGTCGGAACGCGAAGTGTCGCTGATGAGCGGCAAGGGCGTGGCGGGGGCGCTGCGCGAGCGTGGCTGGTCGAACGTGACCGAGGTCGACATGGACCGCAACGTCGGCCGCGTGATCGAGGAGCTTCGCCCCGACATCGTCTTCAACGCGCTCCACGGCCATCCCGGCGAGGACGGCACGGTGCAGGGCATGCTCGACCTGATGGGCATCCGCTACACCCATTCGGGCGTGACCACCTCGGCCATCGCCATCGACAAGGAGCTGACCAAGCTGCTGCTGGTCCCCGCCGGCGTGCGCATGCCCAAGGGCACGATGGTCCGGTCCGAAAGCCTGTTCTCGGGCGACCCGATCGCGCGACCCTATGTGCTGAAGCCGGTCAACGAAGGCTCGTCGGTCGGTGTCGCCATCGTCACCGACGGCAGCAATTACGGCAACCCGATCGGCCGCGACACGAAGGGCCCTTGGAACGACTTCGACGAATTGCTCGCCGAGCCGTTCATCCGCGGACGCGAGCTGACCGTCGCGGTGCTCGGCGACGAGGCGCTCTGCGTTACCGAACTCAAGCCCCACAACGACTTCTACGACTTCGAAGCCAAATATACCGACGGCGTGACCCAGCATATCTGCCCGGCGCAAGTGCCCGACGACATCGCGCAGGCGATGCTCGACATGGCGCTGACCGCCCATCGGGCGCTCGGCTGCAAGGGCGCCAGCCGGTCCGACTTCCGCTGGGACGACGAGCAGGGCGAGGCGGGCCTCTACCTGCTCGAGGTCAACACCCAGCCCGGCATGACACCGCTCAGCCTGGTGCCGGAGCAGGCACGGCAGCGCGGAATCTCCTATGGCGAACTGGTCGAGCGTCTGATCGCGGAAGCTCTGGTGGACGGGAAGGCGCCTTGAACGCACAGGCGATCCGGCGGCCGACGGCGGCCAAGGGGAGGGGCAGGGGCAAGGCCTCGTCGCGCAAGGCGCCGGCGCGCGCCGCCTCGCCGTGGCCCGAGGGCAGCGGCCGACTGGCGCGTTATGCCTTCCTGGCGCTGGTCGCCGTGATGGTCATCGTCGCGCTGATCGCGCTCGACCTTCCCGCCAAGGCGCTCCGCGCCACCGGCGCCGCCACCGGCGAAGCCGGCTTCAAGGTCGCCAGCTACCAGATCGAAGGGCTCCGCAACATGGATCGCCGCAAGGTGGATGCGGTGGTCACCGACGAGCTTCGCCGCGCCGCCGAGGAAGCCCCGGTCGGCATCGACGAGCCGGCGCAGGCCCTCGTCGATCTCGACCTCATCCGCGAGAACCTGTTGCAGTTCGGCTGGGTCAAGGACGCCCGCGTGTCGCGCCGCCTGCCCGACGGGCTGGTCGTCGACATCATCGAACGCACTCCCGCCGCCGTCTGGCAGCAGCAGGGCCGGCTCAGCCTGATCGACGGCGACGGCGTGGTGCTCGACGCGGTCCGGGTCGACAGGATGCCCGACCTGCCCTTGCTGATCGGGCCGGGCGCCAACCGGCAGGCCGTCCAGCTCAAGCGCATGATCGACAGCGTGCCCACCCTGAAGCCCCAGCTCGCCTCCGCCACCTGGATCGGCGGCCGGCGCTGGGACCTGACCTTCGCGACCGGCGAGAATGTATCGCTGCCCGAGGGGGAGGCCGCCGCGGCGAAGGCGCTTCAGCGCTTCGCCAAGATGGACCGCTCGGTCGGCCTGCTTGGCCGTGACATGATCCGCTTCGATTTGCGCGTGCCGGGCAAGATGATCGTGCGGGTGCCGCCCGGCGCCACCCCGCCGCCCGCCGGCCTCACCCCCGAGGCCACCAACTGATGGCCACGCGCGACGCGCCGCAGCTGATCGGCGCCCTCGACATCGGTTCCTCCAAGGTTTCGGCGCTCGTCTGCACGCTGGACGAGGAGGGCCGTCCGCGCGTCCTCGGCACCGGCCAGCGCCAGAGCCGGGGCGTGAAGCGCGGTTTCGTGACCGATATGGAGGCGACCGAGGTCGCGGTCCGCGAGGCGGTCGAGCAGGCCGAGCGGATGAGCGGCCAGACCATCGACGACGTGTGGGCCAGCTATGGCGCGGGCGGTCTCAGCAGCGACCTTGCCACCGTCGAGGTCGAGATCGGCGGCCACCAGGTCGAACCGTCGGACGTCGAGGAGCTGCTGCATTCGGGCCGTCAGGCGGTCGATCGGCCGGGGCAGGTGGTGCTCCACGCCAATCCGGCGCTCTACACCATCGACGACATCGAGGGCGTCCGCTCGCCGATCGGCATGCACGCCAGCCGGCTGGGCGTCGACATCCATGTCATCGCTGCCGACGAGGCGCCGCTGCGCAACGTCGACCTCACCATTCGCCAGGCCCATCTCGGAGTCCACGCCATCGTCGCTTCGCCGGTCGCGGCGGCGCTCGCCTGCCTGTCGCCCGAAGAGCGCGACCTCGGGGTGGCGCTGATCGAACTGGGCGCGGAAGTCACCAACGTGTCGCTCCATGCCGGCGGCATGCTGGTCGGGCTGCGCTCCATCCCGCTCGGCGCCAAGGACATCACCGACGACATCGCCGCCGCCTTCGGGGTCCGCCGCCGCGATGCCGAGCGGATCAAATGCTTTCACGGTTCGGCGATGACGAGCCCGCGCGACAATCACGAGGTGGTCGAGGCGCTCCCGATCGGTTCGGAGGATGGCGCCGAGCCGCTGCGCATCAGCCGCGCGCAGCTGATGACCGTCATCCGGCAGCGGGTCGAGCGGACCACCGCCGAGGTGGAGAACGCGCTCAAGGACATGGGCTTCGTCAAGCCGGTCGGCGGGCAGGTGGTGCTGACCGGCGGCGGCGCCGACCTCAAGAACATCGCCGACTACATGCAGGGCGTGCTCGGCCGCGCCGTCCGGGTCGGGCGTCCGCGCGCGATCACCGGCCTTCCCGATGCGCACAGCGGCCCGGCCTTCGCGTCGCTGGTCGGCCTCGCCATGCTGGCCTCGTCGGGGCAGGGCGGCGACATCCGCGACCTTGCCTTGCCGACACGCAAGGCGGGGCCGCAGGCGGGCGGGCTGTTCGGCCGCTTCATGTCGGCGATCCGCGGGCGGGCCTGACGGTCGGCGACGCCGCTCGGGCCGCGCCGCGCACATGACGCCCTTGCTCCTTGATAAGTAGGATCTGGCATGTTGTGGTGCCGCAGGTGCCCGGACCGCACCCCTCTCCCTCGCCGCCTCGGACCGCCGCCGTTCCGGCCCGCCCGGCGCGGAACTGGACGAAGTGGACGCTATGCCTTTTTTGCGGGCCTGCACCGTCCCACTGCGGGACGCATGAGTCCCTCCCGCCACGTCTCATCGGAAAAGATGCACCGATATTAACTTTTCCGCTTGTGCCGCGGAGTCGGGTGAATCATAGATTCATCCTTACAAGTTCAACGCGTTGATGAGCGGGGGTCCCAGCCACATGAGCATCGATTTCGTCCGGCCGGCAGTCGACGAGCTGAAGCCGCGCATCACCGTCATCGGTGTCGGCGGCGCCGGCGGCAATGCCATCGCCAACATGATCAGGGCCGACGTCCAGGGCGTCGACTTCCTGGTCGCCAACACCGACGCGCAGGCGCTCAACGCCTCGCTCGCCGATCGCCGCATCCAGCTCGGCTCCAAGATCACGCAGGGCCTCGGGGCCGGTGCGCGTCCGGAGATCGGCCGCGCCGCCGCCGAAGAGGCGATGGAGGATATCGAGCGGGCGCTCGAAGGGGCACACATGTGCTTCATCGCCGCCGGCATGGGCGGCGGCACCGGCACCGGCGCCGCTCCGGTGATGGCCAAGGCCGCCCGCGACAAGGGCATCCTGACTGTTGGCGTGGTGACCAAGCCGTTTGCGTTCGAGGGCAATCGCCGTACCCGCGCCGCGGAGGCCGGCATTGCCGAGCTTCAGCAGCATGTCGACACGCTGATCGTCATCCCGAACCAGAATCTGTTCCGGCTCGCCAATTCGGACACGACCTTCAAGGAAGCGTTCCAGATGGCGGACGAGGTCCTCCAGCAGGGCGTCCGCGGGATCACCGACCTGATGGTCATGCCCGGCCTCATCAACCTCGACTTCGCCGACGTTCGCTCGGTGATGGGTGAGATGGGCAAGGCGATGATGGGCACCGGCGAAGCGTCGGGCGACAATCGCGCGATCGAGGCGGCCGAGAAGGCTATTTCGAACCCGCTGCTCGACGGCGTCAGCATGAAGGGCGCCAAGGGCGTCATCATCTCCATCACCGGCGGCGAGGACATGCGCCTGATGGAGGTCGACGAGGCCGCCAGCCACATCAAGGAGCTGGTCGACCCCGACGCCAACATCATCTGGGGTTCGGCCTTCAACAACGACCTCGACGGCAAGATCCGCGTCTCGGTCGTCGCCACCGGCATCGAGGCGGAAGAGGCGACCAAGCCGGTCACCTCGGCCTCGGCCTCGGCCTCGACCGCGTCGAGCAAGGTGTTCGCCTTCCCGCGGACCACCGCCACGGCGACCCCGGCCGCGACCACCGCGACTCCGATCGCTCCGGTCGCCAAGGCGCCCGAGCCGCTCGACCTTGGCGATTCCGACGAGCTTCTGCTCGACAGCGAGGACATCCTGACCAGCCCGGTCGGCACTCCGCCGATCGCTCCGCCGGTCGACGAGGATGTCGCGCCCGCCAGGACGGCCACCGCATCGGGTACCCTGTTCGAACGCATGAGCTCGATGGCCCGCGCCGGCGGCAAGATCGAGGAAGAGCCGACGCCGAGCCTCCGCCGCGAGCCGCTCGACATCCCGCGCTTCCTCAACCGCCAGGGTAATCAGTAAGCTGGTTTCCCCCCGCCGGGGGAAGCGACGGCTGCAGGGCAGCCGGCAGAAGGGGCCTGGTCCAGTTACCAGGCCCCTTCGTCGTGCCTGCGGCATGCCACCTCCCGTTCGCAGGGAGGAAGCTGTTTCAACTCGTCCCCTCCACCCCACGCCTCATCGCCCGGCACCCTTCCGGTCAGCGGCGGCTCAGCTAGACCGGAGCACGGGATGGGGATGAGACTTACCGCTTTTGTCTTGGCGGCGGCGCTGCTGCCGGTGCCGGCGGCCGCGCAATATATCGGCGGCCGCCCGCCCGAGCCGCCCGCCGCGCCGCTCGCGGGCACGATCGAATCGCCCGAAGCGGCGCTCGCCCGCAACGTCCGCCTCCTGGCGATCAACCCGCGGGATTATGCTGCCTTGCTCGGAGCCGGCCGGGCCGCCCTTCGGCTCGGCGACGCACAGGCGGCGATCGGCTTCTTCGGCCGCGCCGAGGAGATCAACGCCAACCATTGGGCGCCCAAGGCAGGGCAGGGCTCGGCGCTGGCGCAGATGGGCGAGGGTCTGGCGGCGCTCGGCATGTTCGAACAGGCGCAGGCGCTCGGCGCCACGCAGACCCTGATCGCGCTCGACCGTGGCCTCGCCTTCGACCTCCTCGCACGTCAGGCCGAAGCGCAGAGCGACTATCGTGCGGTGCTGAGCGGCGCCGACGAGGCCGAGGCCCGCCGCCGCCTTGCCCTCAGCATCGCCATCTCCGGTCGCAAGGCCGAAGCCCTGTCGACGCTCGATCCCCTGCTCGCCCGCCGTGATGCTGGAGCCCGCCGCGCCCGCGCCTTCATTCTTGCGCTCGGCGGCGACGTGGAAGGTGCCCGCCAGGCGATCGCGGCGATGATGCCGGGGGCCGGCAACGGATTCGATCCCTTCCTGCGCCGACTGCCGACGCTAGGCCCCGCCCAGAAAGCGGCCGCGGTCCACCTTGGCATGATGCCCGCGGAAGGCGCCGCGCTCGCCGCCCTCGAAGAGCCGGCGCCCGCGCCCGTCGTGACTCCGCCGGCGCGGGTCGCCGCCGCCCGAGTGTCCACGCCGCGCCCGGCCGCTGCCAAGCCCAGGCCCGGGCCGGATCGCCTGGCGTCGATCGAGAGCGCGATCGTCACGCTCCCCTCCACGCCTCCGCCGCCCGCGCCCAGGCCGATCGTCGAGCGCAAATCGCCGTCCCGCAGCGCGGCGCCCGAGCGCACCCTTGCCAGCCGCCCGGCCAGCGACGAGCCCGATCCGCCGGCGCGTGGTTCGTCGTCGCGCCGCAAGACGGAGGAGGCGAAACCGGTCAAGCTCGCCGCCGCCGACACCTGCGACGTGAAGGGCAGGAGCAAGACGGCAATCGCGCGCTGCAAGGCGGACGAGGAAAAGAAGGTGAAGCTGGCCGCCGCCGACACCTGTGACGTCAAGGGCAGGAGCAAGACGGCAATCGCGCGCTGCAAGGCGGACGAGGAAAAGAAGCTGAAGCTGGCCGCCGCCGACACCTGTAACGTGAAGGGCAGGAGCAAGACGGCAATCGCGCGCTGCAAGGCGGACGAGGAAAAGGGCAAGGCCACCCGCTCCGCGGTCACCACCACCACCGCGTCGCGCATCTATGTCCAGCTCGCCGGCGGCGCTAATGCGGACATGATGCAGAAGGAATATGCCCGGATCCGCGCCCGAAAGGCCGCGCTCTTCCGCAATCGGCAGCCGCTCGTTTCCGAAGTGCGCGGCTGGTCACGCCTGCTGGTCGGCCCGTTCAAGGACGATGCGGACGCGCAGGATTTCGTCAACGACCTCCACGCCGCCAAGCTCGAGGGCTTTGCCTGGACGGCTCCGCGCGGCACCAAGCTCGAGAAGCTCGCATCGAAGTGAGCCTTCCTCCCGGCATTGCCGCCCGCCCGGCGCTCAGTCGCGGACGGCACTTCGCCGAACCCGATAGCGGGCCGCGGGGCCCACGCGACGCCTTCCAGCGCGACCGTGACCGGATCGTCCATTCGGTCGCTTTCCGCCGGCTGCGCCACAAGACGCAGGTGTTCGTCGCACCCGACGGCGACCATTTCCGGGTCCGCCTCACCCATAGTCTCGAAGTCGCGCAGATCGGGCGGACCATCGCCCGCGTGCTCGGTCTCAACGAGGATTTGACGGAGGCGCTGTGCCTCGCTCACGACCTTGGCCATCCGCCCTTCGGCCATGCCGGGGAGGATGCGCTGGACGCGGCAGTGGCCGGGCATGGCGGCTTCGATCACAACGGACACAGCCTGCGCCTCGTCACCTGCCTCGAAACGCCCTATCCGGACTTTGACGGGCTCAATCTCACCTTCGAGATGCTGGAGGGACTGGCCAAGCACAATGGCCCGGTCGCTGCGCCGCAATGGGCGCTCGCCGAGGTGGATGCGAGGATCGGGCTGGAGCTCGACCGCTGGCCGAGCCTCGAAGCGCAGGTCGCAGCACTCGCAGATGACATTGCCTACGACAATCACGACATCGACGATGGGCTGCGTTCGGGCGTGCTTCCGCTGGAGGCGTTGCTCGAATTGCCCTTGGTTGCCCGCCACTGGGAGGCGATCGGGAAGCGCTGGCCGGATCTCTCTCCCGAGCGGAAGATCAAGGCGCTGGTCCGCGACCAGATCGGCACCATGGTCGGCGATCTCCTAGCCGAAACGCGTCGCCGGGTATCCGAGGCTGGGGTGGAAACGCTGGCGGATGTCCGCGCCCATGCCGGCCCGCTCGCCGGCTTCTCGTCTGGGCTCGCGGGGGAGGAGAGGGCACTCAAGAAGTGCCTCTACGCCAACCTCTACAATGCGCCTGCCCTGCAGCCGGTGCGGATCGAGGCGCAGCGGGTCGTCGGCAATCTTGCCCGCGCCTACCTCGACGACCCGCGGCTCCTGCCCGATGCCTGGCACCGCGGTGACGGACCGCAGGCGATCGCCCGCAATGTTGCCGACTATGTCGCCGGCATGACCGACCCCTTCGCCATCAAGCGCCACGAAGCCCTGATCGGCCCGGTGGAGCTTCCGGAGAAGTTCTGATGCGCGTCGCCATGATCGGAGCCACGGGGCTGATCGGACGCCAGCTCTGGCCGCTTCTGGAGCGCAGGCATGACCTGCTGGTCTTGGGCCGTCGCCCGAGCGGTGCGGTGCAGGAAAAGCTCGGGGCGATGGCGGACTGGCCGGGCCTGCTGGCCGGGCACGCGGTCGATGTCGCCATCTCCACCCTCGGCACGACCCGCAAGGCGGCGGGAAGCTGGGCGGCGTTCGAGGCGGTGGACCGACACGCCGTCCTCGCCTTTGCCGCCGCCGCGCGGAAAGCGGGCGGGCATCAATTTCTGATCGTCTCGTCGAGCGGTGCCGATGCGGGCAGCCGCAATGCCTACCTGCGTCTGAAGGGTGAGGTCGAGGAGGCGATCGCCGCGCTCGGCTTCGAGCGGGTGGACGTGCTGCGGCCGGGGCTCCTGCTCGGGCAGCGCAGCGAGCGGAGGATCGGCGAGGGCGTCGGCCAATTGCTCTCGCCCCTGCTCAACCGGCTCCTGGTCGGCTCGCTCGACCGTTACGCCGGGATAGATGCGGGGCTGGTCGCGACGGCCATGGCGGCGCTGGTGGAGCGGCGGGAGCCCGGACTGTTCCGGCACCACAATCGCGAGATCAGGGCGCTGGCGGCCTGACTGTTCCCCGGCCATGGCCGGGGTCCAGTAACGGCTTGCATCGCCTCAAGTCGAAAGGGCCCCGGCTTTCGCCGGGGCACAATCGATCAGCCGAAGGTGCGCGACCACCAGCCCTTGCGGGTGGGCTGGGCCGAACCGTCGGCGGCCTCGACCGGCGCTTCGGCCTTCTTGGCGCGCGAACGCCGCTTGGGCTTCGGCTTCTCTTCGGCCGCTGCGGCTTCCTCGGCAGCGACGTCGGCCGGAGCCTCGGGCGCGATCTCCTCGATTGCCGGTGCGGGCGCGGCGGCCTCGGCGGCAGCATCGGCCTTGCGGGCACGCGGACGGCGACGAGCCTTGGGCTTCTCCTCCGCGACCGGTTCCGCCTCGGGAGCGGCCTCAACCGTCACCGGTGCGGGATCCTCGCTCGGGACCGGCTCGACCATCGGGGCCTCGCCAGGCTCGGGGGCGAGCTCTTCGGCACCCTCCTCGTGCTGACCCTCTTCGCGGTCCCGGCCACGACCGCCCCTGCGGCGACCGCCACGGCGGCCACGACGCTTGCGGCGCTCCTCTTCGCTGCCGCCCTCGTCCTCGCCGGATGCAGCCTCGACCTCTTCCTGCTGCTCGTCTTCCGAGCCTTCCTGGTCGGCGCCATCGGTCTCTTCCGAGCCTTCGCCCGCCTCTTCATCGCGGCGACGGTTGCGGCCGCCCCGACGACGGCGGCGACGGCGGCGGCCGTTGCGGTCCTCTCCCTCGCCGCGCTCCTCGCGATCCTCGCGCTCTTCCTCGGAGCCCTCGTCCTCGTATTCCTCTTCGTCGATCTCCGGCTCGTCGCCCTCGATCGGCTGCGGAGCAGGCATGGCGCGAACCGGGGCAACGGGGCGGGGACCGCTGCTCTCGACCGTCATCCGCGCGCCCTCGAGCGTCGGATCGACCAGCACTTCGATCACGACGCCATAGCGCGCCTCGATGTCGGCCAGTTCAGCGCGCTTCTTGTTCAGCACATAGACCGCCGCCTCGGTGCCGGCGCGAAGGCAGACCTTCTCGCCGCGACCGCGGGCCGCTTCGTCCTCGATCATGCGCAGCGCGCTGAGGCCCGCCGACGAGGCGGTGCGCATCAGGCCGGTGCCGTCGCAATGGGGGCAGCTCTTGGTCGAGGCCTCGAGCACGCCGGTGCGCAGGCGCTGGCGGCTCATCTCCATCAGCCCGAAGCTCGATATCCGGCCGACCTGGATGCGGGCGCGATCGTTCTTCAGCGCCTCCTTCATCGCCTTCTCGACCTTTCGGACATGGCTGTTCTGTTCCATGTCGATGAAGTCGATGACGACGAGGCCGGCCATGTCGCGCAGCCGTAGCTGACGGGCAATCTCCTGTGCCGCCTCGAGGTTGGTCGCATAGGCCGTCTGCTCAATATTGTGCTCGCGCGTCGAGCGGCCCGAGTTGATGTCGATCGAGACCAGGGCCTCGGTCGGGTTGATCACGATGTAGCCGCCGCTCTTCAGCTGGACGAGCGGGTGGTACATGGCCGCCAGCTGGTCCTCGACGCCATAGCGCTGGAAGAGGGGGGTCGCCTCGCTGTGCGACTGCACCCGCTTCACATGGCTCGGCATCAGCAGCTTCATGTAGCCGCGGGCCGCCTTGTAGCCGTCCTCGCCCTCGACCAGCACCTCGTCGATGTCCTTGTGGTAGAGGTCGCGGATCGCCCGCTTCACCAGGTCGCTGTCGCGATAGATGAGGGCCGGGGCCGACGAAGACAGCGTCTTCTCGCGCACTTCGTCCCACAGGCGGGCGAGATAATCGAAGTCGCGCTTGATCTCGACCTTGCTCCGCTCGAGCCCGGCGGTGCGGACAATCAGGCCCATCGTGCCCGGAAGCTTCAGGTCGGCGATGATCGACTTCAGCCGCTTGCGGTCGGAGCCGTTGGAGATCTTCCGGCTGATGCCGCCGCCATGGCTCGTGTTGGGCATCAGCACGCAATAGCGGCCGGCAAGGCTGAGGTAGGTGGTCAGCGCCGCGCCCTTGTTGCCGCGCTCTTCCTTGACGACCTGCACCAGCAGTACCTGACGGCGCTGGATGACGTCCTGGATCTTGTAGCGGCGGCGGAGATTCAGGCGCTTGCGGCGGACCTCGTCGGCGGCCTCGTCCTTGCGGCTGCGACGGCCGCGGGGCTGGCGCTCGCCGTCTTCCGGATCGCCCTGGCTCTCGCCCTCGTCCTCCGGCTCCTCGGGCCGGTCGTCCGTACCGTCATCCTCGTGGTGCGGGTCGAGCGGCTCGTCCTCGGCTTCGGCGCGCAGGCGCTCTTCCTCGGCGGCATGCTCCGCCTCCTCGCGGAGCAGGGCTTCGCGATCGGCCTTCGGAATCTGATAATAATCGGGATGGATTTCGCTGAAGGCGAGGAAGCCGTGGCGGTTTCCGCCATAGTCGACGAACGCCGCCTGGAGCGACGGTTCGACGCGAGTCACCTTGGCGAGATAGATATTACCCTTGAGCTGCTTGTGCTCGGCGGATTCGAAGTCAAACTCCTCGATCCGGTTCCCCTGGACGACGGCGACCCGGGTCTCTTCCGGGTGGCGCGCGTCGATCAGCATGCGCGTGGTCATTGAATAGTCTCCGAGCGCGCGCCCTGAACAGGGTCAGGCGGCGCGCGCGTGTTGCGGCCATCGCCGGCGCAATCGGGCCGGCGGAAATGGCGATCAAAAGGGGTGCGTCTGCTGCCTGAGGCTCTCCGGCATCCGCCGGCGAACGCGCGTCACTGCCGAGCTCAGCAGGATCGACTTGCGCGTACTTGAACGTCATGGATCAGCATCAACCTGTACGACGCCTGGGGTACCGCCCTGTCACCGGCCCCCTGGCCTTGATCCGGCGCCAAATCTCGGAAGAAATTCGGGCGGACGGGTATCTTCGTAGCAGCCTCCTTGCCGGCAGGCAACGGCACGCTAGGGTCGTTTCGGATGACCAGGCGAACGGCGCTCAGACTGGCACTGATCGGGCTTGGCGGGCTTCTGCTCGCCGGGGCGGCCGCGCTGTGGGTCGTTCGGGGGCGGGAAGGCGGCACGCTGCAAACCGCGGTCGCGGGCGAAGCTCGGGAAGGGGGCCTCAGCCTGTCGCTCGCCCCCGCCGTCGCCGCCGTGCGCATCGTCGAGGCGAAGGTGCCCGGCCGCCCGCTGATCGTGATCGATCCCGGCCATGGCGGCCGTGACCCCGGCGCTCCAGGCGCGAGCGGCCGGAGTGTCGAGAAGGACGTCACCCTGCTCATCGCGCGTGAGCTTCGTGACGAACTCGCTCGGCGGGGACGGGTGCGGATCGCGCTTACTCGCGACGGCGACGGGACCCTGACGCTCGACGATCGCGCGGCGATCGCCCGCCGGCTCGGCGCCAACCTGTTCCTCGCCATCCACGCCGACAGTGCGCCCAACCCGGGCGCTCGGGGCGCCACCGCTTACTCCCTGTCCGAAGTCGCCAGCGACGCCGACGCCGCCATGCTCGCCGCGCGCGAGAATGGCGAGGGAGCGGTCGCCACCGAACGCGACGGCTCGGTGCGGGCACTGCTGTCGGACCTTGCTGCCCGCGACGAAATGGCGGCGTCCGCCGACTTTGCCATCCGGGTGATCAGGGCCGCCGAGGGATCGGTGCCGCTGCGACCCGAGCCGCACCGATTCGCCGCCTTCCGCGTTCTCCGCCGATCGGACGCCCCGGCCGTGCTGTTCGAGGCGGGCTATCTCAGCAATGCGGCGGACGAGGCGATGCTCCTCGACCCCATCCAGCGTCGCCGCATGGTGGAGGCACTCGCCCGCGCGATCGAGGCACAGGCCGCAACTCGGCGCTGACGACGCGCGAACCTCCTTTCCCCCGCTGTTCCAAGCTTGTAGAGGCGAGCCGATGGACGCCGTTGCGACCCCCATGCCGTCCGGCTGGCTCGATCGTCACTACCGGGCCGCGGACCGCCTTCGCGCCGCCTGGAGCCGGAGCCGACTGCTTCGCCTCGCCGGCTGGACGGCGCTCGGCGGCTATTTCCTGTTCGTGCTTGTCTGGCTGTTCTTCGCCGCCGGCCTGCCGTCGAGCGAGAAGCTGCTCGCCTACCAACCGCCGCTGCCCAGCAATATTCGCGGCGTCGACGGCCAGCCGGTCGGCACCTTTGCCCGCGAGCGGCGGGTCGAGCTCAGCTACGACGAATATCCGCCGATGGTCATCCAGGCCTTCCTGTCGGCCGAGGACAAGACCTTCTTCAGCCATGGCGGAATCGACTATCCCGGCCTGGTCGGCGCGGTTGGCGACTTCGCGGTCAAGTCGGCCACCGGCGGGGCCCGTGCCCGCGGCGGCTCGACCATCACCCAGCAGGTCGCCAAGGCGCTTCTGCAGGACGACGAATATGCCGTCAGCCGCAAGATCCGGGAAGCGATCCTTGCCTTCCGGCTCGAGAATACGCTGACCAAGGAGCAGATCCTCGAGCTCTACCTCAACCAGATCTTTCTCGGCCGGAACGCCTATGGCGTGCAGGCGGCGGCACGGGCCTATTACGACAAGGACGTCGCCGACCTGACCCTGCCCGAGGCCGCCTATCTCGCGATCCTCCCCAAGGCGCCGAGCAACTACGACCCCGTCCGCCAGACCCAGCGCGCGCTTGACCGCCGCAACTATGTGCTGCGCGAGATGGTCAACAACGGCTACGTCACCCAGGCCCAGGCCGCGACCGCGGGCGCCGCGCCGCTCGGCACCATCCGCCTCGGCTCTAACGCCAAGTTCCGTGAAGTCGGCGGCTATTTCACGGAGGAAGTCCGCCGCGAGCTGCTGAAGCGCTACGGCGAGGATGCCGGCGACGGCACCAACAGCGTCTATGCCGGCGGCCTGTGGGTCCGCACGTCGATGAACCCCGTCATGCAGGACGCCGCCGCCGAAGCGCTGCGCGAGGGACTGGCCAAGTTCGACGGCGGCCGCGGCTGGCGCGATACCGGCCTCAACATCGACGTCGGCGGTGATTGGCGTGGCCAGCTCGACCGGGCGGCGGTCGGCACCGGCTTCCCCGACTGGCGCAAGGCGGTCGTGCTGGACAAGAGCCCGGCAAGCGCCCGCCTCGGCTTCAGCGATGGCTCGACCGGCACGCTGCCAGCCGGAAATGCCCAGATGCCTCGGCGGGGCGGAGGCGGAACCGCCTTCTCCAACCTCAAGGTAGGCATGATCGTCATCGTCAAGGCGGTGGCGGGCGACACTTATGCGATCCGTTCCATCCCTGAGATCGGGGGCGGCTTCGTCGCGCAGGAAGTGCGGACCGGCCGCGTGCTCGCCATGCAGGGCGGGTTCGACAGCATCGGCGCCAGCTACAATCGCGCGACCCAGGCCCAGCGGCAGCCCGGCTCCACCTTCAAGCCGATCGTCTATTATGCCGCGCTCGCCAACGGCATGACCCCCGCGACCCTGATCGACGACGCGCCCTTCTGCGTCTGGCAGGGCGCCGGGCTCGGCAACAAATGCTTCCGCAACTTCGACGGCGACTATGCCGGCGCCAAGACCATGCGCTGGGGCGTGGAACAGTCGCGCAACCTGATGACGGTGCGTGCCGCTTCGCAGACCGGCATGGCGCGGATCACCGACACCGCCAAGCGGCTGGGCGTGGGCGACTATCCGAACTATCTTTCGATCGCGCTTGGCGCCGGCGACACCACGGTTCTGAAGCTTACCACTGCCTACGCGATCCTGGCGAACCATGGCCGGGCGGTCAGCCCGACCCTGATCGACTTCGTCCAGGACCGCGACGGCAAGGTCATCTACCGTACCGACAATCGCTGCGCGGTGATGGATGGCCGCTGCAACGCGCCCGACTGGGATGGCGGCGCCATGCCCCGCCCGCCGAGCCGCAGCCGACAGTTGCTCGATGCTCAGGCTGCCTTCCAGATGGTCCATATCCTGACCGGCGTGGTCGAACGCGGCACCGCGACCGTTCTTCGCGACTTGGGCCGTCCGCTGTTCGGCAAGACCGGTACCACCTCCGGTCCGACCAACGTGTGGTTCGTCGGCGGCAGCCAGGATGTCGTCGCCGGAACCTATCTTGGCTATGACCAGCCGCGCTCGCTGGGCGGCGCGGCGCAGGGCGGACGCATTGCCGCTCCCATCTTCAAGCAATGGGCGCAGGCCGCCTTCAAGGACGTGCCGCCAAGCCCGTTCGTCGCGCCCAAGGACATCCGCATGGTGCGCATCGACCGGGTCAGCGGGCGGCGGGTGTTCGGGACCTTCCCGGTCCGCGAGGATCCCAAGTCGGCGGTCATCTGGGAAGCATTCAAGCCGGAAACGGAGCCGCGCCGCACCTATCGCCGGGGCGACGAAGAAGCCTCGCTCGCCGCCGCTGCCCCGCGCCCCTCGGCGCCGCGGCGTCCGGCCCGCAAGGCTCCGGCCGAAGCCGCCCGTCCTGCCCAACCGAGCCAGCCCGCCGACGACTTCTTGGCAAGGCAGGGCGGAATCTACTAACTGCCACCCAGCAATCAGCGTCATGCTGAACGTGTTTCAGCATCCATCCTTCCGCACGAGCCTTTGCGCCTGTGACGACATGGACCCTGAAACAAGTTCAGGGTGACGATCTTTAGAGGACGTACCGATGCGCGCCGAAGCGCAGGCCCATATCGACCAGGTCAATGCCGCCACCGCCCTGCTGCGCCGCTTCCTCGACTGGGATCGCGCGCTGAGGCGCCTCGACGAGCTCAACCAGAAGGTCGAGGATCCCTCGCTGTGGAACGATCCGAAGGCCGCGCAGGAAGTCATGCGCGAGCGCCGGCGGCTGGAAGAGGCGATCACCGCCACCCGCAAGATCGAGACCGAACTGACCGACACGGTCGAGCTGATCGAGATGGCCGAGGCCGAGGGCGACGACAGCCTCGTCGACGACGGGGTCACTGCCCTGGCCGACCTCGCCAGCCGTGCCGAGCGCGACAAGGTCGCCGCCCTTCTCGCGGGCGAGGCGGACGGCAACAACAGCTATGTCGAGGTCAACAGCGGCGCTGGCGGCACCGAGAGCCAGGACTGGGCCGGCATGCTCCAGCGCATGTACACGCGCTGGGCCGAGCGCCACGGCATGAAGGTCGAACTGGTCGACTTCCACTCGGGCGAGCAGGCGGGGATCAAGTCCGCCACGCTGCTGATCAAGGGCGAGAATGCCTATGGCAATCTCAAGGTGGAAAGCGGCGTCCACCGCCTGGTCCGGATCAGTCCCTACGACAGCTCGGCGCGCCGCCACACCAGCTTCGCCTCCGTCTGGGTCTATCCCGAGGTGGACGACGACATCGACATCGAGATCAATGAGAGCGAGCTCAAGATCGATACCTACCGGGCGTCGGGCGCCGGTGGGCAGCACGTCAACACCACCGACAGCGCGGTGCGCATCACCCACCTGCCGACCAACATCGTCGTCCAGTGCCAGAACCAGCGCTCGCAGCACAAGAACAAGGCCGAGGCGATGAAGCAGCTCAAGGCCCGGCTCTACGAGGCCGAGCTGCAGCGCCGCGAGGCGGAAGCCAACAAGACCGAGGCGGCCAAGACCGACATCGGCTGGGGCCACCAGATCCGCTCCTATGTCCTCCAGCCCTATCAACTGGTAAAGGACCTGCGCACCGGCGTCACCTCGACGGCGCCCGGCGACGTCCTCGACGGCGACCTCGACCGCTTCATGGCCGCAGCGCTCAGCCAGCGCGTGACCGGCGAGCAGGTCGAAGTGGAGGATGTGGACTAGGATGCTCCGCGGCGGAAGCCTGTCATTGGGTCTGTTGCTGCTGGCTGCCTGCCGCGCCGACTCCGACTCCGCCAGCACCTTCCCTGCCGCCGGGCGCGACGTCGCGCCGATCGTGTCCGACGCCTTTTCGACCGAGGACGTCCGCGACCGCGTGGGCGAGTTCGAGGCGGTAGTCGCGTCGGCCGACGTGCGCCCCGGCATGTCGGTCGCCGACATCGGGGCGGGCGAGGGTTACTACACCGTCCGTCTGTCGCCGCTGGTCGGTCCGCGCGGCCGGGTGCTGGCGCAGGACATCGTGCCGGAGGTGCGCGACCGCCTCGCCGAACGAGTCCAGCGCGAGGGGCTCGACAACATCACCGTCCGGCTCGGCGAGCCGTCCGACCCCAAGCTTCCGCCGTCGAGCTTCGACCGCATCTTCCTCGTCCACATGTATCACGAAGTCACCGACCCTTACGCCTTCCTCTGGCATCTTGCGGGCGGGTTGAAGCCCGGCGGCGAAGTGATCGTGGTCGACGCCGATCGGCCGGTGAAGCGGCACGGCATCCCGCCCGCCCGCCTCAAGTGCGAGCTTGCCGCGCTTGGCCTCAGCCTCGAGCGGTTCGAGCGCCTGTCGGGCAGCGACAGCTATTTCGCTGCCTTTCGAGCCGCCACGGCGCGGCCGGCGCCAGCGGCGATCAAGCCCTGCCGCGATCCCGCATGACCATCCCCTTCGACGACTTCCTCAAGGTCGAGATCCACGCCGGCACCATCATCGCCGCGGAGCCTTTCCCGGAAGCGCGAGAGCCCGCCATCAAGCTGACCATCGACTTCGGCCCCGCCATCGGCACCCGGCGGAGTTCCGCCCAGATCACCACCCTCTACGCGCCGGAGGAGCTGGTCGGCCGGCAGGTCGTCGCCGTCACCAATTTCGCCCCGCGCCAGATCGGGCCGTTCATGAGCGAGGTGCTGGTGCTCGGAGTGAGCGACGCGCAGGGGCGGATCTCCCTGCTGTCGCCTGATCACGACGTGCCGAACGGCGCGCGGATGCACTGACGGCTCGCTCCCCCGTGAAGGGGGAGGTGGCCTACGCGCTGCGGATGGCGGATGGCTGCCGCCTACTTCTTCTGGAAACGCCTGCGACGAAGGTACCTCACGCGTCTTCCGCGCCGGCTCCTTCATGTGGGGCGGTGAACGGCGTGCCGCTTCCCCTCTGCCCTCCGGCCCACTATCTCACCACCGCAACGAAGCGGGGTCGAGACGAACATGCGCGTGCTGAAGGCGATCTGGAACCTGCTGGTCGGGATCAAGGACGCGCTCGTCCTCCTGTTCATGATCCTCTTCTTCGCGGGCCTCTACGCCCTGCTGTCGGCCCGGCCGGCCCCGACGGTGGCCGAGGGCGTGCTCCACCTCAACCTGCGTGCCGGCGTGGTCGAGCAGCCGGCCGAGCAGGACGCCTTCGCGCTGGCGGGCGGCGGGTCCGTCCCGACCCAGCATGCCCTGCGCGACGTCCGCGCGGCGCTGCTCAAGGCCAGGGATGACGAACGGGTCAAGGCGGTTGCGCTCGACCTCGACGGTTTCTCCGCCGGACAGACCGTCATCGCCGACCTCGGCGAGGCGCTCGATGCGGTGAAGCGCAGCGGCAAGCCGGTCCTCGCCTATGCGACCGGCTACAGCGACGACGGCTATCAGCTCGCCGCCCATGCCGGGGAAATCTGGCTCAACCCGATGGGGGTGGTCCAACTGTCCGGCCCCGGCGGTAACAACCTTTATTTCGCCGGCCTGCTGGAGAAGCTCGGAGTGACCGCCAACGTCTACCGGGTCGGCACCTACAAGAGCGCGGTCGAGCCCTTCACCCGTTCCGACATGAGCCCCGAGGCACGTCAGAATGCGCAGGGGCTCGCTTCATCCCTGTTCGAGACCTGGCGCGACGACGTCGTGAAGGCGCGTCCACAGGCGAACATCAATGCCGCGCTCACCAATCCCGCGGCGCTGGTCCGCTCCGCCCGCGGAGACTTCGCCGCCGCTGCCCAGGCCGCCAGGCTGGTCGACAAGGTCGGCGAGCGCCAGGCCTTCCAGGCCCGTCTCGCCGAACTTGGCGGTGCCGACGACAGGTCGCCCGCCGGCTTCAAGCGCATCCGTCTTGATCGCTACATCGCCGCCGAAGTCCGCCCGGCGATGAAGGAGGGCGGGCCGATCGGGGTGGTGACAGTCGCCGGCAACATCGTCGATGGCCGCGCGCCGCTCGGTACTGCGGGCGGCGACAGTATCGCGGAGTCGATCGAGAAGGGCCTTCGCGACGAGCGCATCAAGGCGCTGGTCGTCCGCATCGACTCGCCCGGTGGCTCGGCGCTCGCGTCGGAGCGCATTCGCCAGGCGCTGCTCGCCGCTCGCAAGAAGAACATCCCCGTCGTCGCCTCGATGGGCAACGTGGCGGCCAGCGGCGGCTACTGGGTCGCCACCGCCGCCAACCATATCGTCGCGGAGCCCTCGACCATCACCGGCTCGATCGGCGTGTTCGGCATCCTTCCGAGCTTCCAGGGCTCGCTCCAGAAGCTCGGCATCGCAGCCGACGGCGTGAAGACCACGCCGCTGTCCGGCGAGCCCGACCTCCTCAACGGGCCGAGCCCGCAGGCGAGCGAGCTGATCCAGCTCGGCGTCGAGAGCATCTACGGCAAGTTTCTCGGTATCGTCGCCGAAGCGCGCAGGAAGACCCCGCAGCAGGTGGACGCCATCGGTCAGGGCCGGGTGTGGTCGGGCGGGCAGGCGCGGCAGGTCGGGCTCGTCGACCAGTTCGGCGGCATGGAGGAGGCGATCGCTAAGGCGGCCGAGCTGGCCAAGCTCGATCAGGACAATCGCGGCGTCACCTATCTTGAGCGCAAGAAGAGCTGGCGTTCGGAACTCGCCGGGCTGCTCCGCGACGATGAGGACAGCGCCGAGGAGGACGATCCCTTCGCCAGCCTGCGCGCCCGCCCGGACATGCTCGCGCTCGCCGCCCTGCGCGAGGTCGAGCTGCTCGTCTCCGGCCCGACCATCCAGGCCCGCTGCCTTGCCTGCGGTCCGGTCGAAAGCGCGCCCGTAGTCGCGGCCCCTCCGTCCGGCTGGTTCGCACGCCTGCTTACCTTGCTCTCCTGAGGCACTTGCGCTAAGGGCGCGGCGTCTTTCGGGCAGAGCTTCGCCCGGACGTCGCCCGTCAAGCTGCACCGTCCTTCACCAGGCAGGCACTCGGTCCGAGCGGCGCCCGGCACTTTGCCCGGCAGGCCCGTGTCCTCCGCATGGGGCGGCGGCACGGTTATAATCCAACGCTTGCCAGGTCCGCCTGATGGAAAGCCTGCCCGACACGGGAAGGCTGGCGGCAAACTTGACCGAGCACGAGAAGGACTGCCTGACTTTATGGCCACTGTTGCCAATCCCACCCGTGACGATTTCGCCGCGCTCCTCAACGAGAGCCTCGGCGGCGAGAACGAGGCCTTCGAGGGCCGCGTCGTCATCGGCACCGTCACTGGAATCGAAAACGACCTCGCGGTGATCGACGTCGGCCTCAAGAGCGAGGGCCGCGTTCCGCTGCGCGAGTTCGCTGCCCCCGGCCAGAAGGCCGAGCTGAAGGTCGGCGACCAGGTCGAAGTGTTCGTTGATCGCGTCGAGAATTCGCAGGGCGAAGCGATGCTCAGCCGCGACCGCGCCCGCCGCGAAGCCGCCTGGGACAAGCTCGAGGGCGAGTTCGCTGCCGAGAAGCGCGTCGAGGGTGTCATCTTCGGCCGCGTCAAGGGCGGCTTCACTGTCGACCTCGGCGGCGCCGTCGCCTTCCTTCCGGGTTCGCAGGTGGACATTCGTCCGGTCCGCGACGTCCAGCCGCTGATGGATCTCCCGCAGCCGTTCCAGATCCTCAAGATGGATCGTCGCCGCGGCAACATCGTCGTGTCGCGTCGGGCCATCCTCGAAGAGACCCGCGCCGAGCAGCGTTCGGGCCTCATCCAGAGCCTGGCCGAGGGTCAGGTCATCGACGGCGTGGTCAAGAACATCACCGATTATGGTGCCTTCGTCGACCTCGGCGGCATCGACGGCCTGCTGCACGTTACCGACATCAGCTACAAGCGCGTCAACCACCCGAGCGAGGTGCTCGAGATCGGTGGCAGCGTGAAGGTGCAGATCATCCGCATCAACCGCGACACCCAGCGCATCAGCCTCGGCATGAAGCAGCTCGAGAGCGATCCGTGGGAAGGCGCCACCGCCAAGTATCCGGTCGGCGGCGTGTTCCAGGGCCGCGTGACGAACATCACCGAATATGGTGCCTTCGTCGAGCTGGAAGCCGGCATCGAGGGCCTCGTCCACGTCTCGGAGATGAGCTGGACCAAGAAGAACGTCCACCCGGGCAAGATCGTCAGCACCAGCCAGGAAGTCGAGGTCAAGGTCCTCGAGGTCGACGGCGAGAAGCGCCGCATCAGCCTCGGCCTCAAGCAGGCCCAGACCAACCCGTGGAACGACTTCGCCGAGAAGCATCCGGTCGGCAGCCAGGTCGAGGGCGAAGTCAAGAACGCCACCGAGTTCGGCCTGTTTATCGGTCTCGACGGCGACGTCGACGGCATGGTCCACATGTCGGACATCGCCTGGGGCGTGTCGGGCGAGGAAGCGCTGCAGCTTCACCGCAAGGGTGAGACCGTCCAGGCGGTCGTGCTCGACGTCGACGTCGAAAAGGAGCGCATCAGCCTCGGCATGAAGCAGCTCGAGCGTGGCGGCGTCGTTGCCGCCGGCGCGACCGGTGGCGACGGCACCCGCAAGGGCGAGGTCAAGACCGTTACCGTGCTCGAAGTCATGGACGGTGGTCTCACCGTTCAGGTCGGCGACGATGGTCCGACCGGCTTCATCAAGCGCTCGGATCTCGGCCGCGACCGCGACGAGCAGCGTCCGGAGCGTTTCCAGGTCGGCCAGAAGTTCGACGCCCAGGTCACCGGTACCGACCGCAGCAAGAAGCCGACCTTCTCGATCAAGGCGATGCAGATCGCCGAGGAGAAGCAGGCCGTCGCCCAGTACGGCTCGTCCGACTCGGGTGCGTCGCTCGGCGACATCCTCGGCGCGGCTCTCGAGCGCGCCAACAAGAAGTAAGCACCATGCTCCTCCCCTGTCCTCGGTCCGCACGGCCGAACGGCAGGGGAGGGGCCGTGCCTTCTCCCGACAAGCAGGATTTAACCTTAGTGCGCGGGCACTTGCGGTAGGGTTCAACATCTGACAGCTTGTGTTTCGCGGGTGGGGGCCCGTGAGTGACAGCGTAAGCGGGTCCAGCGGGCCTGCCGGTCAAGCAATCAAGCGGGGACGCGATGATCCGTTCGGAATTGGTGCAGAAGCTCTGCCACGACTTTCCCGATCTCACCCAGCGCGAGATCGAAGTGGTCGTCACCGGCATCTTCAACGAGATCACGGCCCAGCTCGCCAAGGGCGGCCGGGTCGAGCTGCGCGGCTTCGGCGCCTTTTCGACCCGCCAGCGCGACGCCCGCACCGGCCGCAACCCGCGTACCGGCGAGCAGGTCGAAGTCGACGCGAAGAAGGTGCCTTACTTCAAGCCGGGCAAGGAAATGCGCGAACGGCTGAACCTCGGCGAAGTCACCGCCGAATAGCTACGCCGCCGCAGCGTCCAAGCGCAGTCCCGCGGCGACGTCGGGCGCCACGCAGGACAGCCTCCACCTCGTGACGTCGCCGCTCAGCCCTGCGTGGCCGCGATCAGGTTCATGAAGTTGCGCGCCGCATCCCGGTCCGCCGCATCCGGAAAGGCCACGTCAAGGTCCGGCGCGCGTCCCAATATGTAGAGCAGTGACCATAGGGCGAAGCGCCGGTCGCGATCGGTCTCGAGCCCGAGGTCTACCGCCAGCCGCTCGGTCCCGGCTTCCAGGGCATCGGGCGGGATGGCAGACAGGTCGGCGGTGCCGAAGGTACGGTGCAGAAGGTCGTCGAGGTTCATGGCGCCATCCAGGGCCGCGAGCCGGGGATCAGCCCCGCTTGGCCCGGGCCTCCTCGATCGCCGTCTTGAGCAAGTCATAGCCGACCGCGCCGTTGAACACCTTGTCGCCGACAATGAACATGGGCGTGCCGCTGGCGCCGAGCTGTTGCGCGACCTGGAAGTTGCGGCGGAGTTCGGCGTCGATCTCGGCGCTCGTGGGGATGGCGGCGGGCAGCCCGACGGCTTGCGCCGCCTGAGTGAGCGTCGTCTGGCTCGGCCGGCCGGCGGCATAGAGCGTGTCGTGGAAAGCCTTGTGCCGGCCGGCCTTGCTCGCTGCCAGGCTGAGCCGGGCGGCCGCTTCGCTGTCGGGCCCGAGGATGGGAAATTCGCGGTAGACGACCCGGAGCTTCGGATCTTCCTTCACCAGCCGGTCGATGACCGGAAGGGAGGCTTTGCAATAGCCGCAGGCATAATCGTAGAATTCAACCAGGGTGACGTCGCCGTCGCTGGCGCCCTCCCACGAAGAGCCGAACGGCGTCTCGAGGAACTGGCGGTTGGCGGCGAGGACCGGCTCATGCTCCTGCGCCTTCAGCGCGTCGGCGGTCTCGATCAGCACCTGCGGATTGTCGATCAGCGCCTGGCGGACCAGCCGGTCGGCCCATCCGCTCTGCACTGCGCCGATCCCCAGCAGGACCGTCGCCACCGCACCGCCGGCGGCGCCGACCAGTGCCGCGCCCCAGCCACTTACCCCTTTGCCCTCGCTCACTTCTTGCGCCGCCCCTTGCGATCCTTTTCCACTTCCGCGCGGGATACCATCGCAATGTCCTGGGCGCGAAGGAAATCGGGGGTGCCCTGCGGAATGCCCTTGAGCGCCCGCTCGGCACTGGCGAGCGCGAGCTTCGGTTCGCCCTGCAGGCTGTAGCGCTCGGCCGTCGCCAGCGCGGCGCGGGGAAGGTCGCCCTTGGCGGAATAGATCATGCCGAGCTGATACCAGGCGAAGGGCTGCTCGCTGTCGCGCCCGATGGACGCCTTGAGCACCCGCTCGGCTTCGGACAGATTGTCGGTCTTCTCTGTTGCCAGCAGCGCATGCCCCAGCATCGCCTGGATCATCGGCTGGTCCGGCGCCCGCGCCACCGACTCCCGCAGCGGCGCAAGCGCTTCCGTCGGTCGGCCGCTTTCGAGCAGGATCTGGCCCTTGAGCTCCAGATAGAAGGGGTCCTGCGGCGCGGTGGCGAGCAGGGCGTCGGCTTCCTTGATCGCCGCATCCCGGTCGCCCATGCGGTGGTATGCATAGGCGCGGGCATAATGGGCCGGGATGCTGGTGTCCGACTTGGGATAGGTGCGCAGCACCGCTTCCTTGTCGCTGATGTAGCCGATCAGCTTGGCCCGCACGCGCTGGAACCGGGCCTCGACCGCCGGGTCGGTCGGGCGGCTCCAGGCCGGGTCCTTCTGGTAGAGCTGGGTCAGCGAGGCGACGCGCTCGGACGACAGGGGATGGGTGCGGTTGTAGCTGTCGGTCGCATAGACGGCGAGCCGATACTCCTGGTTCTGCAGCTTCTTGAAGAACTGGATCGAGCCCTGGCCGGAGATGCCGGCACTGCCGAGATAGGCGGCGCCCGCGAGGTCGGCGCTGGTCTCCTGCGCGCGGGTAAAGGAAAGGAACTGGCTGAGCGCCACCTGCTGGCCGAGCGCCATCGCGCCCATCGCCGCGTCGCCCGCGCCCGCCGCCATCGCCAGACCGCCGAGCACGAGGCTGAGGATGCTGATACCGGTCGCCTGCTTGGCACCTTCCGCGCCGCGCAGCGCGTGGCCACCGGCGATGTGCCCAAGCTCGTGGGCGATGACGCCCTGCACCTGATTGGCATTGTCGGCCTGGGTGATCAGGCCCGAATGGATATAGACCGCCTGTCCAGCGGTCACGAAGGCGTTGATCTCGGGATCGTTGATGAGGACGATCTTGACGTTCTTGGGGTCGAGCTGGGCCGCCTCGATCAGCGGCTTCGACATGTCGGCGAAGAGCTTCTCCGTCTCGCTGTCCCTCAGGATCGTCTGCGCGGCGGCCGGCTGGGTTGCGGCAAAGACGGCAGCGAGAAAGAGCATCAGCCAGCGGCTGAGCGGATCTAGGCGTCGCATGGACGTTCCCCTCCGGCACAACGGCTGAACGGGGGGTGACTGGCGCGCCCGCCTTGGCGTAAGGACATGTCTCTTCCTGACACATTTCATATGATTGCCGCCAGCTTGAACCTCTTCCAGACCTTTACCGCTCACGTGAACCGGGCGATCGACGAGCTTGCCGCAGCCGGCAGCCTGCCGGCCGGCCTGCCGCGCAACAATGTCACGGTCGAGCCGCCGCGCGACGCCTCGCACGGCGATCTCGCGACCAATGCCGCGATGGTCCTCGGCAAGCCCGCGGGCACCAATCCGCGCGCGCTCGCCGCCCTGCTCGTGCCGAAGCTCGAGGCCATTCCGGGCGTTGTCGCGGTCGAGGTCGCCGGTCCCGGCTTCATCAACCTGCGGCTGGACGGGAACGTCTGGCGCGAGGAGCTCCGGCGCATCGCGGCCGAGGGCGACCGCTACGGTCTCAGCGACATCGGCCAGGGCCAGCGCGTCAACGTCGAATATGTCTCGGCCAACCCGACCGGCCCGATGCACATGGGCCATTGCCGCGGCGCGGTCGTCGGCGACGCGCTTGCCCGGCTGCTCGCGGCGGCGGGCTTCCAGGTCACCAAGGAATATTACGTCAACGACGCCGGGAGCCAGGTCGACACGCTCGCCCGCTCGGCCCACCTGCGCTACCGCGAGGCGCTCGGCGAGGACATCGGCGACATTCCGGAGGGCCTCTACCCGGGCGACTATCTGAAGCCGGTCGGCGCCCTGCTCGCGGCCGAGTTCGGCAGCGCCATGGTCGGCAAGCCGGAGGCCGAGTGGCTGCAGGCGTTCAAGCAGAAGACGGTGTCGGCGATGATGGACCTCATCCGCCACGACCTTGCCCTGCTCGGGGTCGAGCACGACCTCTTCTCCTCCGAAGCCGCGGTGGTGGCGAGCGGCGCGGCCGATCGTGCCGTGGCGGCGCTGCGCGACAAGGGACTCGTCTACGAAGGCGTGCTGGAAGCCCCCAAGGGCAAGTCGGTCGAGGATTGGGAGCCGGTCGAACTGACCCTGTTCCGTTCGACCCAGTTCGGCGACGACCAAGACCGGCCGATGAAGAAGTCGGACGGGAGCTGGACCTATTTCGGCGTCGATGCCGCCTATCACCTGCAGAAGCTCGAGCGGTCGGACAGCCTCATCAACATCTGGGGCGCGGACCATTCGGGAACGGTGAAGCGCACCCGCGCGGCGGTCGAGGCGCTGGCCGGGCGCGACGCGCTCGACGTCAAGCTGGTCCAGATGGTGCAGCTGCTGCGCGCCGGTGAGCCGGTCAAGATGAGCAAGCGGGCGGGCAATTTCGTCACCCTCGCCGATGTCGTGCAGGAAGTCGGCAAGGACGTGGTCCGCTTCATCATGCTGACCAAGCGCCCCGACACGATGCTCGACTTCGACTTCGCCCACGTGGTCGAGGCGTCGAAGGACAATCCGGTCTTCTACGTCCAATATGCCCATGCCCGCGTCGCCAGCCTCAAGCGCAAGGCGGCCGAGGCCGGACTTGCGACCGGCGCGGCGGACCTGTCGCTGCTCGACGCGGAGGAACTCGGCCTGGTGCGCTTCGCCAGCCAGTTTCCGCGGGTGGTCGAGGGTGCCGCGGTGGCGCACGAGCCGCACCGCATCGCCTTTTACCTCTACGAACTGGCGGCCGCCTTCCACGCTTTGTGGAACCGCGGCAACGACGATCCGGGCCGGCGTTTCCTGATCGAGGGCGATCCGGCGCTGAGTGCCGCACGTCTCGCCCTTGCCGACGCAATTGCGCAGGTGATCCGCAACGGACTGACCCTGATGGGCGTAGAAGCGGCAGAGGAGATGCGCTGAGCGATGCGGCTGACGAGCGAGCGCCTGCCGTGGCTTCCCGACGAGCCGCCGGTGACGGCGCCCGCAAGCCCGGACGTTCGCGCCAAGCCCGTCGGCCGCGCCATGTGGCCCTGGTATCTGCTGCTGTTCCTGCTGGTCGCCATGGTGGCCGTCGGCGCCTGGTGGCTGAGCACCGGCCAGCGTGACGCCGCGCCGCCCGAACTGCCGGCCGAGACCGCCATCCCGGTTCCCGTCAACCGCCCGGCCGAGCCGATCGCTCCGGCTGCACCGCCTGCTGAAGCCGCCACCGCTCCCGTCGAGGCCTTGCCCGCCCAGCCCGCACCTCGTGCCCCGGCGACCGATCGTCGGCAGGCGGAGCTACGCGTGGAGCGGCGCTCCAGCAGCGACGCCCGCGTGGTCCGGCGCCCCGTCTTCCCCGCCGACGAGCCGGCCATTTCAGCGCCGCCACAGACCGGTGCCTCGCCCGCGATCGTCTTCAATCCAAACCCCGATCGCGGCCGTGTGGTCCAGCTCGGTGCGTTTCCGAACCGCGCCCAGGCCGAAGAGACCTGGCGCCGGGTCACCCGCCGCTACCCCTATCTCGCCACCAAGCCCAAGATGGTGAACTCGGTCGACGTCCGTGGGCTCGGCGGCGGCCGTCCGACCCGCATGTATCGATTGCAGCTCGGTACCTCTTCGCAAGCCCAGTCGGTTGTCATATGCCAGCAGCTTGAAAGAGCGGGGCAGTCCTGCGTGGTGGTGTACTGATTCATGGCGACGTCGCGGGGAGTTGAGGGAGAGCCATTGCCATGGCTCGAGCCGGTCGAGGACGAGGATGAGCCGCCCGCTCTGTCCGCGCGCAAGATGCTTGCAGCGATCCTCGTCGTGCTGCTGGCCGCGGCCTTGGTCGCGGGAACGCTGTACTGGCTCGGCCAGCGGCAGGGGGCTGAAGGCAGCGGTCCGCCCGAGCTGATCCGCGCCGAGCCGGGCCCGGTCAAGGTCAAGCCCACCGATCCGGGCGGGATCGACGTCACCGGCGACAGCGAGACCGCCTTTGCCACCGGTGCCGGCGAGAAGGTCGACGGCCAGATCGACCTCGATGCCGTGCCGGAGGAACCGGTCGCGCTGCCCAAGGCGAGGCCGGCCGAGCCCGCCCCGGCCGCCGAGGCGGAGCCGGCCGACCCGGCGCCGCCGGCGGCTGCGGCCGTGCCATCCGGAAGCAGCGTGCAGCTCGGCTTCTTCGGCACTGCCGCCGAGGCCAATGCCGCCTGGGCGACCCTGTCCGGTCGCTTCCCGGCAATCGCCGGCGCAAGCAAGATCGTGGTGCCCTACCAGCGCGGTCAGCGCCTGCGCGCCGGCTTCGCCAGCCCGGCTGAGGCGCGCGCCGCCTGCCAGCTGCTCAAGGCGGCGGGCGATGCCTGCTTCGTGGTCCGCTAGGGCGATGCAGGCAGCCATTTACGGCCTCTCGGGGCTCGTGCTCACCGCCGAGGAGCGCGCTTTCTTCCTTGAGGTCGATCCCGCCGGCTACATCCTGTTCGCCCGCAACTGCGGCGATCCGGAGCAGCTCAAGGGCCTGACCGCGTCGTTGCGCGACCTTCACGGCCGCGCCGACCTGCCGATCCTGATCGATCAGGAAGGCGGCCGGGTGATGCGGATGAAGCCGCCCGTCTGGCCGGCACTGCCGCCTGGCGGCGTGTTCGACCGCCTCTACCGCACCGCGCCATCGAGCGCGATCGAGGCCGCAAGGCTCAACTCCCGCGCCATCGGCCTGCTGCTCGCCAGCCACGGCATCAACGTCAATTGCGCGCCCATGCTCGACGTGCGGCAGCCGGACGCGGACCAGATCGTCGGCGATCGTGCCTATGGCACCGAGCCGATGC
The DNA here is from genome assembly GCF_029637485.1 of Sphingomonas sp. LHG3406-1. Taxonomy (GTDB): domain Bacteria; phylum Pseudomonadota; class Alphaproteobacteria; order Sphingomonadales; family Sphingomonadaceae; genus Sphingomicrobium. Next base: position 1,398,012 of record NZ_CP069128.1, on the reverse strand, counting down.
AGGTGGCGGCGATCGGCCGGGCGGTGCTCGACGGCCTCGCCTCGGCCGGGGTGATCGGGGTCGTCAAGCACATGCCGGGCCACGGACGGGCGACCGTCGACAGCCACAAGGAGTTGCCGCGCGTCACCGCATCGGCCGAGGCACTGGACGTCGACCTGGAGCCGTTCGAGGCGCTTCGCGACGCGCCGATGGGCATGGTCGCGCACATCCTGTTCGAGGCCTGGGACGCGGAGCATCCCTCCAGCCAGTCGCCTTTCATTATCGAGGAGATCATCCGCAAACGCATCGGCTTCGCCGGCCTGCTGATGACCGACGACATCGGGATGGAGGCGCTGTCGGGGTCGGCCGGGGAACGCTCGGCGGCCGCTCTCGCCGCCGGCTGTGACCTGACGCTCCACTGCTCCGGCAAGTTCGACGAGATGGTCGACGTCGACGCTTATGTCGGCGCGATGACCGTGGATGCCGAGGCGCGCCTCGCCCGGGCGATGGCGGGTGCGCTGCTCGGCGGCGCCGACGGTCCCGACTTCGCCGAAGCCGTAGCGGTCCGCGATGAGCTGCTGGCGCTGGCTTGAGGCGGCATGAGCCTGCTCCCGGCGACCGATGAGCCGCTTCAGCTCAGTCTCGGTGCCTGGGAAGGACCGCTCGACCTGCTCCTGAGCCTCGCGCGGGCGCAGAAGGTGGACCTCAAGCACATCTCCATCCTGCAACTGGTCGAGCAGTATCTCTCCTTCCTCGAGGGCGCGAAGGCGCTGAAGCTTGAGATCGCCGCCGACTATCTCGTGATGGCCGCCTGGCTCGCCTACCTGAAGTCCTGCCTGCTGCTGCCCAAGGACCCCGAGCAGGACCCAAGCCCCGAGGAGCTGGCCGCCCGATTGCAACTCCGCCTGCAACGGCTCGACGCGATGCGCGAGGCTGGTGCGCGGCTGATGGCTCGCGACCGGCTCGGCCGCGACGTCTTCCTGCGTGGTGCGCCCGAGGGCCTGCGGCAGGTGCGCAAGGCGAAGTGGGAGGCCTCCCTGTTCGATCTTGCCGCCGCCTACGGCCTGGTCCGCGCCCGCTCGGCGCCTGTCATGCACGTCGTCGCCCGCCGCGCGGTGCTGACGCTGGAGGAAGCCATCGAGCGGGTGTCGGCGCTGGTCGGAAGCGCGCTCGACTGGACCCGGCTGGAACGGTTCGTCGCCGCCAGCACCGATCCGGTCTTCGCCCGCTCCGCGCTCGCCTCCTCCTTCGTCGCCGCCCTCGAACTGGCACGGCAGGGGAGGGTGGAATTGCGCCAGTCCGAGCCCTTCGCGCCGCTCGAACTGCGGCGGGCCGGCTGATGGCCACCGACTTCGTCCGCGCGGTCGAAGCCGTGCTGTTCGCCGCCGCCGAGCCACTTGGCGCCTCCGACATCACCGCCTACGCCGGCGAGGGCGACGTTGCGGCCGCGCTGTCCGAACTCTCGGCCCTCTACACCGATCGCGGCATCCGCCTGGTCGAGCGCGGCGGCAGCTGGCACTTCGAGACGGCACCCGACCTTGCCCACCTCCTTCGCCGCACCCGCGAGGAGCCGCGCCGCCTGAGCCGCGCCGCAACCGAGACGCTCAGCATCATCGCCTATCACGAGCCGGTCAGCCGCGCCGAGATCGAGGCCATCCGCGGCGTCCAGACCGCCAAGGGCACCCTCGACGTGCTGATGGAGGCGGGCTGGATCCGCCCCGCCGGTCGCCGCGAAAGCCCGGGGCGGCCCTTGCTCTACGCCACCACCGCCGACTTCCTGACCCACTTCGGGCTCGCCAGCCGCCGCGACCTGCCGGGCATCGAGGACCTGCGCGCCGCCGGCCTGCTCGACCCGATCGACGAGGCCGTCCTCAGTCTGCAACTGGAAAGCGGCGGCGAAGACGACTAGATAGCCGTCAACCAACGGAGTTTTTTCATCATGGGCGGCTTCAGCCTGATCCACTGGCTCATTCTCGGAATCGTGATTCTGCTGCTGTTCGGCGGCAATCGCTTCTCCGCGATGATGAGCGACGTCGCCAAGGGGCTGAAGAGCTTCAAGCAGGGCCTCAGCGAGGACGACGAAGAACAGAAGCGCAAGGCGGAAGAGGCGCGTCGTCTCGGCAGCCCGGAGCGCCCGATCGATGTCTCGCCGAACCGCTCGGCTGCCGATCCGGTCGCGCCGCCGCCGTCCGATCACACGCCGCGCTGACCGGATCCTAGCGCCGCATGTTCGGCGTCGACACCACCGAACTCCTGATCGTCGCGCTGGCGGCGCTGATCTTCATCGGGCCCAAGGAATTGCCGGGCGCGATGCGGACGGTCGGCCGCTGGGTCGGGCGCGCACGCGCCCACGCCCGCCACTTCACCGCCGGCATCGAGAACATGATGCGCGAGGCGGAGCTGGAGGAAATGGAGAAGCGCTGGCGGGAGGAAAATGAGCGGATCATGCGCGAGCATCCGGTCGCGCTCCCCTATGTCGGCGCGAGCGAGGAGCTTGGCGCCGGTTCCTCGACTATGCTCGGGACGAACGAGCCGGGGGATGACCAGAACACCCCGGCGCCGCTCGTGCCGGGTGACGCCGAGGCGCGCAACCCGCCCGCGCCGACCCTCGACGACGAACCTCCGCTCCCGCTGCCCGAGCCCGAGCACCACCGGCGGGAACTCCCGTGAGGGACATCGACGAGACCAAGGCGCCCCTGTTCGACCATCTCGTCGAATTGCGGAAGCGGTTGCTCATCTGCGTCGCCGTCCTGCTGGTCGCCTTCTTCATCTGCTATTATTTCGCCCGGCCGATCTTTTCCGTGCTGGTCCAGCCGCTGAAGGACGCCGGCGAGACGCGGGTCATCTACACCGACGTGTTCGAGGCCTTCTGGGTGCAGGTGAAGGTTGCGCTGTTCGCCGCCTTGATGGTCTGCTTCCCGGTGATCGCGACCCAGGGCTGGCGGTTCGTCGCCCCCGGCCTCTACGCCAAGGAGAAGAAGGCGGTCCTCCCCTTCCTTCTCCTCACGCCCGTCTTCTTCGCGGGCGGCGCCAGCTTCGCCTACTTCCTTGCCATGCCCTGGGCGCTGCACTTCCTGCTCGGCTTCCAGGGCGATGTCGGCGGCATCGACCAGGAAGCCCTGCCGGCCGTCGGCAATTATCTGAGTTTCGTGACCCGCTTCCTGTTCGGCTTCGGCGTCGCCTTCCTGCTTCCGATCCTGCTGATGTTGCTGGAGCGGGCCGGGCTGGTGACCCGCGAGCAACTGGCGGCCAAGCGCCGCTATGCCATTGTCGGCGCCTTCGCGGTCGCCGCGGTGCTGACACCGCCGGATGCCATCAGCCAGTTCATGCTCGCTGTGCCCCTGTGGCTGCTCTACGAAAGCGCTATCATCGCCATCCGCGTGACCAATTGGCGGGCCGCCAGACGCAAAGCGGGCCCGAAATCGTCACCGGGGGGGGGGAGGGTTGACGATTCCGGGCCCGTGTAAGCGGACAGCGAGAGCGGGGGGGCAAAAGGTCGCTATCCGAAGAAGAAAACGGTGCATCCGGATTGGGGTTCCAAATGGCGCAACACTTTTTTTCTGAATCCGGATTTCGTGGCCTGCCGGCCGCGCGTCAACGCGGCGGAAAGACCGGAAGGTCGACGCTGTAATGGCCCGGAGCGCGTTCAAGCGTGGAACGCAGCTGCTTGGCGAGGCCGGAGATGATCCGCTCAAACTGCTGATTCTCCGGGTCGTTCTCCGCGGCTTCCGGCGATGTCCCGGTGGCGAGGGTGAAGCGAGCAGTGAGCGCGCCGGTCCGGCGAAGGGTCAGCGTGATCGGCGTCTCGGGGCTGGCCATCATCGCATTCTCGACGATCTCGGTCGTCAGGAAGGCCGTCGCCACCGCCACGTCCTGGGTCGTGTTGAGGCTTTCGAGATCCAGCCTCACGTCTAGCCCGCGGGCGCTGTCCGGCGCACTGCCGCGCAGATTGGCGGCCAGTTCGCTCAACAGCGGCCGGAGCGCGATGCCGCGGTTTTCCTCCAGCTCGGCATAATGGTTGCGGTGCACGACCGCGAGCGCGTCGACCCGGCGGCCGATCGAGGAATAGGCATCCTTGGCATCCTCGCTCTTGGCGCTGCGCCGGTGGATGTTGAGCAAGCTGGCCACCACCTGCAGGTTGTTCTTCACCCGGTGGTGCACCTCGCGCACCAGCTTGCGCTGGCCTTCGAGGGCATCGGCCATGTCCTTCTCGCTGCTTTCGATCCGCGCCACCGCGCGGGCGAAGGAGGCCCCGAGATCGCGGATCTCGATGGCCGAGCCGAGGCGGTCGGGAAGCTCGAGTGCACCGCTGCCCGGCTCATGCGCGCCGATCGCCTTCTGGATGCGGCGCAGCGGTTGCAGAAGGAAGGTGCGGACGACCAGCCAGCTCAGCACCGCGGCGACGATCCACATGAGCACCGGCAGCAGGATGACCAGACGGTCGATCGATTCCACCTGGCCCGACGTCACGTCGGCCCGAACTTGCAGCTGCCCTCCGGCGATCGCTTGCTCGATGGTGACGATGGAATGGTCCAGGCCGATTGCCGGAGCCTGGACCGGCGCCGATCCGATCCGCAATTCGCTGCCGCCGTCGGTGATCCTGAGCGTGGTGGTTCCCGCACGGGCAGCCACCAGTGCGGCGCGAAAGGCCTCGCGGTTGATCGAGCTGGTGGCCGAGCCCCCCAGCACGCCGACGCGATAATGCAGCCGCCCGCCGTCGGGGGAGAGCCACAAGCGGGCTTGTCCGGGAGCGACCAGCAGGTTCGGTCGGCTGTCGCCGGTCGGCTCTCCTCGGTTGCACAGGACGGTGCCAACGGGATCGGTGACAAGGAAGCTGCCAGGCGTGCTCGGCGCGCTGCTCAGCGCCCGCCTGAGGTCCTCGCAAGGATCGCCGGAGCCGTCGAGGGCGCCGTTGGCGGCGATGCGGAGGGCAAGGACGTTGCGGGCGATCAGGCTGTCGATGGCACGGATGGCCAGCCGGCCCTGGTCGTTGGCGCGGGCCGACAGCGCCTGATTGGCCTGGTTGATCCCGCTGGTCGCCGCAACGATCAGCACAAGGCCGAGGGGAAGGATCGCTGCGGACAGCAGCAGCAGCAGCTTGCCGGCCGTGGGGAGCTGCTGGAACCAGGCTTTGACGTTGGACATCGTCTGCAGCGGGCGCGTTCGCGACGCCCGGGTCAGCTCAGCTTGCCGAGGAGGTCGAGGAAATCGTCGGGAACTTCCTCTCGCAGTGCCTCGTCATAGGCGCTGCGGAGAGCCTTGCCGACATCGTCGGAACCAGCACCCCGCCGCTTGGCGGACGTTTTCTTCAACGTCTTGTCGTCCGCTGGACCATGGTTGCTATTCTCTGCACTCAACCCCTTGGTCCCCTCCCGCCGAATTGTCGCTTGGCGCAAATGGCTGTTCCTCATGACACGAGCTCTTGCGGCCCGCCCCCGTAAAAGTCGGGCAGCCGCCTCGTCCAACAAGGGGCTGCCCGCACACGAAACCAAATCGAGACAACTTTGTTCCAGCTGGCGTAACAATCGTTGCCGTCCTCAGCCTGCAGCCGAAAAGCGGGGCCGCGTCAGGGTTGCAGTTTCATCGAGGCGCTTCCAATAGGGTCGTCGAGATTAAGAATAGGAGCACAGAGACACGATGTCGCTAGGCCAGGAACTTGCGCCGCATTTGCCATTCCTGCGGCGCTATGCCCGCGCGCTCACCGGCAGCCAGACTCACGGCGACGCCTTCGTTCGCGCGACACTGGAAGCCATCGTCGCCGCTCCGGACAGCTTTCCGCGTGAAGTCGAGCCGCGGCTCGGCCTCTACAAGACCTTTCACGCCATCTGGTCGACCGCCAACATCGAAGAGGGCGGCGATCTCGGCGCGGGCTCGTCCGGCAATCCCGAGGCGATCGCCCAGGCCCGCCTCAGCCGGATCACGCCACTGTCGCGTCAGGCCCTGCTGCTGACGGCGCTGGAGGGCTTCTCCTCGTCCGATGCCGGCTATCTTATCGCCGCCAGCCCAAGCGACGTCGACAATCTGGTCCAGGAAGCTCTGTCCGAGATCGAGCGGCAGACCCTCGCCGACGTCCTCATCATCGAGGACGAACCGATCATCGCCATGGATATCGAGACCATCGTCCGTGACCTCGGCCACACCGTCACCGGAGTCGCCGTGACCCGCGACGAAGCCGTCGCCCAGGCGCGTGCCCACCCGCCGGGGCTGGTGCTGGCCGACATCCAGCTGGCCGACGATTCAAGCGGCATCGATGCCGTGCGCGACATCCTGGCAGAATTCTCGGTGCCGGTGATCTTCATCACCGCCTTCCCGGAGCGGCTGCTGACCGGCGCCCGTCCGGAGCCGACCTTCCTCATCACCAAGCCTTTCCAGCGGGCGACGGTGAAGGCGGCGATCGCCCAGGCCCTGTTCTTCGATGCGGCGACCGTTCCAGCCGGTTGATGCACCGGCGGCGGGGGAACTCTGGTTCCCATCGTTGCGTTGGCGCTTCGAAACTTCTCGGAGCGCCAATTTTCCATGAACCAGAATGAACCGGAACATCTCACCGGAACCGAAGCGCGCGCCGGTACGACTCCGGGTGTCGCGCGGGTGGCACTGATCGGCGGGCTGAGCCTTGTCATCCTGGCGTTCGCCATCATCTATTTCGTGGCCGGTTGAGCGGAGCGGCAGCATGACGCACATCGCAGGCGCTGCCGTCAACAATCAGGCAAGCAGTCGGGGACAAGTGAGCGACGAAATCGACGATCAGCCGGCAGAAGCGGCACGGGCGGAGCCCGTTCCTCTCTCGGACCCGGAATTCAAGGTTCAGCTGGCGCAGGTCATCCCGCACCTGCGCGCCTTCGGCCGCTCGCTGTCAGGCAGCCGCGACCTCGCCGACGATCTGGTGCAGGAGACCTTGCTGAAGGCGTGGGCGGCGCGCAAGCGCTTCCAGGCAGGCACCAACATGCGCGCCTGGACCTTCATCATCCTTCGCAATCTTTTCCTCAGCCAGATGCGGCGCGCCCGCTTCAAGGGCGAGTGGGACGAGATCACCGCCTCCAAGCTGCTCGCCGCGCCGGCCAGCCAGGACCGGCACGTCGAGCTGGGCGACATGCAGCGGGCGCTGTTGCACCTGCCGCAGCCGCAGCGCGAAGCGCTGATCCTGGTTGGCGCGGGCGGCTTTGCTTATGAGGAAGCGGCCGAGATCTGCGGCTGTGCGGTCGGTACGATCAAGAGCCGCGTCGCGCGCGGCCGTGTCGCGCTCGAGCAATTGCTGAGCGGCGGGAAACTGCCCAGCCGGCGCCAGCACAAGACCGATCCTGACACGACCGCACTTGCCCAGATCATGGGCGAGGTCGACGAACTGGCCGGTCACCGGGGCTGATCGCGGCTTCTCCCGCCATCCTTCCGGCAGCTACAAAAAGGGCTCCAGCTTCCGCCGGAGCCCTTTTCCTTTTCGTCCGGCCTTCACCGGAAAGGGTGTCACCCCAGTCTTGCGAGCAGCTCGTCGAAGGCACGGTCGCTTCCGCCCTGAGGGACAGAGGCAAACGCCCGCCGAAGAGCAGCGGTGACACCGGCATGTGCAGGCGGTAGCTCGACCCTGATGATGCGTCGATCCAAGTCCTGGTTCGTTTCTACCGCCGCCGCCGTCTCTTTGGATGCGGAATTCATTTGGCTGCTCAACGCAGAAGCAGTCCAATCGTTGCCCCTCTGTTGCGGAGCAGACATTGGATGGCGGTGAGCGTGGGCCATCTGCAACAGGTGCGGGCCGGAGCGGTCCAGCGGGCTGAACGCTGGTCGCCCTTCCTCCGCGGCCTCTGCGAACGTCACCCCGATCTGGTCGCCGCCTTCGTGTCGGACGGCAGCCAGGCGGCGCTCGAGGCCGTCACGGTGGGCGGGGCGGCAGCTGCGACGACCGGCCGCCGGCTCCGCATCGAGCGGCAGCGACTGGCGCTCGCCACCGCGCTCGGCGACCTCGCCGGTGAGCTTTCGCTCGAAGCCGTCACCGCCGCTTTGTCCGACTTCGCCGACCATGCGATCGACGAAGCGCTGTCCGCCGCCATCCGCGAACGCTTCCCGGATGCGGTGCCCGGCGGAATGACGGTGCTCGCGCTCGGCAAGCTCGGCAGCCGTGAGCTCAACTACAGCTCCGACGTCGACCTGATCCTCCTCTACGACCCCGACAGCCTGCCGCGCCGCCCGCGCGACGAGCCGGCCCAGGCCGCGGTGCGCTTCGGCCGCCGGCTGATCGAGCTGCTGCAGGAACGCGACGCCGACGGCTATGTCGCCCGTGTCGACCTCCGCCTGCGCCCCTCGCCCGAAGCCACCCCCATCGCGCTGCCGGTCGAAGCCGCCATCTCCTATTACGAGAGCAGCGCCCTGCCGTGGGAGCGCGCCGCCTTCATCCGCGCCCGCTGCTGCGCCGGCGACGAGGCGCTCGGGGAGCGCTTCCTTGCCGAGATACGCCCGTTCGTCTGGCGCCGCGCGCTGGACTTCGGCGCCATCGACGAGATTCGCGCCATCTCGCTCCGGATCCGCGATCATTTTGCGCAGGGACAGGCCTTCGGACCCGGCTACGATCTCAAGCGCGGCCGCGGCGGCATCCGCGAGGCGGAATTCTTCACCCAGGTCCAGCAGCTGGTCCATGGCGGCCGCGAGCCGGCGCTCCGCGCACCCGCCACCCTCGATGCCCTCTCCGCGCTGGCCGAGGCCGGCCGGCTCGACCCGCAGCAGGCGGCCGCCATCGCCGACGCCTATCGCGCGCTCCGCACCGCCGAGCATCGAGTCCAGATGATCGACGACCGGCAGGAGCATCGCCTGCCCGAAGGCGAGGCGCTCGAGACCGTGGCGCGGCTCGCCGGCGAGCCCGACAGCCGCGCCCTGCTCGCCCACCTCGTGCCACATGTCGAGCGGGTCGGCGCCGCCTTCGACAGTTTGGTCGAGACTGGCGGCGAGACCCTGTCCAACGATCCCGACCTCCTCCGCGCCGAGCTGCAGGCAATGGGCTGGCCCGACCCCGCCGAGGCCGCGCGCCGGATCGCCGACTGGCGGAGCGCGCGCGCGCGTTCCCTCCGCTCCCCCGCCGCCCGCCGCGCCTTCGAGGGCATGCTTCCCGCGTTGCTGCCCCGGATCGCCGCCGCGCCCGACCCCATGCGTGCGCTCAACCGGCTGAGCGACGTCATCGAGCGTCTGTCGAGCGGGGTGAACTTCTTCCGCTTGCTCGAAGCGCGACCGGCGCTCGCCGACATGCTGGCGCTGATCCTCGCCCAGGCGCCGGCGCTCGCCGACCAGCTCGCCCGACGGCCAACCCTGCTCGACGGGCTGATCGACGAAAGCAGCTTCGCCGCGCCGCCCGATGCCGACATGCTCGCCAAGCTGTTCGCCGGCGCCGTGCGCGGGGAGGGGCTGGACCAGGCGCTCGACCGCATCCGCCGGCTGGTCGGCGAGCGCCGCTTCGCGCTCGGCGTCCAGCTCGTCGCCGCCCACCGCGACCCGATCGCCATCGCCGAAGGCTATAGCGCGCTTGCCGAGGCAGCCGTGCGGGTCCTGGTCGACCGGGTCACCGACAGCTTCGCCGAGACCCACGGCAGGATCGACGGCGGCGAACTGGCGGTGCTCGCCCTTGGCCGGTTTGGCGGGCAGGCGCTGACCAACGCCAGCGACCTCGACCTCATCTTCCTGTTCGACGCACCCGAAGGCGCGCGCTCCGACGGCCGCCGCCCGCTTGGACCCACCGACTATTTTAACCGGCTGGCGAGCCGCATCGTCGCCGCTCTGTCCGTGCCCACCGCGGCGGGCCCGCTCTACGAGGTCGACACCCGCCTCCGCCCGCAGGGGGCGCAGGGCATGCTCGCCGTCAGCCTGCCGGCCTTCGATGCCTATCAGCGATCCGATGCCTGGACCTGGGAGCATCTCGCCCTCTGCCGCGCCCGTCCGCTGACCGGCAGCGCCCGGTTCCAGGCCCGTGTGCGGGAGGCCATCCGCGCCATCCTCACCATGCCCAGCGACGCCGCCACCGTGCGATCCGATGCTGCCGCCATGCGCCGCGAGATGGCGGCGCACAAACCGTCCTCCGGTCCCCTCGACGTCAAGCTCGGGCCCGGCGGGCTGGTCGACCTCGAATTCGCCGTCCACACGCTCCAGCTCACCAGCCACATCGGCCTCGACCCGCGCCTCGAGGTCGCCATCGCGGCCCTTGCCGAGGCCGGGCTCCTCGACCAGGCGACCGATTCGGACCTCCGTCTTCTCAGCCGCTTCCTGGTCGTATTTCGCCTGGTCGCGCCCGGGTCCGGGCGCGAGGTACCGCTGGCCAGCCGCACCCTCGTCGCAAGCCTGTGTGGACAAGGCGATTGGGATGCGCTGTTGGCCGCGCTGGACGTGGCGCGGGCACGCATTGCCGAGCGCTGGCAACGGGTGAGGGAAGGCGAGAAATGATCGAGGAAGGCGGACGGGCACCGGCGCTCAGGCTTGCGACCACGGACGGGCAGGACATCGACCTCGCCGCGCCGGGCGGCAAGCTGGTGCTCTATTTCTACCCCAAGGACGACACGTCGGGCTGCACTAGGGAAGCGCAGGACTTCACGGCGCTCGCCGGTGACTTCGCCGAGGCCGGGACCAGGATCGTCGGCATCTCGCGCGACAGCGCCAAGAGCCACGACAAGTTCATCGCCAAGTACGAGCTCAAGGTCCCGCTCGCCGTCGACGATGGCGCGGTCAGCGAAGCCTTCGGCACCTGGGTCGAGAAGAGCATGTACGGCCGCAAGTACATGGGCATGGAGCGCGCCACGTTCCTGATCGGCGCCGACGGCACGGTGCTCAGGGCCTGGCGCAAGGTGAAGGTCCCGGGCCATGCCTCCGAAGTGCTGAAGGCGGCGCAGGGGAGCTAAGAACCGGGCCGATTGTTACGGTTCCATGACGGAACTCTTCGGCACCGATCGCTTCGATCTCTGGCCGCACCTCGCCTCCCTGCTGCTCGCCTATGTGCTGGCGCTGCCCATCGGCTGGAACCGCGAGCGGGAGGAACGAAGCGCCGGGTTGCGGACCTTTCCGCTGGTCGCAGTGGCCGCCTGCGGCTTCTTCCAGGCGGCGGAGACCATGGTCGGCGACTCGCCCGAAGCCACCGCCCGGGTCATCGAGGGCCTGATCACCGGCATGGGCTTCATCGGCGGCGGCGCGATCCTCAAGGTCAGGGACAGCGTCAAGGGAACGGCCACCGCTGCCAGCCTGTGGGTGACCGGTGCCATCGGGCTTGCGGTCGGTCTCGGGGCGATCGACGTCGCGGTGGTCCTGACCGTCATGGCCTTCATCACGCTATACCTGCTCGCGCCGCTCAAGAAGATGGTCGAACATGATCCCGACCGGGGCTCCGGACGCGAGTAATACGGACCTTTGGAAGGGCTGGCTTTCCGACCTTCTCCCCACTATCTCGCGCCCAAGCGCAAGAGGATTGAGAATGGCCGAGTTCACGCTTCCCGCCAACAGTGTCATCAAGGGCAAGGGCCGCCAGTACAAGGCGGAAGCCGGTGCCAACCGGGTCAAGACGTTCAAGATCTACCGCTACGACCCCGACACGGGCGAAAATCCGCGCTACGACAGCTACGAGGTCAACCTCGACGAATGCGGGCCGATGGTCCTCGACGCGCTCATCAAGATCAAGAACGAACTCGATCCCACGCTCACCTTCCGCCGCTCCTGCCGCGAGGGCATCTGCGGCTCCTGCTCGATGAACATGGACGGCCGCAACGGCCTCGCCTGCACCACCGCAATCGAGGATGTGAAGGGCGATCTTCGCGTCACCCCGCTGCCGCACTGCGACGTCATCAAGGACCTCGTCCCCGACTTCTCCCACCTCTACGCCCAATATGCCTCGATCCAGCCATGGCTGAAGACCGCGACGCCCGAGCCGAGCGGCAAGGAGCGGCTGCAGAGCCCCGAGGACCGTGAGCGGCTGAACGGCCTTTACGAATGCATCATGTGCTTCTGCTGCTCGACCAGCTGTCCCAGCTACTGGTGGAACGGCGACCGCTTCCTCGGACCCGCCATCCTGCTCCAGGCCTATCGCTGGCTGGCCGACAGCCGCGACGAGATGACCGGCGAGCGCCTCGACCAGCTCGAGGATCCGTTCCGCCTCTATCGCTGCCACACGATCATGAACTGCGCCAACGTCTGCCCCAAGGGGCTCAACCCGGCCAAGGCCATCGCCGAGACCAAGAAGCTCATCGCGGAGCGCGCGGCCTGAGCAATCGCCCCTGATCGGTTCAGGGGCGCTTCCATTTCCGATTGCAGCAGGTCTCGCCTAGCGCGACTTCGCCGTCCAGTAATCGGCGAGGCGCGAGTCCCGATCGACGCCGAGTCCCTGCCGGAAGGCGGTGCCGAGCGCGCGCATCGCCGGCTTGTCGCCGTGGAGCGCTGCCTCGAACAGCCAGCTGGCGCCCGTCTCCGGGTCCTGAGCAACGCCTTCGCCGCGCATCAGGATCAGCCCGATCGTCCGCATCGCCCAGGCATCGCCCTTCTTCGCCGCGGCCTGCAGATGGGTGATGGCGTCCGGGGTGCGCCCCTCCTCGAACGCTTCCCTGGCGCAGTCGGCATGCGGCAGTCCGCAACGGCCGATCTGGCCCATCTCGACCCAGCTGCCCTGACCGCCGGAGCGGAAATCCTGGCCGGTCGGCGGCGAGGGAGGGCCGAGGCTCACGGATTGAAGGAGGATGGCGGCGGCGATCAGCATCACGGACTCCTCGACTGAAGCGGCGGGCAGGCTATCATCGCTCGGATCCGCGGGGAAGTTGCCCTTTTCGCGCGCATTTCCTACCGCGCCGTCATGGACGCACCTCAAGAGGATATGGACAACCGCCCGTCGGGCGCCCGGGAAGATCCCGATCATCCCGGCTGGTACAGCTGGATCGAGCTCGACCCCGACAGCTTCGCCGCCCAGACGGGCAAGCTGATCTTCCGCCCCGACGGCCCCGGCCGCGCGATGGTCCGCATGTTCCCGGAGGAACGGCACCTCAATCTCGGCGGATCGTTGCACGGCGGCATGGTGATGAGCTTCATCGACATGGCCCTGTTCGGCGGCGGCCGCTGCGCCGGCATGCGCAAGGCGCATTATGTCACGCTCGACCTCACCACCAAGTTCATGGGCCGCGGCCAGGCCGGCAAGCCGCTCGACGCCCATGTCGAACTGGTCCGCCAGACCCGCAGCCTCGCCTTCCTCCAGGGCGTCGTCCGCCAGGACGGCGAGGCCTGCTACAGCTTTTCCGGCACGCTGAAGAAGCTTCGCGACCATACGTGACCGCCCTCCACCAGTCACTGCGGGTCGAAGGCGAAGCCATCCACGGCGCGAAGTGGATCGCTTTGCCGCGCTCGCGATGACAGCATCAGGCCCCGTTTCCGCCGCCTACGGCAAGCTGCTCGCAGCGGGCGAGCTCAAGGCCGATCCCGACCAGGCGCGGGCGGTGGCCAGGCTTGACCGGCTGGGCGCGGAACTGGCGATGCGGCGCGGCTTCTTCGCCCGCCTGCTCGGACGCCGCCGCGATGTCTGTGGGATCTATCTCTGGGGCGGCGTCGGGCGCGGCAAGTCGATGCTGATGGACCTTGCCTTCGACCGCATTGACGTGACCCTGAAGCGCCGCGTCCACTTCCATGCCTTCATGCTCGAAGTGCACGACCGGCTCCGCCAGGAGCGGGCGAAGGGGGAGGGTGACCCGATCCCCGCGGTCGCCGAGGCCATCGCCCGCGACAGCCTGCTGCTCTGCTTTGACGAGATGGTGGTCAACAATCCCGCTGACGCGATGATCCTGTCGCGCCTGTTCACCGCCCTCATCGAAGAAGGCGTGGCGGTGGTCACCACCTCCAACCGCGCGCCTCGCGATCTCTACAAGGACGGCCTCAACCGCGACCTGTTCATGCCCTTCATCCACCTGCTCGAGGACCAGCTCGAGGTGATCGCGCTCGACGGTCCGACCGACTATCGGCTCGACCGCCTGCACGGGGTGGAAACCTGGCACGTGCCCAACGGCCCGGCGGCGACCGAAGCGCTGTCGAAGGCCTTCTTCCAGCTCACCGACTATCCGGTCGAGGATCGCGCCAACGTGCCGAGCGAGGATCTGGCGATTCCCGGTGGCCGCACGTTGCACGTGCCCAAGAGCCTCAAGGGCGTCGCCGTCTTTTCCTTCAAGCGTCTGTGCGGGGAAGCGCGCGGCGCCGCCGACTTTCTCGCCGTCGCCCAGCGTTTCCACACGGTGATCCTGGTCGGCATTCCCGTCATGGGACCCGAGAAACGCAACGAGGCGGCGCGGTTCGTCACGCTCGTCGACGCGCTCTACGAACACAAGGTCAAGCTTCTCGCCGCCGCCGACGCGGAGCCCGCCGCCCTTTATCCTGCCGGCACCGGCGCCTTCGAATTCCAGCGCACCGTCAGCCGCCTCGAGGAGATGCGCAGCGCCGGCTATCTCGCCGAAGGTCACGGCCTGACGGCCTGAACAAGCGCCGCCGCCGACCGAAAGCGTGCACGGGCCTCTATAGGTTCAGGGAAACTCCGCAGCACGAGAGACCTGTTCCGATGACCATCAAGCGCATGATCCGCATCGCTGCGACAGTCGCCCTGTCGACCCTGCTGGTCTGCTCGGTCGTGTTCGCCATCGGGATCAATTCCATCCGCATCGGCGGCGCCAACGATCAGCAGTTGCAATATGCGAGCGATCTCCAGGCCGACATCCTGCCGCCGCCCCTGTTCCTCGTGGAAGCGACGCTGGAGGCGACCCGCCTGCTGAAAAACGCGGAGGGCCGGGAGGAGCGGATCGCCAGGTTGGCCAAGCTCCAGAAGGAATTTCGTGAACGCAAGGAATTCTGGGACCAGCCCGGAAAGCTCGACCCCAAGCTCAAAGAGCTGCTCGATGGTCCGGTAAACGAGGGCGCCCAAGAATTCTGGACGATCATCGATGGGGAGGTCGTGCCGGCTATCCGCCGTGGCGACGACGCTTCCGCTGCAGCTTCCTTCTCACGGGCGGAGCGTGCCTTCGAGCATCACCGGGCCAGTATCCATGAGATCGTCACCGCGGCCAACGTCCACAAGGAGGAGGTGCTCGCAAGCACGGACCAGAATCTGCAGATCAAGATCGGCCTGCTTGCCTTCTTCGGGCTGCTGCTGCTCGGCGGGACGATGGCTGCCGCCTTTCTCCTCAACCGCAGGGTCGTGGAACCCCTGTCCGAATTGACCGAAGCGACCGCCGCCCTCGCAGAAGGCAAGCAAGCCACCATTCCGCACATCGATCGCGAGGATGAGCTCGGCAGGCTCGCCGCCGGCTTCGCTCACTTCCGCAAGGTGGTGGAGGATCTCGCCGAGGTCGAGCGCCGCGATGCCGCCAAGAAGAAGGCGATGGTCGACATGCTGGCGGACGTGCTGATGCGCATGTCGGACGGCGACCTGCGCAAGGTCCTCGAGACCGAGTTCGACGGCGACTATGGCATGATCGGGACCAATCTGAACCAGGCCATCCTCTCCCTTCGGGAGATGGTGCAGCAGGTGGTGACCAGCGCCAGCTCGATCCGCCAGGCTGCCGGCGAGATCGCCGACGCCTCGTCCGACCTGTCCAACCGCACCCAGTCCAACGCCGCCGCCATCGAGCAGACCACGGCCGCCCTGACCGACGTCGACCGCCGGGTCACCTCGACCCGCGACGCGGCGCAGAGCACGGCGGAGTCGGCGGAGCGGGCCAAGGCCGCCGTCGAGCGCGGCCTTGCCAAGGCCCGCACGGCCGCCTCGACCATGGAAGAGGTGCGCGAAGCCGCGGCCAGCGTCGACGGCGTCATGGAAGCGCTCGACAAGATCGCGTTCCAGACGCGGGTCCTCGCGATGAACGCCGCCGTCGAAGCCGGTCATGCAGGCGAAGTCGGCAAGGGCTTTGCGGTCGTCGCCGATCTCGTCTCCCAGCTCGCCGCGCGGGCGGAGGAAGAGGCGCGCAACGCCCGCGAGCAGCTCACTGCCACCGCCGAGCGGATCGCCCAGGCGGTCGAAGGCGTGTGCGAGGTCGAGGTGCAGTTCACCGACATCGTTTCCGACGTCGCTTCGGTCACCGAACTGGTCGAGAAGCTCTCGTCCGACGCCCAGGCGCAGGCCTCGGCCGTCGCCGAAATCTCCGCCGCGATGCGCCAGATGGACGTCGCCACCCAGCAGAATGCCGCCATGGTCGAGCAGACCAGCGCCGCCGCCGCCAATCTCCTCGGCAGTGCCGGCCAGCTGGTCGCCAACGCCGAGCAGTTCAACTGGGATCGCCGCGAGCGCAACCAGCCGATCGACCACGAGCGCCGCGGTCGCCTGCCGCAGTCCGTCTTCCCCACGGCAGCCTGAGCGGGAGCGAAGGGCAGGGCGCAAGCGCTCTTGAGTCCGACCGGCATGAGGGCCTAGCCTGCCCGCTCTTCAGGAGGGGGAAGTGCCGTGTCCAAAGCCTTGGGTCTGTTTGCCCTGGTCGCGCTCGCCGCTTCGCCGGCCCGCGCTCAGGCGCCCGATCGCGCCGCCGAGCGGGCCTTGTTCAGGCAGGTCGTCGAGGCGCAGACGGTGGCCGGCCGCCCGGACGAGTTCCGCAAGCTCACCCGCCTGCTCACCGGCGAACTGGCCAGGGCCGGCATTCGCGACGTGGTCGTCAAGGACCATGACAATACGCAGACGTTGATCGCCCGGTGGAAGAGCCCGCGCCCGACGGGCAGGAAGCCGATCCTGCTCCTCGCCCACATGGACGTGGTCGAGGCCAAGGCGTCAGACTGGAAGAACCCGCCTTTCCAGTTCCGGGAGGAAGGCGGCTATTATCTCGGCCGCGGCTCCGCCGACAACAAGGCGGCGCTGACCGGGATCGTCCTCGCCCTGCAGGGACTGAAGGCGCAGGGCTGGCAGCCGAACCGCGACATCGTCATCCTGTTCACCGGCGACGAGGAGACGGCGATGCACAGCGTCCGCCGCGCCGCGACCGAATGGCGCAGCCTGATCGATGCCGAATATGCGTTGAACGGCGATGCCGGCGGCGGGTCGGTGTTCAAGGACGGCCGGGTCGAGGCCTGGGGCATGCAGATCGCCGAGAAGACCTATGCCGACTATCGCCTGACCGCCGTCAACCGGGGCGGCCACAGCAGCCGTCCGCGCCCCGACAATGCCATCTATGCGCTTGCCAATGCGCTGGCCGCGCTCGAGCGGCATCGCTTCGCGCCGATGATCAACGACGCCACCCGCGCCACCTTCGAACAGACCGCGGCGCGGGACGGCGGCCGGCAGGGCGAGCTCATCCGTCGCTTCCTCGCCGATCCCAGGGACCGCGAGGCGGCCGACCTCCTCGAGGCGACCGAGCCGGGCGAGACCCGCACCCGCTGCGTCGCCACCATGCTGTCCGGCGGCCATGCGCCCAACGCCCTGCCGCAGAAGGCCGAGGCCAACGTCAACTGCCGCATCTTCCCGGGCGTCGGAATCGAGCAGACCCGCCGGGACCTCCAGCAGCTCGCCGGCGCGGACGTCACCGTCACCACCATCGCCGACTCGACCACGCCCGAAACCGCGCCCAGCCCGATCCGCGCCGATGTGCTCGACGCCTACAAGGCTGCCGTCGCCACCCGCTTCAAGGATGCGCCGGTGCTGCCCTTCCAGTCGGCCGGCGCAACCGACGGCGCCTATCTGCGGGCGGCGGGCATTCCGGTCTATGGCTTCGGCGGCCTGTGGAGCATCGTCGGCGAACACACCAACGCCCACGGCCTCGACGAGCGGGTGCTCGTCGAAGGCTTTCACGGCCAGGTGCCGATCTGGATCGAGATGCTGAAGAGGGTTGCCGGCTAGCGCCACGCGAAAGGGCCGCCCGGTCGCCCGGACGGCCCCCGCAGGTTCAGCCGTGTCGGCTCAGCCCTCGTCGGCTCAGCCCTGTCGGCTCAGCGCAGGATCGCGTTGATGATCTGCTCGACCACCAGGGTGCGCGGATCGACCCGGTAGAGCGATCCCTGGTCGTAATAATAATTGTAGTTGTCGTAATAGTCCGGCCGGTCGCCGAAGTAGCGGTTGCGGACCTCGTACGGCAGCGCGTCGTAGCGGTAGCGGCGATAGCCGTAGCTGTCGGCGTAGCGCTGGCCGACGCCCAGCTTCTTCGCCTGCCCCGGCGGCAGGCAGCCATTGTTCTTCTTGGCCAGGCCCGGCGGGCAGCCCGGCTGATTGTAGCCATGGGCCTGCTGATGCTTGGCCCCATGCTTGCCATGACCGGCATGGTCGGGCTGGGCGGCGGCCGGCGCCGCCGCGGTGAAGGCGAGCGCCAGGGCGCCGCCGATCAGGAGATGCTGTTTCATGCCTGCCTTCCTATTGCCTCGGCTCTGAACCGATTGTGACGCATCCGTTCATATCCTGCAACGAAAGCAGGGCTCTTGCGGTTGCCCCTTTCGCTCCCTCGGGCTAGAGGCGCGGCCGACCCGGTCGCCCTTCCCGGCGGCCATTCTCGCTAGACAGACGGAGTCCCATGGCCCGCAAGAAGATCGCCCTCGTCGGCGCCGGCATGATCGGCGGAACCCTCGCCCACCTCGCCGCCAAGAAGGAACTGGGCGACATCGTCCTGTTCGACATCGCCGAGGGCATTCCGCAGGGCAAGGCGCTCGACCTCAGCCAGTGCGGCCCGATCGAGGGCTTCGACGCGAAGATCACCGGCACCAACGACTATGCCGACATTGCCGGGGCCGACGTGGTGATCGTCACCGCCGGCGTGCCGCGCAAGCCGGGCATGAGCCGCGACGACCTGCTGGGCATCAACCTCAAGGTGATGAAGGCCGTCGGCGAGGGCATCAAGGCGCATGCTCCTGACGCCTTCGTCATCTGCATCACCAATCCCCTGGATGCGATGGTGTGGGCGCTTCGTGAGTTCTCCGGCCTTCCCGCCGAGAAGGTCGTCGGCATGGCCGGCGTGCTGGACTCGGCCCGCTTCGCCACCTTCCTCGCGGAAGAGTTCAAGGTCAGCGTCCGCGACGTGAACGCCTTCGTCCTCGGCGGCCACGGCGACACGATGGTCCCGGTCACCAGCTACACCACGGTCAGCGGCATCCCGGTCGACGACCTCGTCAAGATGGGCCGCTCGTCCAAGGAAGCCATCGACGCCATCGTCAAGCGCACCCGCGGCGGCGGCGGCGAGATCGTCGCCCTGCTCAAGACCGGCTCGGCCTATTACGCTCCGGCCACCAGCGCGATCGCCATGGCCGAAGCCTATCTGGGCGACCAGAAGCGCATCCTCCCCTGCGCCGTCCGGGTCGACGGCAAGTACGGCCTCGACGGCCTCTACGTCGGTGTCCCGGTCGTGATCGGCGCGGGCGGTGCCGAGGAAGTGATCGAGATCGAGCTGGACGAAGAGCAGAAGGCCAACCTCGCCGTCAGCGTCGGCGAAGTGAAGGGCCTGCTCGAAGCCTGCAAGCAGATCGAGCCGAGCCTGGCGTAGTGGCCATCGTTGCGAGCGCCCTGATCCTCTTCGGCATCTTCGCTCTCGCGAGATTGCTCTCGAAGAGCTTGGCGCGCGCTTTGCTCGTGCTCTTCTATGTTCCTGTTGTGGCTTCTGGCGGCCGCATCCCGGCGCTGGGACGCGACGTTGGCTACTCTAGCTGGTGGGCCGAGTTCTGGGACCAAGCAGCATTGCTCGGCGGAATCGCTGGTTATCTTGCTGCTTCCGAATATCTAAAGCGACGTGGCGATCGCTACTACGAGAACAGAAGGGTTGAAGAGGCAGAATGAGCATTCTCGTAAACCGTAACACCAAGGTCATCACGCAGGGCATGACCGGTGAGACCGGCACCTTCCACACCGAGCAGGCGCTCGCCTACGGCACGCAGATGGTCGGCGGCGTGACGCCCGGTAAGGGCGGCACCACCCACATCGGCCTGCCGGTGTTCGACACGGTCGAGGAAGCCGTCGCCAGGACCGGCGCCGACGCCTCGGTCATCTACGTTCCGCCGCCCTTCGCCGCGGACTCGATCCTCGAGGCGATCGATGCGCAAGTCCCGCTGATCGTCTGCATCACCGAGGGCATTCCGGTGCTCGACATGGTCAAGGTCAAGCGCGCGCTCGACGGTTCGAAGTCGCGCCTGATCGGCCCGAACTGCCCCGGCGTCCTCACGCCGGAAGAGTGCAAGATCGGCATCATGCCGGGCAACATCTTCAAGAAGGGCAGCGTCGGCGTCGTCTCGCGCTCCGGGACCCTCACCTACGAAGCCGTGTTCCAGACCTCGAACGAGGGCCTCGGCCAGACCACCGCGGTCGGCATCGGCGGCGATCCGGTCAAGGGCACCGAGTTCATCGACATGCTCGAACTGTTCCTTGCTGACGACGAGACCAAGTCGATCATCATGATCGGCGAGATCGGCGGCTCGGCCGAAGAGGAAGCGGCCCAGTTCCTGGCGGATGAGGCCAAGCGCGGCCGCTCCAAACCCACCGTCGGCTTCATCGCCGGCCGCACCGCGCCTCCGGGCCGGCGCATGGGCCATGCCGGCGCGATCGTCTCGGGCGGCAAGGGCGATGCGGAATCGAAGATCGCGGCGATGGAAGCGGCTGGCATTCGCGTCAGCCCGAGCCCATCTGAGCTTGGCAAGACGCTGAAGGAACTGCTGCAGGGCTGACCCTACCCGACGAAGGTCGGGGTCAGAATTCCCTCGGGGTCGCGACAAAGAGGACTGCGCTTCGGCTTGGGCCGAAGCACGAAGAGGCGGTGATGGACGCTTACGAGACCGAGCAAGGACCGAGCTGGCAGCGGCAGAACTGGCCGCTGGCTGATCTCGACGATCTCAACGGGGGTCTCGATCCCACCCAGGCCGCGATCGAGAAGGTCGCCAAGGGAGCCAAGGCGCAGGCCGCCGCTTCTGGCGCTTCCGAGGCCGAGGTCCGCCGCGCTGCCGAGGACTCGATCCGCGCGATGATGCTGATCCGCACCTACCGGGTGCGCGGGCATCTCGCCGCCGACCTCGATCCCCTCGGCCTCGCCAAGCGCGAGCTTCCGGCCGACCTCACCCCCGAATATCACGGCTTCACCGCCGCCGACCTCGACCGGCCGATCTTCATCGGCGGCAATCTCGGGCTCGAGTCCGCCTCCGTCCGCGAGATCGTCGCCATCCTGCGCGCCAACTACTGCGGCAAGATCGGCCTCGAATATATGCACATCAACGATCTTGCGGAGCGGCGCTTCCTGCAGGAACGGATGGAAGGTCGCGACAAGGGCGTGAATTTCACGCCCGAGGGCAAGCAGGCGATCCTCGAGAAGGTGATCCACGGCGAGCAGTGGGAGAAGTTCCTCGCCCGCAAATATGTCGGGACCAAGCGCTTCGGCCTCGACGGCGGCGAGAGCATGATCCCGGCGCTGGAAGCGGTGATCAAATATGGCGGGCAGGCGGGGGTCGAGGAGATCGTCGTCGGAATGGCCCATCGCGGCCGGCTCAACGTCCTCGCCAACGTCATGGGCAAGCCCTACCGCGCCATCTTCAACGAATTCGCGGGCGGAAGCGCCAACCCGAAGGACGTCGGCGGTTCGGGCGACGTCAAATATCACCTCGGCACCTCGTCGGACCGCGAATTCGATGGCGTTCAGGTCCATCTCTCGCTGCAGGCCAATCCCTCGCACCTCGAAGCCGTCAACCCGGTCGTGCTCGGCAAGGCGCGCGCGGTGCAGGTGATCAAGGGCGACGAGGAAGGCGACAAGGTCCTGCCGGTCCTGCTGCACGGCGACGCCGCCTTCGCCGGCCAGGGCATCGTCTGGGAATGCCTCAGCTTCTCCGGCCTGCCCGGCTACGGCATCGGCGGCTGCATCCACTTCGTCATCAACAACCAGGTGGGCTTCACCACCTCGCCCCAGTTCGCGCGTTCGTCGCCCTATCCGTCGGACGTGGCCAAGGGCATCCAGGCGCCGATCCTGCACGTCAACGGCGACGATCCCGAAGCGGTCACCTTCGCCTGCAAGCTCGCGACCGAGTTCCGGCAGGCGTTCAACCGCGACATCGTCATCGACATGTGGTGCTATCGCCGCTTCGGCCACAACGAGGGCGACGAGCCGAGCTTCACCCAGCCGCTGATGTACGACGCAATCCGCAAGCATCCGCCGGTCAGCAAGCTCTACGGCGACCGGCTGGTCGCGGCGGGCGTCGTCGACCAGGCCTGGATCGACGGCAAGACCGCCGAATTCGTCGCGCATCTCGAGACCGAGTTCGACGCCGGCGCCACCTACCTTCCGAACAAGGCCGACTGGTTCGAAGGCCGCTGGGCTGGGCTCAACCGTCCGGCCGAGCCGGTCGAGGGCCGCCGCAACATCGGCACCGCGGTCGCAGAGGACCAGGTCCGTGCGCTCGGCAAGCAGCTGACCGTCGTTCCCGAAGGCCTCTCCGTCCACAAGACGCTGCAGCGCATCCTCGATGCTAAGAAGGCGATGTTCGACAGCGGCTCAGGGTTCGACTGGGCGACCGCCGAAGCGCTGGCGTTCGGGACCCTCATCGCCGAGGGCCAGAATGTCCGCCTGTCGGGCCAGGACAGCGGCCGCGGCACCTTCAGCCACCGCCACGCGGTCTGGACCGACCAGCAGACCGGCGCCAAATATGTGCCCCTGACCGGCATCGAGGGCGGCCGCTTCGAGGTCCGCGACAGCCCGCTTTCCGAATTCGGCGTGCTCGGCTTCGAATATGGCTACAGCCTCGCCGACCCGCGCACGCTGGTGCTGTGGGAAGCCCAGTTCGGCGATTTCGCCAATGGCGCGCAGGTGATCATCGACCAGTTCATCGCCAGCGGCGAAGCCAAGTGGCTGCGCGCCAGCGGCCTCGTCATGCTGCTTCCGCACGGGTTCGAGGGGCAGGGGCCGGAGCATTCGTCCGCCCGCCTGGAGCGCTACCTGCAGCTCTGCGCCGAGGACAATATCCAGGTCGCTTACCCGACCACCCCGGCCAACTATTTCCACCTGCTGCGCCGCCAGCTGCGCCGCGACTTCCGCAAGCCGCTGGTGGTAATGACGCCCAAGAGCCTGCTTCGCCACAAGCTGGCGGTGTCGGCAATCGGCGATTTCAGCGGCGACAGCCACTTCAAGCGCATCCTGTCCGACCTCAACCCGCCCAGCCAGACGCGCCGCGTCGTCCTCTGCTCGGGCAAGGTCGCCTACGAGCTGATGGAAGCGCGCGACGAGGCCGGCCTCGGCGACGTCGAGATCCTCCGCATCGAGCAGCTCTACCCGTTCCCGGCCGAGCCCCTGGTCAAGCGCCTCGCCGCCATGACCGGCCTCGAGCAACTGGTCTGGTGCCAGGAAGAGCCGCGCAACAACGGCAGCTGGTTCTTCGTCGAGCCGTTCCTCGAGGAATGCCTCAGGGCCGCCGGCAAGGGCTTCCGGCCGACCTACGCGGGCCGTTCCGCCTCGGCGTCGCCGGCGACCGGCCTTGCCAAGCGGCATGTCGCCGAACAAAGCACGTTGATCGCCGAAGCGCTCGGGACGGGTGGTGCCCGGGACGAGGCGACCAAGGCGGCCACGGATACGGTCCGCCACGCCGGCAAGGCGAATGCGTGAGCCGATAAGGGCCTGAGGGAGAAGCATGGGCATCGAAGTCAAAGTCCCGGCACTGGGCGAGAGCATCACCGAAGCGACGCTTGGCGCATGGCTGAAGAAGCCCGGCGATCCCGTCGCGGCCGATGAACCGATCGCCAGCCTCGAGACCGACAAGGTCAGCGTGGACGTGCCGTCGCCGGTCGCCGGCGTGTTCGGTGAGGCGCTGGTCGCCGAGGGCGACACCGTCAACGTCGGCGCGGTGATCGCGACCATCGGCGAAGGCGGCGGCGCTGCTGCTGCCGCCCCGGCCCAGGGGGAAGCGGCTCCTGCCACGGCCGCCCCGGCCCCGGCCGCCAAGTCGGGCGAGATCACGGACGAGCAGGCCCAGGCCCTCCGCCTCAGCCCCGCCGTCCGCCGCGCCGTCCAGGAAAGCGGCGTCGACCCCGCCGGCCTCACCGGCACCGGCAAGGACGGCCGCCTGACCAAGGAAGACGTCGCCAAGGCGAAGGCCCCGGCAGCCGCTCCGGCTCCCGCTGCGGCTCCGGCCCAGGCCGCCGCACCCGCCACCCCGCGCGGCGAACGCAGCGAAGAGCGGATCAAGATGACCCGCCTGCGCCAGACCATCGCCAACCGGCTGAAGGAAGCGCAGAACACCGCCGCGCTGCTGACGACGTTCAACGACGTTGACATGACCGAGGTGATCGCGGCCCGCACCCGCTACAAGGACCTGTTCGAGAAGAAGCACGGCATCCGCCTCGGCTTCATGGGCTTCTTCACCAAGGCCGCCGCGCTCGCCGCCCGCGACGTTCCCTCAGTCAATGCCCGCATCGAGGGCGACGAGATCGTCTATCACAATTACCTCGACGTCTCGGTCGCGGTGTCCGCGCCCAAGGGCCTGGTGGTTCCGGTCGTCCGCTCCGCCGACCAGATGAGCTTCGCCGAGATCGAGCGCACCATCGCCGACTTCGGCAGCCGCGCCAAGGCGGGTACGCTGACCGCCGACGACATGAAGGGCGGCACCTTCACCATCTCCAACGGCGGCGTGTTCGGCAGCCTGATGTCGACCCCGATCATCAACCCGCCGCAGAGCGCCGTGCTCGGCCTCCACCGCATCGAGGAGCGGCCGGTGGTCAAGGACGGCCAGATCGTCGCCCGCCCGATGATGTACCTCGCTCTCTCCTACGACCACCGCCTAGTCGACGGCCGCGAGGCGGTCACCTTCCTCGTCCGCATCAAGGAAGCGATCGAGGACCCGACCCGACTGCTGATCGATCTGTAACTGCCTGCACCCCGGAGAAGGCCGGGGCCCAGGATGGCGCGGCAGCGCCATGAACCTATCTAAGCTGGACCCCTGCCTTCGCCGGGGAACAAGGAAAGCAAATGTCCGACTACGACTATGACGTCCTGGTGATCGGCGCCGGCCCCGGCGGCTATGTGGCGGCGATCCGCGCCGCGCAGCTCGGCCTCCGGACCGCCTGCGCCGAAAGCCGCGAGACATTGGGCGGCACCTGCCTCAACGTCGGCTGCATCCCGTCCAAGGCCCTTCTCCACGCCTCCGAACTGTTCGAGGAAGCCGCCCACGGCCACTTCGAGAAGTGGGGCATCAAGGGCCAGTTCTCGATCGACATTCCGACCATGCAGAAGGGCCGGGTCGAAGCGGTCGGCGGGCTCACCAAGGGCATCGAATTCCTGTTCAAGAAGAACAAGGTGACCTGGCTGAAGGGCCTCGCCAGGTTCACCGCTGCCGACACGGTCGAGGTCGCCGGCCAGACCGTGCGCGCCAAGAACATCGTCGTCGCCACCGGCTCGTCGGTCACCCCGCTTCCGGGCGTCGCGATCGACCAGGAAAGGATCGTCGATTCGACCGGCGCGCTCGAGCTTCCCGAAGTGCCCAGCCACCTCGTCGTCATCGGCGGCGGCGTGATCGGGCTCGAGCTCGGCTCGGTCTGGCGGCGTCTCGGCGCCAAGGTCACCGTGGTCGAATATCTCGACCAGATCCTCCCCGGCATGGACGAGGAGATCCGCAAGGAATCGAACAAGATCTTCAAGCGCCAGGGCTTCGAATACCGGCTCGGTACCAAGGTCACCGGCGCCGAGCGGCAGGGCGACAAGGTCTTCCTCACCGTCGAGCCGGCGAAAGGCGGCGCGGCCGAGACGATCGAGGCCAGCCACGTCCTCGTCTCCATCGGCCGCCGCCCGAACACCGAGGGCCTAGGCCTCGACGCCGCCGGCCTTTCGCTCAACGGCAAGGGCCAGATCGAGACCGACCACAGCTTCCGCACGGCCGTCCCCGGCATCTGGGCGATCGGCGACGTCATCCCCGGCCCGATGCTTGCCCACAAGGCTGAGGACGAGGGCATTGCGGTGGCCGAGAACATCGCCGGCCAGACCGGCATCGTGAACCACGCCATCATCCCCAGCGTCGTCTACACCACGCCCGAGATCGCCGGCGTCGGCCTGACCGAGGAGCAGGCGCGCGCGGGCGGCGAGGTCAAGGTCGGCAAGTTCCCGATGATGGCCAACAGCCGCGCCAAGACCAACGGCGAGCCCGACGGTCTGGTCAAGGTCATCGCCGATGCGAAGACCGACCGCGTGCTCGGCGTGTGGATGATCAGCAACCTCGCCGGCACGATGATCGCGCAGGCCGCGCAGGCGATGGAATTCGGCGCCACGTCCGAAGACATCGCCTACACCTGCCACGCCCACCCGACCCACGCCGAAGCCTTCAAGGAAGCGGCGATGGCGGTTCAGGGCAAGCCGATCCACATCTAGCTGTTCTCCTGCGAAAGCAGGAGCCCAGTGCCTTCCGGCTCTCGTCACCCCAAACCCGATCCAGCGTCCCGCTTCCTCAACCTCCCCGTTGCGCAGCAATGGGGAGGGGGACCGCCGCGGCACGCGGTGGTGGAGGGGCCAGCCACCGCAAGGCTAATGTCTGCCAAGGGTGGAAAGCGGACATTAGCAGGTGTCGTCTACGGCGCGCTTTGGCCGTTTGCAGCTGGTCCGGATTTCGGCAACCGCGTCGAAAGCCTGACGCTCGCCTAGCTAACTAGCTGATGTCTCGAATTGAACTGTATGCGCGGCTGATGGGGAAATCATTTCCTTAAGAAATTTCTGCCATTCCGTGGCCGTTCGAAAACCCGAAGTCAGATCGTCTGCCTTCCTGTTCCTCAAGGATCGTGTCTTGCGCCAATGGCTGATCGTCGTGCCCGCGCTGCTGCTGGTCGGCTGCGAACCACCTGCCGCCCGTGAAGATCCGATCAGTCCGGCGCCCGGCCTGTACGCAATCAAGCTTCCGTCCTTCTTCCCGTCTAAGTCGGTTCCGGAGAAGGCTAGTTGCGTCAAAGACGGGGCCGAGAAGATTCTTGCGGACCGGCTGATCGGCGTTCCCTTCGAGGCGGTCGAATGCAAGGTCCAGCCGCTTGTCCGCAAGGGCAACTTCCTGACCATCAGTGGCACCTGCACCCCGCCCTCCGATGTCGCGAAGGGCATGATGGGCGTCGAAGGTCAGGCGATCGTTGAACCGACTGCGGTCACCGGCAGCTTCAAGCTCGACCTGTCCGCCATCGAAGCGTCCGGCAGTGATGCGACAAAGGCATCGATCCTGACCAAGCTCACCCGCTTCCGCTTCGAGGCCCGCCGGGTCGGCGACTGCTGAGCGCCGCCGATATTCATCGATTGCTAGGCCTTGCCCGATAGTGGTGCCCATCTTGTTCGACGTGGGGGTATAGTGATGCGTCAGTTGCTTTTCGTCCTCTGTGCCTTTCCGCTCGCCGGCTGCGAGCCCTCGGCGGCACGGGAGAACCCGGTAGACGTACAGCCGGGCCGATATGTCTTCGACCTGCCGATGGAGCTCACTCCTGCAGCGATGAGGCAGAATAGTTGGCAATGCGTCTACCCCGGACTGCACCAGAAGGGGGTTCCCCTGATGCTGATCAGGCTGCCTTTCGAAACCCTGAAGGACTGCCGCGTCGACGAGCCGGTCCGCAAGGGCAATCTCATCACGATCAAGGGAAGCTGCAATCCACCGGAAGGTGTGTCCGGTGGCTCCATGGAGATCGTCGGCGAAGCGACCATCGCGGCCGACGGCGTCGATGGCAAGTTCGAGGTGGACACGAGCAAGCTCGACCCGAACTCCACGAATAGCGGCAAACTGGAGGAGCTGAAGGGCCTCAAGACCTTCAAGGTCTTCGCCAAGCGGACAGGTGAATGCTAAGGGATCACGCGATCTTGATGCTCTAATTCACATTCGGGCACGTTCCCGGCCAAAGGTTCAACTTGCGGCTGAAGCCTGTAGTCGTTCATCAGCAATTTCGAAGGCAGAGGCTTCGCATTCCGGTAAGCCCGTGGAGAACGTCACCGAGGGACGCTACACCGCAACGCGGGTTGGAGATTGCAGCTGAGTTGCGCCTCATCGTCGGACGAGAGGCAGAATCGCAGCAAGGCTCGGCTGTAAGTTAAGCCAAGGCTGAGTGGTTCAACTTCCGGCGGCGTAACTCCGAACGACCGCGAGGGGCGCCAAGCAGCCGGTGAGCTTACGTCCGGATGGGTCGAAAGCAGACATAAGCCGCCGCCTCTCAAAAAGCGCTGTCCTACAGCCCTCCGCCTCCCTTACCCTCTTCCGCATGCCCGACCTCACCTCCAAGCCCCGCCATGACGGTTGGACGCCTGACGTCCGTGCCGCCTTCCTCGAAGCGCTCCGGGACACCGGCAAGATCGTTGCCGCGCTGGCCGCGGTGCGGCGTGCCCGCAGCGGCGCCTATGCTCTCAGGAACCGCGATCCCGCCTTCCGCGCCGAGTGGGACCAGGCGCTGCTCGACGCGCGGCCGCTGATCGACGACCTGCTCCTCTCCCGCGCGCTCAGCGGTACCCGCACGGTCATCGTCGACGCGGAAGGGCGCGTGCTCCGGACCTTCTGCGAAACCGACACGCGGCTCATGCAGCGGATGCTGAGCCGCCTCGAGCATCTTGCGGGCGTGCGCCGGGTCGGGCAGCGGGAGAGCCGGGGACGGCGGGCCTGAGGCGGGAAATGGACAAAGTGAAATTGAAGGCAGAAGTTATTTTCTCGGCCACCCACCCATGAACCTCCGCCGCACCCTTCGCCGATGGCACGTCTGGCTCGGTTGGGCCGTCGGCCTGCCCTTGCTGTTCTGGACCCTGTCCGGCCTCGTCATGGTGGCGAAGCCGATCGAGGAGGTGCGGGGGAGCGACCTCCTCCGCCCCGCCGATCCCGTCACCCTCGCCGCGCCGCCGGTCATGCCGTCGATCGTCGCCGGCCTTCCCCTCGCCAGGGTCAGCCTCGAACAGCGCGCCGCCGGACCCCGCTGGATCATCGAGGTGCGCAACGGGCCGACCCGCCTCGCCGACCCCGTCACCGGCCGCCTGCTTCCGTCCGTCAGTGCCGCCGAGGCATCGGCAGAGGTTGCCCGCCGCTACACCGGGCAGGCGCGCATCGTCTCGGTCAGCCGGACCGACCCGGCGAACCCGCCGCTCGACCTTCGCCGCGACATCGCGGCCTGGCAGGTCAGCCTGACCGACGGTACCCGCATCTATGTCGACGCCGCGACCGGCGGGATCGTCGCCACCCGCACCCGCTGGTGGCGCATCTACGACTGGATGTGGGGCCTCCACATTATGGACCTCGACAGCCGCGAGGACACGCATCACCCGTTGCTGGTCGGCTTCGCGGCCCTCTCGCTGCTGACGGTCCTGCTCGCCCTCGTCCTGCTGCCGCTGGTATCCCGCCGCCGGCGCTCCTAGATACGGGTCATGGGATATGAAGCCGAGCTGAAGCTCTTCATCGACGGCGCCTGGCGCCAGGGCGAGGGCGACCATGCGCCCGTCATCAATCCGGCGACCGGCGACACCATCGCCGAACTGCCGCTGGCGAGCACGGGCGACCTCGATGCTGCGCTGGACGCCGCGAACCGCGCCTGGCCGGCATGGCGGGCGACCGACGTCGAAAAGCGCGCCGCCATCCTCCACAAGACCGCCGACCTGCTGCGCGAGCGGTCCGAACAGATCGGCCGGCTGCTCACCCAGGAACAGGGCAAGCCGCTCGTCGAGGCGATCGGCGAGGTGCAGGGCTCGGCCAGCATGTTCGACTATTTCGCGGAAGAAGCGAAGCGCGCCGGCGGCCGGGTCCTCGTCCGCCCGACCGGCCAGCGCTCGATCGTCATTCCGCAGCCCGTCGGGCCGACCGCGACCTTCACGCCGTGGAACTTCCCCATCTACCTCCTCGCCAAGAAGGTCGCCGCGGCGCTGGCGGCGGGCTGCACCGTCATCTCCAAGCCGCCCGAGGAGACCCCCGGCTGCACCGGCGCGCTCGCGCGGGCGCTCGACGATGCCGGAATTCCCAAGGGCGTGTTCCAGCTGGTGCACGGCGTTCCCGACACGGTCTCGCGCCACCTCATCGGCAGCAGCGTCATCCGCAAGATCAGCTTCACCGGCTCGACCGGCGTCGGCAAGCATCTGATGAAGCTCGCCGCCGACGGCATGAAGCGCATCACCATGGAATTGGGCGGCCACGCGCCGGTGCTGGTATTCGACGATTGCGACCTCGACCGAACGCTCGACATGCTGGTCCCGCAGAAGTTCAGGAACGCCGGCCAGGTGTGCGTCTCGCCGACCCGCTTCTTCGTGCAGGAGGGAATCTATGACGCCTTCGCGCGCGGCTTTGCCGAGCGGACGGCTGGCGTGAAGATGGGCAATGGCCTCGATGCCGCGACCAGGATGGGCCCGCTCGCCAACGAGCGGCGTCTGCCCGCCATCCAGGGCCTGGTCGACGACGCCCGCGCGAAAGGCGCGCGCGTGCTGGCCGGCGGCGAGCCGGGGCAGGGGGGCTATTTCTTCCAGCCGACCGTGCTCGCCGACGTGCCCGACGAGGCGCAGGCGATGAACGTCGAGCCGTTCGGGCCCGTGGCGCTGATGCGCAGCTTCCGCGACGAGGAAGAGGCGCTGCATAACGCCAACCGCCTGCCCTACGGCCTCGCCGCCTTCGTCTTCACCGAGAATGGCCGCCGCGCCAATCGCCTCGGCGATGCGATCGAGAGCGGCATGGTCGGCATCAACAGCTTCGCCATTTCCGTGGCCGACGCGCCGTTCGGCGGTATCAAGGAAAGCGGTTTCGGCTCCGAGGGCGGCGTCGAGGGGCTGGCGAGCTATCAGGTGACCAAGGCCATCCACCAGGCGTGAGCGAGCTTGCCGCCACCCGCAGCCTGATCGCCGCCGGCGCCCTGCTGGCGGCGGTGGCGGTCGCGTTCGGGGCCTTCGGTGCGCACGCGCTCAAGGGCCGGCTCGACGCGGAGGCGCTCGGCTGGTGGCAGACGGCGGTGACCTATCTGCTTCCCCATGCCGTGGCGGTGGTGGCGATCGGCCTCTCCGCCCGCTCGCCGCTCGCTCTGTCCGGATGGCTGCTGGCGGGCGGCGCGGCGCTGTTCGCGGCGACGCTCTTCGCCATGGCGCTGGGCGCCCCGCGCTGGCTCGGCGCCGTCACCCCGCTTGGCGGCACCGCCATGATCGCCGGCTGGCTGCTCCTCGCCTGGCAGGCCTTGCGGGAGGGCTGACCCACCGCTAACCCGCCCGCGCCCACGTGCTCGGGCAGCCGCACTTCACCATCGAAGGAAGCGAATGCCCGAGCTTGCCATCCTCTACGAACACCCCCTGTGGTTCGAGCCGCTGTTCGCCGCCCTCGATCGCGCGGGCGTGGACTATGTGAAGCTCCCCGTCGGCGACCACGCCTTCGATCCTGAAGGCTCGCCGCCGCCGGCGAAGGTGATCTTCAACCGCGTTGCCATGTCGAGCTTCCTGCGCGAGCCCGAGCATCCGCTCTACTACACCATGGCCCTCCTTGATCACTGGCGCCGGCAGGGCGCCACCGTCCTGAACGGTCCCGAGGTGATGGCGATCGACAGCAACAAGGCGCGCCAGCTGTCGCTGCTTTCCGGACTTGGGCTCGCCGTTCCAAGAACCCGCGTCGTCCACCGCGCCGCCGACCTGGTGAAGGTGGCGGCGGAGATCGGCTATCCCCTGCTGGTGAAGGCCAATGTCGGCGGCTCGGGCGCCGGGATCATGCGCTTCGACAGCGAGGCCGAAGTCGCCGCGGTGGTGGGCGCTGGTGACGCGCCCTCGTCGGTCGACCGGGTGCTGCTGGTGCAGGAAGCGGTGCCGGCGCGGGGCGGCGTCATCTGGCGGCTCGAGACACTTGATCGTCGCTTCCTCTATGCCATCGCGGTCGATGGCGCAGGGCAGTTTGACCTCTGCCCGGCCGACGCCTGCGACGACGATCGGGGCACCCCGATCGCCATGCGCGTCTTCGATCCGCCGGCCGAGATCGTCGCCGCGGTCGAGCGCGTGGCCGAGGCGATGGACATGGACGTCGGCGGGGTCGAGGTGATGGTCGACGATCGCGACGGCACGCCTAAATTCTACGACATCAATGCCCTGTCGAACTTCGTCGCGAAGCCGGTCGAGGTGCTCGGCTGGGACCCGCACGACCGGCTCGTGACGTGGCTCAAGGACAGGATTGCAGGAGTACGCACATGAGGTTCGGTTACTGGATGCCGGTGTTCGGCGGCTGGCTCCGCAACGATCCCGACGAAGGCCCGTCGGCGACTTGGGAGGCGGTGCGCGACCTTACCATCCGCTCGGAAGAGACGGGCTGGGACCTCAGCCTCATCGCCGAGCTCTTCCTCAACGACATCAAGGGGGTCGAGGAACCCGCGCTGGACGCCTGGAGCACGGCGGCGGCACTGGCCGCGGTGACCAGCCGGATCGAGCTGATGGTCGCGGTGCGGCCCAACTTCCACCATCCGGCGCTTCTGGCCAAGCAGGCGGCGAACATCGACCGCATCTCGAATGGCCGGCTGGCGCTCAACGTGGTGAGCAGCTGGTGGAAGGAAGAAGCCGAGCAATATGGCCTTGCCTTCGACCAGCATGACGATCGCTATGCGCGCACCGCCGAATGGCTGACCGTGGTCGACGGCCTCTGGCGCGAGCAGCGCTTCACGCACGATGGCGAGCGCTACAAGCTGCGTGACGCGATCGTCGCGCCCAAGCCGGTGCGGCGCCCGGTGGTCTATGCCGGCGGCGAGAGCGAGGCGGCGAAGACACTGATCGCTACCCAGTGCGACGCCTATGTCATGCATGGGGATCCGGTGGAGGCGATCGCGCCCAAGATCGCTGACATGAGGGCTCGGCGGGAAGGGGTCGGCGGGCCGGCGATGCCCTTCGGCATGGCAGCCTACGCCATCGTCCGCGACACCGAAGCAGCGGCGAAGGCCGAACTGGAGCGGATCACCGCCATGCCGGCGACTCCGCCGCCGGGTTTCGCCAACTTCGACCAGTGGCTCTCGGGGACCGAGCTGGAGCGCACCCTCAAGCTGCAGGAATATAGCGTCTCGAACCGCGGCCTCCGCCCCAATCTGGTCGGCACGCCCGAGCAGATCGCCGAACGGATCCGGGCCTATGAAGCGGTCGGCCTGGATCTTCTCCTGCTGCAGATGAGCCCGCAGGCGGAGGAGATGGATCGCTTCGCCGAGACGGTCATGGCGCCGATGCGGGAAGGGCGGCTCTGACCCGAAAAGATACAGCCTTTGTGCTTAACCATTTTCCTTCGGAGCGAGGCCTTTCCATGCGCGTTGGGTAGGCGCATGAACCTTTTCGTAACCATAGACCGAGAGCTGGCAGGACCCACGTTGAGCGCCCCGTTTCGCTTCCCGAAATTCTTCGTGACCTCGCCGGCACCTTGTCCGTACCTTCCGGGCAAGATCGAGCGGAAGGTCTTCACCGAACTGTCGGGCGTCCATGCGGGCGAACTGAACGAGGCGCTCGGCCGCATCGGTTTCCGCCGCTCCCAGTCGGTGGCCTATCGCCCCAGCTGCGTCGACTGCCAGGCCTGCGTGTCGGTCCGCGTCGCTGCGCACGAGTTCGAGCCCTCGGCCACGCAGCGCAAGCTCATCCGCCGCTATGCGGACCTCGAAGTCACCGCCTGCAAGCCGTGGACGACGGAGGAGCAGTTCGAGCTGCTCCGACGCTATCTGTCCGTCCGTCATCCGGGCGGCGGCATGGCCGAGATGGACGAGAACGACTTTGCGGACATGGTGGAGCAGACACCTGTCCGCACCTATGTGGTCGAATATCGTGAGCCTTCGGTCAACGGTCGCCCGGGCCGCCTGGTCGGCGCCTGCCTCAGCGATCAGCAGAGTGACGGGCTCAGCATGATCTACAGCTTCTACGATCCGACGCTGGCCGACCGTAAGGGCCTCGGCACCTTCATCATCCTCGACCATATCCTCCGCGCGGCGCGGGCCGGTCTGCCCTACGTCTACCTCGGCTATTGGGTCGATGGGTCCGAGCGCATGGCCTACAAGGCCAAGTTCCGCCCGATCGAACGCCTCGGCCGCGACGGCTGGCGGCGGTTTGAGCCCGGGCCCGTCACCCCTAGCGGCAAGGTCCTCGAGCCGGGATTGCGGAAAGTCTGACGGCGCTTCAGCGCCACTCCTCGAACAGGCGCTGCACCGAGCCGCCGTTGCGTGCCAGAGCCGCTTCGACCTTCCTGCGCCCGGTCCAGTAGAGCAAGGCAGGATGCTGCTGCCCGGTCCGGAGCAGTTCCTGCGCTTTGGCATCGGTCAGGCTACTGCTGCCTGCGACATGATCGGCATAGCCCTCGACCAGCTCGCGCGGGAAGCGGACGGCTGCAAATTGACCGAAGTGGGCGCGAACTGCGCCGTGCGTGAATTCGTGCACGAGCACGTCGGTAAGGCGGCGCGTGCCGGCAGTGGTGATGAGGTCGCGTGCCGGATCGGCGCGGTTGAGTATCACCGTTTCGCTGACCGGACGGGAGATGGCGAAGCTGTCGCCAACGTTGATCGCAAGCCACCGCCAGCGCCAGCCGCCCTCCGTCAGGAAGATTGGCTGATCGAGCGTCCTTGCGCGGCCGAGCGGGCTCTGCAGCATTCGCGCGTCGGCTTCGGCGATACGGCCGGCGAGGTCAGGGCCGATCGGCTGCTCCGAATAGACCTGATGGCTGGCGACGATCGCATGGTGCGGGAAGACGAGCAGCTGCGGTGCGATCAGCGGCGAGCCGAGCAGCAGCAGCCCCCCAGCGAGGAAGGAGCGGTTGATCCAGCGGCGACGCCGGCCACGCTCCTTCACCGGGGCGCCCACCTGCGCGCTCAGGCGACGGCGGCTTCCGGCACCTCGACCGAGTCGCTGTCGCGCAGCACGTAGCCGCGGCCCCAGACGGTCTCGATGTAATTGTCGCCGCCACAGGCCAGGCTGAGCTTCTTGCGCAGCTTGCAGATGAAGACGTCGATGATCTTGAGTTCGGGCTCGTCCATGCCGCCGTAGAGATGATTGAGGAACATCTCCTTGGTGAGGGTGGTGCCCTTGCGGAGCGACAGGAGCTCCAGCATCGCATATTCCTTGCCGGTCAGGTGCACGCGGGCACCGTCCACCTCGACCGTCTTCGCGTCGAGGTTCACCGCCAGCTTGCCGGTGCGAATGACCGACTGGCTGTGACCCTTGGAACGGCGGACGATGGCGTGGATGCGGGCGACCAGCTCGTCGCGGTGGAAGGGCTTGGTGACATAGTCGTCGGCGCCGAAGCCCAATGCGCGGACCTTCGAGTCCATCTCGCCGATGCCGGACAGGATGAGGACCGGAGTCGCGACCTTGGCGGTGCGCAGCTTCTTCAGCACGTCATAGCCGTGCATGTCGGGAAGGTTCAGGTCGAGCAGGATGATGTCGTAATCGTACAGCTTGCCGAGATCGAGGCCTTCTTCCCCAAGGTCGGTCGTGTAGACGTTGAACCCCTCGGTCCCGAGCATCAGCTCGATCGACTTGGCGGTGGTCGGCTCATCCTCGATCAGCAGAACGCGCATCGTTCAAATCCCCCTCGCAGGGCCAGCCGACGTAACGCCGGCTTAACCGCCCTGAAGCGTGCATTAACCATTCGCCGTGTCGCCTGAAAAGGTTAACATGGTCTAAATGGCTGGATTCCAGTGGAATCGTTGCGTGGGTGCATCAGTTATCCACAAGTGCTGTCGCGCGGAAAAAAGAAATCCGCCTCGGATTTCACTTCGTCCACTTCGCAGGACGTCAGTTTCGCCTTCCCAAGAGCGCTGAATCGTGGGCGCGACAGGAGATGGAAGGCGCGTCCATCTGTCGAACAGGGCATGCGAAATCCTACGCGGCAACGGGGATGCGGGCAGGGCGGCGATGCTCTAGGGAGCAAGCCATGTTGCTCGCCGACCACGTGATATTCATCGATGCCGAAGCCATGGTGCTGGACAAGCCGGCCGGGCTTCCGGTCGACACGCCCAAGCGCGGCGGCGACAGCCTCGAGCAAAGGCTGGACGAGCTGAGGTTCGGCTTCAAGCGGCCGCCGACGCCGATGCACCGGCTCGACCAGGACACGTCGGGCTGCCTGCTGCTGGCGCGGCACCCGGCGGCACGGGCGAAGTATCAGCAGGCGTTCGAATCCGGTTCGGTGCAGAAAGTCTATCTGGCGGTCGTCGCCGGCGTGCCGGAAGCGGAAGAGGGCCTGATCGACCTGCCGCTGGGCAAGAAGAGCTCGGCCGAGGCGGGCTGGCGAATGGTCGGCGATGCCGCGGGAAAGCCGGCGCGGACGGCGTGGCGGCGGCTGGCGGTCCGGGACGGGCGCAGCCTGGTCGAGTTCCGGCCGCTGACCGGGCGGACCCACCAGATCCGCGTCCATGCCCGCGAGGGGCTGGGGCACGGCATCCTTGGCGACCGCGTCTATGGCGTGCCGGGCGGGCCGATGCTGCTCCACGCGAGCCGGCTGGTGGTGCCGCGCGGGGGCAAGCCGCCGATCGACGTGACCGCGCCGCTGCCAAGGCACTGGGGAGAGTGGGCGGCGCTGCTCGGCACCGAGGTTCCCGCCGTGTCGGAGAGTTCCGGCGAAGGTGGCGCTCCGGCGCCCGAGGTCCCGGTCTCCGCCGGAACGACGCAAGATGATGAAGCCTGAAGACGTCCATCTGCCCGAGGAGGCGCTGAGCGAGACCTTCCTCGCCTCGACCGGTCCAGGCGGGCAGAATGTCAACAAGGTCGCGACCGCCTGCCAGCTGCGCTGCGACGTCTATGCGCTCGGCCTGCCGCTCCATGCCTATGAGAAACTGAAACTCCTGGGGGGATCGAAGCTGACCCAGGGCGGCGAACTGATCATCACCGCCCGCACTCACCGCAGCCAGGAAGCCAATCGCGAGGAAGCGCGGCGACGCCTGCGCGAGCTGATCGCCGAGGCGCACCAGCGCGACGCCAGGCGGCGCCCGACCAAACCGAGCCGCGCGGCCAAGGCGAAGAGGGTCGATGCGAAGAAGGGGCGCGGTGCAGTCAAGGCTATGCGGGGACGGGTATCTCTGGACTGACAAGCCGCTCGGTCCGAGTACGACCGGTTGCGGCATGCTGGCGCGTCCGCCTTGCGCCCAGATCGGTCGGTCGGGGCTGGGAAGCGCTCACCCGTAGACGGACGTTCAGTCAGCTAACTGGCTTATGCCTTCTTTCGACCCATTGCGAAGATATGCTCAGCGGCAATCCCCGCTTGCAAGGCGATGAGCAGCAAGGCAGCGATGACAATCCGATGAGGCACAAACGGGAGCTGTGATCAGCAATCACCAAGCCCCGATGCGCGGACAATCGGGCCTCGCGTTCTCATGGCTCAAGCAGGAAGTCGGCCACGATCGCTGGATAGTCGCCTTCAACTAAGTCAACAGCGGCGATCAAGGTCGGCAATGCAGCGTCAGCAACTTGGCCCCGGACGAGGGCGGTCCATTGGGTGGGAAAATATCGGACCAGCATTCCAAGCGCATAGGCGAGGCTGAAGGTGGTCGCGATTTTTGAAAGGCGCGCGCCGCTCGGAAGCGGGGCCGTAATCCAGATGTCGCCGATTCCGAACACAGCCCGATCAATACGATCCGTCAGGCCGGGCAGAGCGGCCGTGTCGTTCGGACCCGCAAAGAAGAATCCATGCTCGTTCTCTTCCTTGAAAATGAACGGAGTTTCAGCGAAAATGCGGTCGGCTAACGCCCGGTCCACATGCGGCTGACCATTACGCATGATCTGCACCGTCGCTGTCGTTTTCATTTCATCGATTTGGAAAACTGCCGGGGCGCAATTCGAGTCTGCCTTCCAGCGTCGATAGTGATCCTGAAGGGACGGCAGCCGGCTCAGGAGAGCATCCAAGGTGAAGGACGCGTTCGCAGGCAAGTCAGGTGCAACAGGCCGGAAATTGATGGCAGAAGTCGTGTGTCTGAGCAGAGATTTGTGGCTCGTCGCGCCGATCAAGTCGATTAGCGACCCGCCTAACGTGGCGCTAACTTCAAGCGCTCCAAAATCCGGCGGTTCCTTGCTTAGCGTCGCACCCCAATTCTTATTAGCGAGGCCGTGACTAGGCGTCAGTGTAGCCTCCCGCTTGCCTCTGCTAAGCAGGAGTGTGAGACCTCGCGAGAGACTCACCGCTCCATAGTACAAAAGCAGGGGCTTTACGGTCACTTCCGCGTCACGTGCAGATCGGAAATAGGATCGTGCGTGGCTAAAAGGCGCGGCAATCTCCCTCGCGTGGATTGTACTTGGGGTCAAACCGTGGCGCTTCTTGTAGTCGCGCTTCACAAGCTCGAACGATTCGTAATTCGCTATGACTTCCCATTCGCTCAGCGCCATATCGCTTCCCTATGAAGCCGATTGCCTGAGTCAACGCACGGTCGAATTCGGCAGAGCGGAATTTCGGCACTGAGCTGAACGAATGGCCACTTCAGCCGGTGTGATTCGAGAAAGCCGCCCGTCCGCTCCCGGCCACTTGCGGGCGTTTAGGTGGTTGAGGACGACCTTCGCTCTCTTCCCGTTGCGAACATGCGCCGAGGGCAGCATGACTGCGGTTATGACGGTTGATGGTGCAATCAGTGGCGGCGTGGTGCATGACCTGCCTGGCGACCTGGAGGCGGCCTTGCTGGCCGCGCCTGGAGCGCTGTCGACGTGGGCCGACATCACGCCGCTCGCCCGCAACGAGTGGATCTGCTGGGTGACGAGCCCGAAGAAGGCGGAGACGCGGGTTAAGCGGATTGCGTGGGGGATCGAGAGCCTTAGCGAGGGCAAGCGGCGGCCCTGCTGCTGGCCGGGTTGCAAGCACCGCTAGCGAAGTCGAGCGTTGGTGAGCCATGAGGGCTCCTCCGAGGCGTGATCCGCTACTGAAATTCGGGCTGCTGGCCGTGCTGGTGGCCTTCGTTGCGGGAGTGGTGGCGATCCTCGACATGCGGGGCGACCTGCTTCGGTGGGAGGATGCACGGCGGCCACCGCCGAGAGCGCTGCAGATCGACTTCATGCCCCTTCCGGCGAGCGAGGGGCCATTCCTCACCGTCACCGAAGCACCGCCGCAGCGGGCGCGAGCAGAGCGGGGAGCGCTCGACGCGGGAACCCGGCTCTTGCCCAAGACGGCACCTGCGGTCGCGCCGGAGCTTGGCCGACGGCTGCGGATGGTGGCGCGGCTGGCTCCGCCTGGACCGCCCGACCCGGACGAGCGGCTGATGGTGTTCGATGCGGAGGAGCGGCCAATGGTCGCAGGACGGGTGATCCTGCGCGATGGCTGCCTTCGGATTGCAGGCGGCGAAGAACCGCTGGTGGTGGTTCCGGCCGGAACCCGGCTGGTGCGCGACGAAGCGGGTCATGTGCTGATGGTGATGGTCCAGAACGGGCGGACCAATGCGCGGGTCGGGGAAGCGGCCCGCTGGAGCGGCGGCGGGTCGGCGCGGGTGCCGAAGGCAGCGGCGGAGCGGATGCGGCAGGCGTGCGGGCCGGGGCGGATCGCCTTGCCGGGCTTCGTGCAGAGCGAGAGCCTGGTGCGGCTGCAGAGCGACCTGGTTGCCGCCGAGAATTTCGATGAGATGTACGGGCTCGGCCTTGCAGAGTCTCTGCGGCGGGTGACGCGCTGCAGGGAGCGGACCAGCAAGCCCTCCAGCGTCGGCAATCCGTGCGGATCGACGCCGCCCCCGCCGGTCGCGGACCAGAGCGCCTGTCCGGCCGGAACGCTGCTGCGCGGCGGCCTGTGCCGCACGGCCCGGGGCTATGTGCGGCCGGTGCCCGACCTTTAGGATTTCAGGCCAGCGCCGCGCGTGCCTCGCGGAAGGTGACGAGGCGGCGGGTCTGTTCGTCCCAGAGGGCAAGGCGAACGGTGCGGAAGCTTTCGCGCAGGGTGAGGCGGCTGATCCGGGCGAGCACGGGGACGTCGCGCATCGCTTCGGGCAGGCGGTAGAAGGGGATCCGGCTGGCGAGGTGGTGGATGTGGTGCATGCCGATGTTCGCGCTGAACCAGCGGATCACGCCGGGCAGGACGTAATAGCTGCTGCCGTGGAGCGCGGCATCGTGGAAGGACCAGTCGACCTTGCGGTCCCAATGGGCATTTTCGAACTGGTGCTGGACGTAGAAGAACCACACCCCGAGCGAGGCGGCGACGAGGGTGGTCGGAAGGAAGATCATCAGGAAGATCTTCACGCCCATCGCCCAGATCAGCAGGCCGGCGAAGAGGGCGATACCGGCGTTGGTGCCGAGCGTGCTCGCCCACGGGCTCCAGCCGCTGCGCATGGCGCCGATCGGCAGCCGGTGGCGGAGCAGGAAGAGGTAGGCGGGGCCGACTCCGAACAGGACAACGGGGTGGCGGTAGATGCGGTAGCGAAGCCGGCCAAAGCGGCCGAGCGCGCGATATTCGGCGACGGTCAGCGTGTCGATGTCGCCGACGCCGCGCTGGTCGAGGTTGCCGGTGCTGGCATGATGGGTGGCGTGGGAGCGGCGCCAATAGTCATAGGGCGTGAGGGTCAAGACGCCGAGCATCCGGCCGAGCCAGTCGTTCACCGCCTGGCGCTTGAAGAAGGCGCCGTGGCCGCAGTCGTGCTGGATCAGGAACAGGCGGAGGAGGAAGCCTCCGGCCGGGATCGTCAGCAGCAGGCCGAGCCAGATGCCGTTGCTGAGCAGCGCCCAGGTCGCGGCCCACAGGATGACGAAGGGCAGGGCGGTGACGGCAAGCTCGAACCAGCTGCGAGCGGTCTTCGGCTCGCGATAGGACGACACCTCCCTGAGCAGGGAGCGGGCGTCGATGTCCGATGGTCGGGGAAAGGGAGCGTGCAAGAAACCATGTCCTTGCCGCGCGAGTGAACCGGCGCGGCTTGCGGTGGATGTCAAACGCATGAGCGCGCTGGCGGCCCTTGCGGTTCCGGATGTTACGCCAGTCTTAACTTCTTAAAGGGACTAGGGAATCCGGGCTTCCGCCAATCACCGGGCGGCCGACGTCGCCCTGGCCGACGGTGCGGCCGGCCATCTCCAGCATGCGCTCGAGGGGCACGCGGGCCTTGTCCATCAGGTCGGGCGACAGCTCGATGCGGGGCTCAAGGTCGCGCAAGGCGACGTAGAGCTTCTCGAGCGTGTTGAGCGCCATGTAGGGGCACATGTTGCAGTTGCAGTTGCCGTCGCCGCCGGGGACTCCGATGAAGGTCTTGCCCGGCGCGGCCTTCTCCATCTGGTGGATGATGTGCGGCTCGGTCGCGACGAGGATGACCTCGGCCGGCGAGGCGATGGCGAAATCGAGGATGCTGCGGGTCGAGCCGACATGGTCGCTGTGATCGATAATGTGCGGCGGGCATTCGGGGTGCGCGGCGACGGGGGCGCCCGGATATTGCGCCTTGAGCTTCAGCAGCTCGGTCTCGCTGAAAGCCTGGTGGACGATGCAGATGCCCGGCCACAGCAGCATGTCGCGGCCGGTCTTGCGCGCCAGATAGCCGCCGAGGTGGCGGTCGGGGCCGAAGATGATCTTCTGCTCCTTGGGAATCTGGCTGAGGATCACGTCGGCGCTCGACGAGGTGACGATGATGTCGCTGAGCGCCTTCACCGCCGCCGAGCAGTTGATGTAGGTCAGCGCGATATGGTCCGGGTGGGCGGCGCGGAAGGCGGCGAACTGGTCGGGCGGGCAGCTGTCCTCGAGGCTGCAGCCGGCGTCCATGTCGGGCAGGATGACCGTCTTCTCGGGGCTGAGGATCTTCGCGGTCTCGGCCATGAAGCGGACGCCGCAGAAGGCGATGACGTCGGCATCGGTGGCCGCGGCCTTGCGGCTGAGATCGAGGCTGTCGCCGACGAAATCCGCCAGGTCCTGGATCTCGGGCTTCTGATAATAATGCGCGAGGATGACGGCATTCCGTTCCTCCTTGAGGCGCTGGATCTCGGCGAGAAGGTCGGTGCCTTGCGGCGGGCGGACAGGTGCGGTCATGGAACTGAGATAGGCTTAGCGCTGCCGATCCGCCAGCACCTGTTCGATGCTTCGGCTGACGTCCCAGCGTTCGCCGTCATCGGTGCCGCTGGCGGGCGTCACCACGCGGACGGAAACGGGGCCAAGGCCGGCGGCTTCGAGGGGGGTGCGGGCGAGGTCGGCGACGAGGCGTTCGGCATTGGCCTGGGCCTTGGCGACATTGGCGGGTTCGGCGGCGATGCTGGCGGCCTCGGCAGTGGCGAGGGAAGAGGCGCGTCGCTGGAGGTTGGTCGAGGCGCCGCGGGTGACGAAGAGGCCCTGCGTGCCCGAGACCGCGCGGCGGCTCTCGTCGATGTTGGGCGCGTCGGGCTGCACGACAGGCACGCGGATGACGAGCGTACGCCGCTCCTTGTCCCAGGCATAGTCGTCGGCGCCGAGCTGCTTCAGGTCGAGCGTATAGCCGACGCTGTAGGGGATGGTCGCCTTCTGGGCCGACCGGAGGATGGGAAGCGCGCCGGGATCGACACTGGTGACGTCGAGCGTGCCCTCGATCTCACCGACCTTGAGCGCGGCCTTGTTCGAGAAGGTGGCGGAAAGGACGCGGACGATGCCCTGCGCCTGCGCCAGCTCCTCCTCGCGGCGGCGGTCCTCCGCGCGCGCCATCATCCACCAGCCGATCGCACCGGCGACCAGCAAGGCGATGAGCAGCAATGGCCAATGTCGCTTCAAGCCCTCTCCCATACCCCTCCAACGCGGATGACCTCTCCGCGCTCCGCAAGCGTGATGAGATGGGCCAGCGCGGTCGCCTCGGCCGCCGGGATGAGGCGGGCGTCGAGAGCGGGATAGGCGCGGCGGCTGAGGTCGGCGGTGTCGGCGGGGGCCTCTTCGATCAGGCGGAGCAGCTGGCGTTCGCGCTGCAACCGGTGGGTGAGGAGGCCGCGGAGCAGGCGCTGCGGATCCTCGACCGGCTCGCCATGAGCGGGATGATAGATGGTCTCGGACCGCTGCTGGAGCTTGGCGAGGCTGGCCATGTAGGCGCCCATATGACCGTCGGGCGGGATGACGACGGTGGTCGACCAGCCCATCACATGGTCGCCGCTGAACAGGCGCTCTCCCCATGCGAAGCAGAGGTGGTTGCTGGTGTGGCCCGGGGTGTGGATGGCGTCGATGGCTGCGCCGCCCGCCTCGATCGTCTCGCCATCGGCAAGGACCCGGTCGGGCGCATAATCCGCATCGAAGCCCGCTTCCTGGTCGCCGGGGATGACGAGCGGCGCGCAGCCCCAGACGGGCGCCCCGATGCGGGCCGAAAGCGGGGCTGCGGCCGGGCTGTGATCGCGGTGGGTGTGGGTGACGAGGATGGCATCGACCGGCCGACCGGCGATGGCGGCTTCCAGCGCGTCGAGATGCTCGGGAATAGCCGGACCAGGGTCGAGTACGGCCAACCGGTCGGTGCCGATCAGATGCACCCAGGTGCCCTCCCCGGTGAAGGGCGAGGGATTGGGCGCGAGCAGCCGGGCGAGGCCGGGCGCGAGTGGTTCAACGAGGCCGGGCCGATGGGTCACGGCACCAGCTGAAAGCAGAGGAGCGCCGGTCCGGCAACTCCCCTGCTGGTCGATTGCGACGCTTACTTGTTGGCTTTGAGGCGGGCGATCTCGGCATTCAGCGAGGCGACGACCTTGTCGCGGACGTCAGCCGGCAGCTCCTTGTTCTCCGCGACGCGCTTCGAGGCGCGCTCGAGACCCTCGATGGCGGCGGCCGGGTTGCCCTTGCCCTTGGTGCAGAGGCGGATGTGGGTCTTGACCGCCTTGCCGTCCTTCTCGCCTTCGGCTTCGGTCGAGAACTTCTCGCCGTCGCAGTCGGCGACCATGGCCAGGCCGCGATCACCGTCGAGGCGGTGGATGCGGAATTCGCGCTTCTCGGCGGTGCCCGGACCGTCCTTGCCGTCGCGCATGATGACGATGTTGCGACGCTCGCCGCGCTCGGGAACGCGGATGGTGCGCGCGCTGCCGTTGGCGCTGTCGACGATCACGATCTCGCGCACGACCCGCGTCTCGGGGGCGGGCGGTGCCGGCGGGGCAGGCGGGGCAACAGGCGCGGCTTGGGCGGCGGCCATCAGGAGCATGGTGGTGAGCATGATTATCCCCCCTCAGGAAAAACGAATTTGCGTCGCGATGATCGATCGGTGCCGTCCGGGGGATAAACGGCGGATGAACGGCCGCTTCAGGCTTCGACCAACGTCATTCCGGCGGCGGCGGACGGCTGACCGAGCGCGCTCCTTCGACGGGCGAGCGCCGCAGGGACGATGGTGCCGAACAGCTGATCCATGCTGTGGGCCCAGCTATATTCGCCGCTGACATGGGCGCGGCCGCGCTCGCCGATGGCGCGATAGTCGCCCTTGAGGACCTGGAGGATGTTGGCCGCCATCGCGTGCGAGTCCGCGATCGGCCCGAGCAGGCCCATGCCGGGCAGCACGCGCTCGGGCATGGCGCCGCCGTCCACCCCGACGACCGGCAGGCCGGATGCCTGCGCCTCGATGACCGATACGCCGAACGTCTCGTTGGGCATGGCGGAAACGTAGAGGTCGGCGCTCGCGAGCCAGCGGGCGAGGGTGGGACGGTCGGTGACGAAGCCGGGCGTGATGAT
The DNA here is from genome assembly GCF_029637485.1 of Sphingomonas sp. LHG3406-1. GTDB lineage: Bacteria > Pseudomonadota > Alphaproteobacteria > Sphingomonadales > Sphingomonadaceae > Sphingomicrobium. Next base: position 1,353,669 of record NZ_CP069128.1, on the reverse strand, counting down.
GCGCGGATCGCGGAGCGCCTCAAACTGCTCTTTCTGTGGGCCCTGGCCGAGCAGGACCAGCCGGGCACCGAGCGCTTCCGGCAGGGAACGGAAGGCCTCGACGATGATGTCGGGGCGCTTCTCGATGTCCATCCGGCCGACATAGATGAGCAGAGGCTGATCGTCGGTGAGGCCGAGCGAGCGGCGAAGCTCGGGATCGCGGCGGTCGGGTCCGAAGGCCTCGAGCTCGACTCCGAGCGGCAGGATACGCACGTCCTCGACGCCGAGGGAGCGCAGAAGCCGCCCGCCGCCCGCTTCGGACAAGGCGTAGACCATGTCGAACTTGCGATAGAGGCGGCCGCAATAATCGTAGCAGAGTCGGCCGGCGGCTTCGGCCAGGGCGGACGGCATCACCTTGCCGAAGGGCCGGGCGACATAGACGGTCGGAAAGTCCGTCATGTAGCCGGCGATGAGCGCTGAGTCCGGATGGCTCTCCCGATGCCGGAGCGCGGCCCAGGGAAGATTGTAGGCGTCCTGGCACTCGATCACGTCGGGGCGGAAGCTGGCCAGCGCCTTGCGCACCGCCTTGTTGCGGACAAGCAGCCGGTAGTTGGGACTGAACGGGACTTGCGGGCTCTTCAGCCAGACGGTGATGGCCCGACCGCCCTCGCTCTCCTCGATCGCATCATGCGGACCGGGGAGGATCATCAGATGCTTGTGCGGCGTCTGGGCGATGATGTGCGCGCGCTTGGCACGGAGATAGGTACCGACCCCGCCGCCGACCGAGGACCAGCTTTGCGTGAGGTCGCACAGCAAAAGCGCCTTGTCAGGCGCGAGAGGCGGACGAGCAAAGTTCATCAAGCGCGCCAATGCACCGACGCGCGCAAAGTGCCGTATCCGAACGATTCGTTGCCGGAATGTGTCGGAAGCTTTGACAATTCCGCGACGTCCACGATCAGCCTCTCAGAAGAAAACAGCGGAAATCCGCTAATTAGCACGAACTGGCACACCGACTGCTTCTTGTATGGCGTCCACTTTGGTTCCACGCCAAACAGAGGGGGCGGCAAGACGGTTTCTGGTCCCGTCTCGCCGCCCCCTTCTTGTTTCCGTGGGACCAAATTGTGGCAGTCTCAGGCGTTCGCCTCGACCAGCGCCTTGAGTTCGCCGCTTTCGAACATCTCCATCATGATGTCCGAACCGCCGACGAACTCGCCCTTCACGTAGAGCTGGGGGATGGTCGGCCAGTCGCTATATTCCTTGATGCCCTGGCGGATTTCCGGATCCTGGAGGACGTCGACGGTCTCATATTGCGCGCCGAGATGATCAAGGATGGCAATCGCGCGGCTGGAGAAGCCGCATTGCGGGAAGAGGGCGGTCCCCTTCATGAACAGGACCACCTCGTTGTTCTTCACCAGTTCGTCGATACGCGCGTTGGCGTCGCTCATGTCAGTTACTCCTGTGGCGGCGCGGTGGTCAGCTGGAGGGCGTGCAGTTCGCCGCCCATCCGACCCCCAAGCGCCTTGTAGACCAGTTGGTGCTGGCGGACCTTGGGCAGGCCGGCGAAGGCGCTGCTGACCACGGTCGCGGCATAATGATCGCCGTCGCCGCGCAGATCGCGAATTTCGATCCGTGCGTCCGGCAGGGCGGCGCGGATCAGCGCCTCGATGTCCGCGGCAGCCATTGGCATGGCGTCAGCCCTGCGCTTCCATCAGTTGGCGGCGGGCCTCGACCGTCTTGTCGGACAGCGCCTGGCGGATGGCGGCCTCGTCGATCTCCTGGCCGGCGGCGGTGAGGTCGCCGAGCAGCTTGCGGATCACGTCCTCGTCACCGGCTTCCTCGAAGTCGGCGCGGACCACGTCCTTGGCATAGGCCTCGGCCTCGACCGCCGACAGCTTCATCAGCCCGGCCGCCCAGTGGCCGAGCAGCTTGTTGCGCCGAGCGATGACCCGGAACTTCATCTCCTCGTCATGGGCGAACTTGGTCTCGAAGGCCCGCTCGCGATCGTCGAAGGTGGTCATGGACGCTCCCGCCTGAAGATTATGGGTGGGAGATAGGCGCGGGCAGGGCGAGTGGCAATGCGGGGGAAGCAGCGCGGGGCCGGCGGGCGCGACGAAGAGGGAAACAAGGCGCGTCGGGATAACTCCGGCGCTTCTGGTCAGGCGCCGGCACCGTGCCGGGTGCATGAGCCAGGTGGGCAATGGGGTGCCCGGTGGTGGGACGGGTTGTCGCCCATGCCGTTCGCTTGCCAGCGGCGAGACAGAGGCGCATGAATGGTCGCTCCAAGCATTGCACCAGGGGGGCGGCAATGACCATGGGTCCAGAGCTTTCACGCATCGGCGAGGCCGAGCGCATCCCGTCGCTCGACGTGGTCCGCGGCTTCGCCATCCTCTTCATCCTGCTGATGAACATCCCGTGGATGGGAAGCTACGGCTTCATCCTGTTCGATCCCCGCTACCCAAGCTGGACCCCGGCCGACTATTGGACGACCCTGTTCGTCAACAGCGTGCTGGAAGGCACCCAGCGCGGCCTGCTGGAACTGCTGTTCGGCGCCGGCATCATGATCATGGCGCGCAGGGCGATGACCCCGGACGGCCCGGTCGGGGTCGCCGACCTCCATTATCGCCGCAACCTGTGGCTGATCGTCTTCGGGCTCGCCAATGCGCTGGTGCTGATGTGGATGGGCGACATCCTGCTGGTCTACGGGATCGCCGCCATCTTCCTTTTCCCGTTCCGGCGCATGGGTCCGAAGGGGCAGTGCGCGATGGCGGCGCTGTTCCTCGGCGTACTGCTGCTGATCTCCGTCGCGGAGCATCGCGAGGCCGTGGCCGAGCGGGCGAAGGTCGAACGGATGGCGGCAAGGGAGAAGGCCGGCGCACCGCTCAGGGCGGAGGAGAAGAAGCAGGTCGAGGAGATGAAGGCGCGCGACCTTCGCCGATCGCAGCTTCCGGGCACCAATTCCGAGCAGAGGGCGAAGATCGACACGGCCGACAAGGAGCGGAGCGGCGGCTTCATCGCCTACTGGAAGGCCCAGCGCGATGGCTGGGTGTTCATCATGTTGAACTTCTTCTGGTTCATCGAGGCCGAGATCATCGCGACGATGCTGATCGGGATGGCGCTCTACCAGTGGGGCGTGATCCAGGGACGGGCGCGGCGGCAGACCTATGTGCTGCTGCTGGTCGCCGGCTACGGCATCGGGCTGACCTTGCGTAGCGGGCTGTGGCTCGACCGGCTGAGCTTCCAGCCCGGGCTGATCAGCTGGGAGCGGCAGTTCGAGGACATCGCCCGGCTGGGCGTCACTCTCGGGCATCTCGCCCTGCTGCACCTCGCTTTGCAATCAGGCGTCGGACGAAGGCTGCTGGCGCCCTTCGCCGCGGTCGGCAAGATCCCGCTGACCGTCTATCTCTTCACCAGCCTGCTGATGATGTGGCTGGTGTTCGCGCCCTGGGGCCTGGGCCTGTTCGGCAGGTTCGGCATGGCACAGCTGATGCTCCTCGCCCTGGCGGTGATCGCGGTCGAGCTGGTTGCCGCCAACCTGTGGGTGATGCGCTTCGCCAATGGACCGGCCGAATGGCTGTGGAAGAGCCTAGCCTACGAGAAGCGCGAGCCTTTCCTCCGCCCCCGCGTGCCAGTGGTGGCCGCGCCGGCGGAGTAGGGCTTCAGAGCTCGACCACCAGCTTGCCGATGACCTGCCGGGCGGCCATGGCGGCGATGGCGTCGCCGGCGCGCTCTAGCGGGTAGGTGGCGCTGACCCTTGGCGCGATCTTGCCGGCGTCCCACAGGGCGAACAGCTCCTCGACATGGGCCTGGTTGGCCCTTGGATCGCGCGCCGCGAAGGCGCCCCAGAAGACGCCGCGGACGTCGCAGCTCTTGAGCAGGGTCAAGTTGAGCGGGAGCCTGGGGATGCCGGCGGGGAAGCCGACCACGAGGTAGCGGCCTTCCCAGGCAATGGCGCGCAGGGCGGGCTCGCAATAGTCGCCGCCGACCGGATCGTAGATGACGTCGGCGCCGGCGGGGCTGACCGCGGCCTTGAACTGTTCGGCGAGGGCCTTGCTGGCGTCCTTGTCGAAGGGGCCGCGCGGGTAGACGAGGGTAATGTCCGCGCCGGCCTCGCGGGCGGCGGTGGCCTTTTCCTCGCTGGAGACGGCGGCGATGACGCGGGCGCCGCGTGCCTTGCCGAGCTCGACCGCAGCAAGGCCGACGCCGCCGGCCGCGCCCAGCACCAGCAGGGTCTCGCCGTCCTTGAGCTGGCCGCGGTCCCACAAAGCATGGATGGAGGTGGCATAGGTGAGGAGCAAAGCCGCGCCCTCGGTGAAGCTGCGGCTGGCGGGAAGTCGAAAGGCGCTCTTGGCAGGGATAACGATCTTTTCGACCAGGCCGCCGAAGCCGGGGACGGCGATGAGGCGATCGCCGGGCGCCCAGCCTTCGACACCTTCCCCGACGCTCAGCACCTCGCCAGCGATCTCGCCGCCGGGGGCGAAGGGACGGGGCGGGCGCATCTGATACTTGTCCTCGATGATGAGAACGTCGGGATAGTTGATGGCCGCGGCATGGACGCGCACGAGCAGTTCGCCGGCGGACGGCGTGGGATCGTGCAGCTCGGCGAGCTGGAGGGTGTCGGGGCCGCCGGGAGCGGTGCTGAGCAGGGCTTTCATGACGATCCTTTTAGCCTGGGGGACGGCCCGGTCCAGCTACTTGCCGGTCAGCGCTGGCGGCGGCGGAAGTCTTGGACGACCTCGGCGGCGGTCATGCCGTCGAAGGTGGTTCGGCGGAGCCCCTCGTGATCGGAATGGGCGTAGCGCCGCGCAGGAACTCCGGCGAGGGCGCGGTCGTAGTCGAGCCGGTCGGCGATCGGCAGATCGTCCCGTGCCAGGCTGGAGGTCTCCTCGAACTGCTTTTCTGACGAACCATCGATGACGGTCGGCCCGCGGGGAGCGCAGGCCGAGGCAAGGGCGAGCGCCAGCACGGCGCCGAGGAGCGGCCTAACGGCGAGGTGCGGCAAGGGTCGCAACCCATCGTTCGAGGGCGGGCGTGTCGTCGATGTCGCCGGCAAAGCGGAAGCGCGGAATGGCAGGCTGATTCGAGCCTCGCTTCCGGCCGCGATAGACCTTCATCGGAACGCTGATGCTGGCCAGGCCGGACGGCAGGGTCCGGTCGCGAACGTCCATGTAGAGCGTGTCGGCGCTGGTCGCGCGCCCGATCTGAATGGCCCCGAGGCTGGTCCACAGGTCGATGGCGTCGAGACATGCCGAGGCACAGGAAGCGTCCGTGAGGACGAAGACCGGGCGGGGCAGTGCGGCGGCGGGCGCGGCTGCCGGGACTGCTGCCGGCGCCGGCGTGGCCGAGACATCGAGGTCGACATGGCGCCACAGGGGCTGCTTGCGCGCGACCGCCATGCCGAGTCCGCCAATGACCGAGCGAAACCAATTGTCGGCCTCGGGGGAGAAGCCCTCCGCGCTGCGCCGGTCGGCATAGGCGGTGGCGATGCTGACGAGATTGTCGGGCGAGGCGCGCCAGTCGACCTGCACGTCATCCGCTTTCACGGCGGCGAGGGCTGCGCTTCCCCACAGGGCGTCGGCGATCTGGCGCCCCCAGTCGGACGAGCCGCCTCCGTTTCCGCGGAGGTCGAGGACGATCGCGGGCGCGGCGAGGAGCGCTGCCCGGTCCGACCGGAGCCTGGCGATCAGCGGCGGCAGCGCCTTGGCCGCTGCCGAGCCGCTCTCGCCATTGAACGACGGGGCCGCGATCCACTGCAGGCCATTGCTGGCCGTGCGAATGCCGAAGGACCGGCTAAAACTGCCGCGCATTTGGCCCAGCAGGTCGCCGACCCGCGCGGGTTCCAGAGGCTGCCAATTGAGCGCAACCTTCCGGTTCCTGCCGCCGACGGCGAAGGTACAGCTGCGGGCGAGTGGAACGAGCTTGCTGCCTTCGTCGATGAACAGCAGGCTGCCCCAGCGCTGGCGCTGCGCTTCCAGCGCCCAGCGCCCCCACATGGTGCCGAGCGTCGCCTCGGCGTAGCGATCTGCGCTCATCCCGTCGCACTCGACGAGCTCGGCGCCCTTGGGGACCGGCTGGGCCGGCTCCGCAGTACCGACCACGACCCGGCCACGTCCGTCGTAGCGGGTCGCAAAGCCGGGCCAGCGGACCTCGTTCGGCGTATCGCCGAGCGCGCCGAAACCGAGATGTCCGTCGTCGAAGGCGGACACGTAGATCCGAAGCGGGAAATAATAGTCCGCGTAGGTCCGGGCGGTCTTCGCGCGCTCGAGCGCGATCGCCAACTGACGATCATTGATGGCGGCAAAGGTCGGATCGAGGCTGTTGACCGGCCCGGGATGATTGGCGGCGATATCGTCGTGCAGCGCCTGCGCGTCGCGGGCGAGGGCGGCGCCCCAGTCGCGCTCGGCAGGCGGGTCGGCAAGGGCAGGAACAGAAAGAAGCGCGGCCGACGCCGCCAGAAGCTTCGCCTTGCTTGCCATCCTTGCCCCCCCTGCTTGCGTTCAGCCCTCGTAGCTGGCCGTGGTCTTCTCCCGCACCTCGTCCGCGCTGACCCCCGGCGCGGTTTCGATCAGCCGGAAGGGGCTGTCGTGGTCGGGTCGCTGGAAGACGGCGAGGTCGGTGATGATCATGTCGACCACATTCTTGCCCGTCAGCGGGAGCGTGCATGCGGGGATGAACTTGGGGTCGCCGTTCTTGGAGACATGCTCCATCACGACGATGATCTTCTTGACGCCGGCGACCAGGTCCATGGCGCCGCCCATGCCCTTGATCATCTTGCCGGGGATCATCCAGTTGGCGATGTCGCCGCCTTGGCTGACTTCCATCGCGCCCAGGACAGTCAGGTCGATGTGGCCGCCGCGGATCATCGCGAAACTGTCGGCCGAGCTGAAATAGACCGACGAGGGAAGCTCGGAGATGGTCTGCTTGCCCGCGTTGATGAGGTCGGCGTCGACCTCGTCTTCGTAGGGGAAGGGCCCGATGCCGAGCATGCCGTTTTCGGACTGCAACGTCACCTCGAGCCCCTCGGGAATGTGGTTGGCGACGAGCGTTGGAATGCCGATTCCGAGGTTCACGTAGAAGCCGTCGCGCAGTTCCTTCGCGGCGCGGGCGGCCATGTCGTCACGGGTCCAGGACATCAGCGGGCTTCCATGTCTTTCGGGAGGGGCAATGCCGGGGTCTCGGCCTGCCAGAGAATTGAATGAACCAGCCACCGGCCGTCTATCTGGCGAGCAAGCTGGAAGCTGTTGATACCGCGCACGTTGATGCTGCCATCGGTGCTGGTGCCGGCGTAGGAGGACCAGACCTGCGCAACATTGCCGAAGATCTGCACCCGGCTGGAAAGCTCGCGCTCGGTGAAGCCGACTTTCTCCAGGCTGGAGCCGTTCTTGGCGACATAATCGTCGAGCGAGCCACCCTGCAGCCCGTTCCGGCCGACGGCGTACAGTCGCGCGTCGGGGGTGAACAGGCTCTTCATGCGGGCGAAATCGCGCTTCTGGCCAGCAGGGCCAGAAATGACGGCATAGACGTCCGCGATGGCCTGGCGGATCAGGGCTTCCTCAGCTGCCTGCGTGCCGAGCGGCTTTACCACGTCCGCCTTCCCGATCAGGGGCGCAGCGGGGGTCGGCTGCATGGCGCCGAGCGCGACGGCGAGAAGGACGCTCACGCGGCCTCCCGAGCCCGCACGGTGCGGAACTCGATCTTCTTGTCGTAGGGAGCGCCGAGAATGAGGCGCTTCACGTAGACGCCGGGCAGGTGGATGGCGTCGGGGTCGAGGCTGCCGACGGGCACGATCTCCTCCACTTCCGCGACGCAAATCTTGCCGCAGGTGGCGGCGGGCTGGTTGAAGTTGCGGGCGGTCTTGCGGAAGACGAGGTTGCCGCTCTCGTCCGCCTTCCAGCCCTTGATGATGGCGAGGTCGGCGCGGATTCCGCGCTCGAGGATATATTCCTCGCCGTCGAATTCCTTCACTTCCTTGCCCTCGGCGACCTTCGTGCCGACGCCCGTCTTGGTATAAAATCCCGGAATGCCCGCGCCGCCGGCCCGCATCCGCTCGGCCAGCGTGCCCTGGGGACAGAATTCGACCTCCAACTCACCGGCGAGATACTGGCGCTCGAACTCCTTGTTCTCGCCGACGTAGGACGAGATCATCTTCCGGATCTGACGGGTGCGCAGGAGCTTGCCGAGGCCTTGGTTGTCGATGCCGGCATTGTTGGAGGCGACGGTCAGGTCCCTCGCCCCGCTGGCGACAATGGCGTCGATCAGGCGCTCCGGGATGCCGCACAGACCGAAGCCGCCGGCAGCGATGGTGATGCCGTCGCGGAGGAGGCCGTCGAGGGCGGCGGCGGCGTCGGGGTAGATCTTCTTGGCCATGGCCTGCTCTTAATCGGGAGCGGCGTGAGCGCACAAGTTGAAAGAGTTTTCAACTTCATCAAAGGGCTCCACCCGGCATCCTCGGCCTCCGTGCCGAGCGGCGTCGAACAAGGGTGGCGGCGTTCGACTTCGCTCGGCGAAAGGGGGTGTTGCTCCTAGGCGAAGCTTTCGAGCTTGAGGCCTTCTGCCGCGATGGCGCGGAGGACGGCCGGGCGATCGATGACGCGGCCGACGAGGGCGCTCCAGCGGGGATAGAGGCCGAGGTCGAACTTGGCGCCTCGGGCCCAGCGGTAGAAGACGGCGGCATAGCTGTCGGCGGCGGTGAAACGGTCGCCAGCCAGCCAGCCGGCGCCGCAGAGGTCATCGAGCTCAACGAAATGGCTGGTGAGGTTGGCGTGGGCGCCTTCGGTGATGCCCTTCTGGACCGCTTCATCGAGGCTGAAGCGACCGGGACGGAAGAGAGCGGCGAAGGCGATGCCGTGGACGGTGCCGCTCAGCCAGGAGAGAAGCTGCATCGCCCGTGCCGTCTCGTAGGCGTTCCCGCGCGGGATCGAACCCTCGGCGCCATGAATATCGGCAATGTAGCCGAGGATGGCGAGATTTTCGGTGATCGTGCCCTCTTCGGTGACGAGCGCGGGCACGCGGGCGTGCGGGTTGACGGCGAGATATTCGGGCGACTTCTGCTCACCCTTGGCGAAATCCAGCCGAACCGTTTCGTAGGGTGCGCCGGTCTCTTCGAGCGCGATGTGGGTGACGAGGGCGCAGGTGCCGGGGGCGTAGTAAAGGGTTGGCATGGTTTCTCCGTTCTCCTGCGAAAGCAGGAGCCCGGTGCCTTTGTTCCCGCCTGAAGCGAGGGCACGGGGCTCCGGCTATCGCCGGGGAACGGCTTCAGCGCAGCTTCGCCAGCACGCCCTGGAGCTGCATGGCGTTGGACATGTCGCCCTCGACCTTGAGCTTGCCCGTCATGAAGGCGGTCATGCCGTCGAGCTGGCCGGCGGCCATCGCCTGCCAGTCGGCCCAGTTCACCTTGATGGTGGTGTCGGCGGCGGCGGCGGAATCCTCGGTGACCTGGTTGGACTGGCCGTCGAGCAGGATGGCGCCCTCGTCGCCGAAGTCGAGCTTCACCTTCTTGCCGGGCACGAACGCACCGGCTTCCTGCATCTTGCTTACCAGTTCCTGCTTGGTCATCGAGTAGCTCCTCTTGTGTGGATTTGTGACGCTGTAACGCGATTAGAAGCGCTTGGGCGCGCGGACAAGCAGACGGCCTCAGTCCATGTGCTTGATGCCGATGCGCAGATAATCCCAGCCGGTGATGCCGGTGAGAATGGCGGCCGCCCACAGGCTGGCGAGGCCGGTCCAGTGGACCCACCAGATGTCCGGCGTCGCGCCGGCGAGGATCAGCGCGCCAAGGGCGACCAGCTGGAAGGTGGTCTTCCACTTGGCGAGCTTGCTGACGGGCATGGAGACGTGAAGCGGAGCAAGGAATTCGCGCAGGCCCGAGACGATGATCTCGCGCAGGAGGATGACTCCGGCGGGGATGAGGTGGAAGCCGTGGATGATCGGCTCGGCGCCCGGCTGGCGGCTCGATACCAGCATCAGGATGACGGCGGCGACCATGATCTTGTCGGCGATCGGATCGAGGAACTGGCCGAGACGACTGATCTGGCCGTGGGAGCGGGCGAGATAGCCGTCGAAATAATCGGTGATCCCGACGATGCAGTAGAGGATGAAGGTGATGAGATAGTCGAGCGGCGTCGGAGTCCACAGCAGGAACACCAGGATCGGCACCGCGAAGATGCGCGACAGGGTCAGGAGGTTGGGCAGCGACAGCATGGCTCGTGAACGCGTGAATAGCCGGACGGTGCGGCTTTGCCAAAAGGGCGATGTTGGCGGCGGCGGGGGAGCGGGCTAAGGCCCTGGTTTCCAGTCCCAGTCTCCGATCGGACGCCCTTGATCCAGAACGTCACGCACCTGCTGAAGACCCGGCGCTTCCTTCCGCTGTTCGTCACGCAGTTCCTCGGTGCCTTCAACGACAATCTGTTCCGCACCGCCATGGTGATGCTGGTCATCTACGGCATCTACCGGTCGGCGGAACAGGAAGCCGCCTTCTCGGCGCTTGCCGGGGGGCTGTTCATCCTGCCCTTCTTCCTGCTGTCGGCACTGTCCGGACAGCTGGCCGACGCGATCGACAAGACGCGCATCATCCGCGCTGTGAAGACGGCCGAGATTGGAATCATGATGTTCGGTGCGGCGGGGCTGCTGCTCCTGAACGTGCCGCTGATGCTGGTGGCGCTGGCCGCCATGGGCATTCATTCGACCTTCTTCGGACCCATCAAATACGCGATTCTGCCGCAGCATCTGCAGAGCGACGAAGTGCTGGGCGGGACCGGGCTGGTCGAGGCGGGTACCTATATCGCGATCCTGGGCGGGACGATCCTCGGCGGGCTGCTGGTCCTCCAGGACCCCGACGGGCGCTATCATGCCGAATATGCCGCGCTGGCGGTGCTGCTGGTCGCCGTTGCCGGGCGCGTCGCCGGCCAGTTCGTTCCCCCGGCACCGCCTTCGACCGAGGATAGCGGCACGGTCAACGATCCCGACCTTCCTCGCCCCGGTGTCGACTGGCACGTCCTCCGTGCCTCGATCCGGCTGGTGAAGGCCACCATGCACGTGCCGCGTCTGTTCGTCGCGATCATGGCGATCAGCTTCTTCTGGGCGATGGGCGCGGTGCTGGCCGCGCAATTTCCGCCGCTTGTGAAGAACGTCTTCGGCGGCGACCAGAGCGTCGCGACCCTGTTCCTCGCCATCTTTTCGGTGGGCGTGGCGGCCGGGTCGGTGATCATCAATCGTTTGCTGAAAGGCCAGGTGTCGGCCCGGTTCGCGCCCGTCTCGGCGATCTTGATGGGCGTCTGCGTGCTCGCGCTATACGTGCTCAGCACCATGTGGACGCCCTTCCCGGAGCTGGTCGGAACCCGTGCCTTTCTGGCCGAGCCGGCGGGATGGCCGGTGGTGGCGAGCCTGTTCGGAGTGGCGACGTTCGGCGGCATGTTCGTGGTGCCGCTCTACGCCTATCTCACCACCACCGTGCCCAAGTCGGAGACGGCGCGGACCGTGGCGGCGAACAATATCGTCAATTCGGGCGCGATGGTCGGGGCAACGGTGATCCTGTTCGGTCTCGTCCAGCTCGGCATTTCGGTCGAACAGACTTTGCTGCTGGTGGCGTTTGGAACCCTGGTCTCGGCGTGGCTCGGGCGTAAGCTGGCGGACGCCTGCCGGGCAGCGGGCCTGCCCTGAGCCGAGCTCAGTCGGCTAAGCGATGAACAGGCTTATGGCGACGAAGCCCGCCGCATAGGCGCCGGCGAACAGGCGGGCATCGTCGCTCCAGCCTTGCGGCAGCTTCTCCGCCCACTCGAGAAGCCAGCGCCGGCCGTGGCCGAACTTCAGCGGATGGGGTCCACCTAGGCGGACCGAGAAGGGCAGGGCGAGAACCCGCGGGCGGCGCATGGCAAGACCTTAACGTGGATTTTACCATGTTCAAACGGCGTCCGCGCAGGGCTGGTTTCGGCCTGTGCCAGAGTGGGAATCGGGAACAGGTCACACCTCGCTCAAGGCGAGGGCAGAAACCATTCAGCCGACGCGGCGGGCTTCGGGCGCGCTTTCCGTCCGACGACGGGCAAGGAGATCGGCGACGCTGTCGGCCGCCATCGGCTTGCCGAGATACCAGCCCTGGCCGGTGCTCGCGCCGAGCGAGACCGCCTTCTCGTAGGTGGCGGCATCCTCGAGACCCTCGGCCGTGACCGGCACGTCGAGCGCCTGGGCGAGGGTCGCCACCGCCTTGACGATCGCTGCGCTTTCCCGGTCGACGTGGAGCGTGGCGATGAAGCTCTTGTCGATCTTGATCATGTCGAGCGGCAGCATGCGCAGATGCGAAAGGCTGGAGTAGCCGGTGCCGAAATCGTCGAGCGCGATGCGGATGCCCTGGTTCTTGAGGCTGACGACCAGATTTCGGGCAAGGTCGAGGTCGGCGAACAGCGAGCTTTCGGTGATCTCCACGATCAGCCGCTCCGGCGGGAAGCCCTGCTCGGTGAGCAGGCGCACCAGCCGCTGGGCGAGCCACAGGTCGGAGAGCTGGGTGGGCGAGATGTTGACCGACAGGCTGAGGCTCTGGTCCCACGCGCGGGCGGAGTCGAGCGCCTGGGTGACGATCGCCTCGCAGAGCGGCCCCATCAGCCCCATTTCCTCGGCGACCGGAATGAACAGCTCGGCGCCGAGCACGCCGCGATTGGGATGCTGCCAGCGCGCCAGCACTTCGAAGCCGGTAAGGCGGCCGGTGACGAGATCCACCTGGGGTTCGAAGTAGGGAATGAACTGGCCGTGGTCGAGGCCGACCCGGATCGCCTGTTCGAGTTCGCTACGCTCGATCAGCGCAAGCTCCATGCCACCGTCGAACCAGGTCGGCCGGGCGGCGCGGGCACTGCGGGCATGATCGAGGGCAATGTCGGCGCGGCGCAGGAGGTCGGCGGCGCGGCATGGCACGCCCGGCGAGCCGCTCGCGATGCCGGCGATGGCGCCGACCTGCACATAGCTGCCCTGCAGATCATAAGTGCGGCTGACGTCGCGCAGCAGTGTTTCCGCCAGCGTCTCGGCCGTGGCGAGGTCGGCCGTGCGGATGCAGGCGGCGATGGCGAATTCGTCGCCGGACAGGCGCGCGACCACCGCATCGGCGGGAACGTCGGCCTGCATTGCGGCGGCGATCTCGCGCAGCAGCGCATCGCCCATGTCGTAGCCGAAGCGGTCGTTGATCCGCTTGAAGCGCTGCATCTGGAGCGAGATGATGACGAGGCAGTGGCCGGCGTCGAGCGCGCGCTCGCACAGCTGTTCGACCCCTTCGGCAAAGCCCTTGCGATTGGCGAGGCCGGTGATGCTGTCGGTGGCGGCCTGCCTTGCCGCGCGCTGCTCGCCGTCGGCACGCAGGGCAGCCTCCTGCTGCAGGTCGGCGTATCGCCGCCAGCCGAACAGGATCAGCGCGACGTTCAGGACCAGTGCCGCGGCGGCAACCTGGACACTCGGATCGAGGCCGCTGACCCGCTGGCTCGCAAGCAGTCGGAGAAGCGCGCTGCCGTTCCAGATGAAAGCGGCGACGGCGCCGAGCAGGAAGAAGACCATCACCCATTCGGCGCGGCGCGTTGCCGTGCGTGCAGGCCGCGAGAACAGGGCGGGAGACGTGCCGAGCATGGCGCCTCTCTGCCCGTCAGACGTTAAGATTTTGCTCCGTTTTGGTTATACCTTCCAGCCGAGCCGGCTGCCGATGGTGCGGACGGCGGGACTTGAACCCGCACTTCGTTACCGAAAGCCGATTTTAAGTCGGCAGCGTCTACCATTCCGCCACGTCCGCACGCCGCCGTGGCTTGCCCGCGCGGGCGCCTGCCGGTCAAGCGCGGCGGCTCATCGGAAAATAACGGGTCCGGAAGGGACCCTGTCAGCCCCTGTCGCGTTCGTTCAGCCGCAAGACAGGAGAATGAGCCATGATTCGCAAGGTAATGACCCTGGCCCTGATCGCAGGTTCGATGACCATTGCGGCATGCAACACCGTTCGCGGTGCGGCATCCGACGTGAATTCGGCGGCGAACACGGTCGACAACGCCATCTGATTTCGGCCATGGGTCATTCCGCCTGTTCAACGGAGTTGACCCATGCGCAAATTGGTGACCATGGCGCTGATCGGCGGTTCGCTGGCCTTGTCGGCCTGCAATACCGTCCGCGGCGCCGCCCAGGACCTGAATTCGGCTGCCAACTGCACCGAAAATACCATCAACGGCGCTCGCTGCTGATCGTAACGCAGGGCTGAAAGGGAAAACCCCGCCGGTGATGAGCCGGCGGGGTTTTTCTTTGTCCCGGCTTAGCTGCCCTCCACCCGCGGAGGGCCATTGCCGAAGGCGGGGGGAGGCCTGGGTCTAGCCGAAGCCGGTTTCCAAGCCCCTCCGCAATCGTAGCTGAAACCTCCCCCGGAAGGGGGAGGCACCAGCTTCTTCCTTAGTCCTGCAGATAATCGCCGGCGTCCGCGTCGGTGCCGTGGCCGCTGGGGACCACGTCGCCGAGCGGGTCGTGACCCGACGCCGAGGCGTCACGCGGCGACTGGGCGAGCTCCGCGGCGCGGAGTTCTTCCGCGCTGTTCGGCGCCACCAGCGCGTCGGCGAGCTTGCGCTGCGCCGCACGGAGCGACGCGTCGCGGCTCGACGCCGCTACCCGCATGCGGTTCATGCCCGCGCCGGTACCCGCCGGGATGAGGCGGCCGACGATGACATTCTCCTTGAGGCCATTGAGCGTGTCGATCTTGCCCTGCACCGACGCCTCGGTGAGCACCCGGGTGGTCTCCTGGAAGGAGGCCGCCGAGATGAACGAGCGGGTCTGGAGCGAGGCCTTGGTGATGCCGAGGAGCACCGGCTTGCCGACCGCCGGGCGTTCGCCCTTGGGAAGCTTGCTGTTGACCTCGTCCATCTCCTCGCGGTCGACCTGCTCGCCGGCCAGCAGGGTGGTGTCCCCGCCGTCGGTAATCTCGACCTTCTGCAGCATCTGGCGAACGATCACCTCGATGTGCTTGTCGTTGATCTTCACGCCCTGAAGTCGATAGACTTCCTGGATCTCGGTGACGAGATATTCGGCCAGCGCGACCACGCCCAGCACCTCGAGGATGTCGTGCGGATCGGGCGAACCGCCGACCAGGTTGTCGCCACGCTTGACGTAGTCGCCTTCCTGGACGTCGATCACCTTGGACTTGGGCACCAGATATTCGACCGGATCGCCACCGTCGTCGGGGATGATCGCGATCTTACGCTTGGCCTTGTAGTCCTTCATGAAGGTGACCTTGCCGGACACCTTGGCGATGATCGCATTCTCCTTCGGCTTGCGCGCCTCGAACAGCTCGGCGACGCGCGGCAGACCGCCGGTGATGTCGCGCGTCTTGGCGGCTTCACGCGGCATGCGGGCGAGCACTTCGCCGGCTTCCACGGTGGCGCCGTCCTCGGCCGCGACGATCGCGCCGGCCGCCAGGCGATAGAGACCGGCTTCGGTGGCATTGTCGCCGAGCAGGGTCAGGCGCGGACGCAGATCCTCCTTCTTCGACTTGGCCATGTCCTCGGTCACGACGCGCTGGCTGATGCCGGTCGACTCGTCGGTCTGCTCGGTCATCGTCCGGTTCTCGATCAGGTCCTGATACTTGATGGTACCGGCCTTCTCGGTGATCACCGGGCTGAAGCTCGGATCCCACTCGGCGATGCGATCGCCCTTCGAAACGATGTGCCCGCTCTCGCACAGCAGGTGCGCGCCGTAGGGAACGCGGTGCGTGGAAAGCTCGCGACCGTCCATGTCGAGGATCGCGATCTCGCCCGAGCGCGACAGCGAGATGTGCCGGCCGCGCGGGTCGGTGATCGTCGGCATGTCGCGAAGCTCGATGGTGCCGTCGACCGGCGCCTCGAGGTTCGACTGCTCGTTGAGCTGCGCCGCACCACCGATGTGGAAGGTACGCATGGTCAGCTGCGTGCCCGGCTCACCGATCGACTGGGCGGCGATGACGCCGACCGCTTCACCGATGTTGACCGGCGTACCGCGGGCGAGGTCACGCCCGTAGCACTTGCCGCAGACGCCCTGGCGGCTGGCGCAGACCAGCGGCGAGCGGATCTTGATGCCCTGCAGGCCGGCGGCCTCGAGCTTCGCGACCATCGCCTCATCGAGCAGCACGCCTTCTTCGATCAGCGTATCGCTGGTCTTCGGATCGATCACCTCTTCGGCCGTGGTGCGGCCGAGGACGCGATCGGCGAGGCTGGCGATGACCGAACCGCCCTGGACGATGGCACGCATCTCCAGCGCCTGGTCGGTGCCGCAATCCTCCTCGACGATGACGGCGTCCTGGCTGACGTCGACGAGACGGCGGGTCAGGTAACCCGAGTTCGCCGTCTTGAGCGCCGTGTCCGCGAGGCCCTTGCGGGCGCCGTGGGTCGAGTTGAAATATTCAAGGACGGTCAGGCCTTCCTTGAAGTTCGAGATGATCGGAGTCTCGATGATCTCGCCCGACGGCTTGGCCATCAGGCCGCGCATGCCGGCCAGCTGCTTGATCTGGGCCTGCGAACCACGGGCACCGGAGTGGGCCATCATGTAGATGGAGTTGACCGGGCGCTCGCGGCCGTCGTCGCCCTTCGGCGTGGCCGAGATTTCCTTCATCATCTCCTGGGCGACGCGATCACCGCAACGCGACCAGGCGTCGATCACCTTGTTGTACTTTTCCTGCTGGGTGATCAGGCCGTCCTGATACTGCTGCTCGTAATCCTTCACGAGCGCGCGGGTCTCATCGACCAGCGCATCCTTGGCCTGCGGGATCACCATGTCGTCCTTGCCGAACGAGATGCCGGCCTTGAACGCGTGACGGAAGCCGAGGCCCATGATGGCGTCGGCGAACAGCACCGTGTCCTTCTGGCCGGTGTGACGATAGACCTCGTCGATGACGTCTCCGATATCCTTTTTGGTGAGAAGGCGGTTGACGGTCTCGAACGGCACCTTGTGGCTCTTCGGGAGCGTCTCGCCGAGCAGCATGCGGCCCGGCGTCGTCTCGAAGCGCTTCATGTAGGTCTTGCCTGCCTCGTCCGTCTGCGGGACGCGGCTGACGATCTTGGTGTGGAGCGTCACCACCCCGGCGGCGAGGGCCTGGTGGACCTCGGCCATGTCGGCGAGCAGCGAACCCTGGCCCGGCTCCCCGTCCTTCTCCATCGACAGATAGTAGAGGCCGAGGACCATGTCCTGCGACGGCACGATGATCGGCTTGCCGTTGGCGGGGCTGAGGATGTTGTTGGTGCTCATCATCAGCACGCGCGCTTCCAGCTGGGCCTCAAGGCTCAGCGGAACGTGCACGGCCATCTGGTCGCCGTCGAAGTCGGCGTTGAAGGCGGCGCAGACCAGCGGGTGAAGCTGGATCGCCTTGCCCTCGATCAGCACCGGCTCGAACGCCTGGATTCCGAGGCGGTGGAGCGTCGGCGCGCGGTTGAGCAGCACCGGATGCTCGCGGATCACCTCGTCGAGGATGTCCCAGACTTCCTTGCGCTCCTTCTCGACCCACTTCTTGGCCTGCTTGAGGGTCATGGACAGACCCTTGGCGTCGAGGCGCGAGTAGATGAACGGCTTGAACAGCTCGAGCGCCATCTTCTTGGGCAGGCCGCACTGGTGGAGCTTGAGCTCCGGACCGGTGACGATGACCGAACGGCCCGAATAGTCGACGCGCTTGCCGAGCAGGTTCTGGCGGAAGCGGCCCTGCTTGCCCTTGAGCATGTCGCTGAGCGACTTCAGCGGACGCTTGTTGGCACCGGTGATGGTGCGGCCGCGGCGGCCGTTGTCGAACAGGGCGTCGACCGCCTCCTGAAGCATGCGCTTCTCGTTGCGGACGATGATGTCCGGCGCACGCAGCTCGATCAGGCGCTTCAGGCGGTTGTTGCGGTTGATGACGCGGCGATAAAGATCGTTGAGGTCCGACGTCGCGAAGCGGCCGCCGTCGAGCGGCACCAGCGGGCGAAGCTCGGGCGGGATGACCGGAACGACGTCCAGGATCATCCACTCCGGACGGTTGCCGGATTCGAGGAAGCTCTCGACGACCTTCAGCCGCTTGATGATCTTCTTGGGCTTGAGCTCGGACTTGGTGACCGCAAGCTCTTCCAGCAGGGCCTTGCGCTCACCCTCGAGGTCGAGGTCCATGAGCATGATCTTGACCGCTTCGGCGCCGATGCCGGCCGAGAAGGCGTCCTCGCCATGCGTGTCCTGCGCCTCGAGCAGCTCGTCCTCGGTGAGGAGCTGGTACTTCTCGAGCGGGGTGAGGCCCGGCTCGATGACCACGTAGGATTCGAAGTAGAGGATGCGCTCGAGCTGCTTCAGCTGCATGTCGAGCAGCAGGCCGATGCGGCTCGGCAACGACTTCAGGAACCAGATGTGGGCAACCGGCGCGGCCAGCTCGATATGGCCCATGCGCTCGCGGCGGACCTTCGAGACGGTCACCTCGACGCCGCACTTCTCGCAGACGATACCCTTGTACTTCATGCGCTTGTACTTGCCGCACAGGCATTCGTAGTCCTTGATCGGACCGAAGATGCGCGCGCAGAACAGGCCGTCACGCTCGGGCTTAAACGTGCGATAGTTGATCGTTTCGGGCTTCTTGATCTCGCCGAACGACCAGGAACGGATCTTGTCCGGGGACGCGATGCCGATCTTGATCTGGTCGAAAGTCTCCGGCTTGGCCACCGGGTTCGCGAAGTTGGTCAGCTCGTTCATACTTTTTCGTCCTTTTCCCCTCCCGCGGGCGGGAGGGGCTAGGGGAGGGAATGTCGTTGGGGGCGGCCTGAAGGCCCTCCCCCGACCCCTCCCGCGAGCGGGAGGGGAGAGTCAGTGTTACTCCGCAGCCAGCGCGGGCGGCTCGTCGAGATTGTCGACGCTGTCGAGTTCGACGTTGAGGCCGAGCGAGCGCATTTCCTTGACCAGCACGTTGAAGCTCTCCGGAATGCCGGCCTCGAACGTGTCGTCACCCTTGACGATCGCCTCGTAGACCTTGGTCCGGCCGATCACGTCGTCCGACTTGACCGTCAGCATTTCCTGCAGCGTGTAGGCGGCGCCGTAGGCCTGGAGCGCCCACACCTCCATTTCGCCGAAGCGCTGGCCGCCGAACTGCGCCTTGCCGCCCAGCGGCTGCTGGGTGACGAGGCTGTACGGCCCGATTGAACGGGCGTGGATCTTGTCATCCACGAGGTGGTGCAGCTTGAGCATGTAGATGATGCCCATCGTGACCTTGCGGTCGAACGGCTCGCCGGTGCGGCCATCGTACAGGGTCGACTGGCCCGAAGTGTCGAGCCCGGCCTGGGTCAGCGCAACCGACACGTCCGGCTCGCGAGCGCCGTCGAACACCGGCGTGCCCATCGGCAGACCGCCGACGAGGTTGCGTGCGAGGTCGAGAACGCTTTCGTCCGACCGCGCGTCGATGTCACCGGCATATTGCTCGCCGTAGAGGCTCTTGAGCTTGTCGCGGATCGCGGCGGCATCCTTGCCGGCGTAATCCGAACCGCGGTGGTGCATCTCCTCGAGCATGTCTCCGATCTGCTTGCCAAGGCCGCGGGCGGCCCAGCCAAGGTGGGTCTCGAAGATCTGCCCGACGTTCATGCGGCTCGGCACGCCCAGCGGGTTGAGCACGATGTCGGCATGGGTCCCGTCCTCGAGGAACGGCATGTCCTCGATCGGCAGGATGCGGCTGATGACGCCCTTGTTGCCGTGACGGCCGGCCATCTTGTCGCCCGGCTGAAGCTTGCGCTTAACCGCGACGAACACCTTGACCATCTTCAGCACGCCAGGCGCCAGCTCGTCGCCCGCTTCCACCTTCTGGATGCGGTCCTCGAGCTTGCGGCGGATGGCCGCCTCGGCCTCGTCATACTGGCCCTTGAGCGCCTCGATGTCGGCCTGACGGCTGTCGTCCTTGACGGCGATCTTCCACCAGTCGTGCTTGTCGGTGCCTTCCAGCGCCGCCTCGTCGAGTGTCGCACCCTTCTTGATCGTCTTGGGCGCGGCGGTCGCGACCTGGCCGATCAGCATTTCCTGCAGACGGGCGAAGGTGGCGCGGTTGAGGATCCGGCGCTCGGATTCGGCGTCGCCCTTGAGGCGGTCCTTCTCCTCGGCCTGGATGGCGCGGGTACGGTCGTCGATGTCGATGCCGTGGCGATTGAAGACGCGAACGTCGACGATCGTGCCCGCAACGCCCGGCGGCAGGCGCAGCGAGGTGTCGCGGACGTCCGAGGCCTTCTCGCCGAAGATGGCGCGGAGGAGCTTCTCTTCCGGCGTCATCGGGCTTTCGCCCTTCGGCGTGATCTTGCCGACCAGGATGTCGCCCGGCTCAACCTCGGCACCGATGTAGACGATGCCCGCCTCGTCGAGGTTGCGGAGCGCTTCCTCGCCGACGTTCGGGATGTCGCGGGTGATGTCCTCCGGCCCGAGCTTGGTGTCGCGGGCCATGACCTCGAACTCCTCGATATGGATCGAGGTGAAGACGTCGTCCTTCACGATCCGCTCGGAGATGAGGATCGAGTCTTCGTAGTTGTAGCCGTTCCACGGCATGAACGCGACGAGCACGTTGCGGCCGAGCGCCAGCTCACCGAACTGGGTCGAGGGACCGTCGGCGATGATCTCGCCGGCCTCGACCACGTCGCCGACCTTCACCAGCGGACGCTGGTTGATGCAGGTCGACTGGTTCGAGCGCTGGAACTTCATCAGGCTGTAGATATCGACGCCGCTCTCGCCCGGGCGAAGCTCGCCGGTGACGCGGATGACGATGCGGGTCGCATCGACCTGGTCGACGATGCCCGGACGACGGGCACCGATGGCGGCGCCGGAATCGCGGGCGACCGTTTCTTCCATGCCGGTGCCGACCAGCGGCGCATCCGCCTGGAGGAGCGGAACCGCCTGGCGCTGCATGTTCGAGCCCATCAGCGCGCGGTTGGCGTCGTCATTCTCCAGGAAGGGAATGAGCGAGGCGGCGACCGAGACGAGCTGCTTGGGGCTGACGTCCATCAGCGTGATCTGGTCGCGCGGTGCGATCAGGAAGTCGCCGTTGCGCCGCGACGAGACGATCTCCTCGACGAAGGTGCCGTCGGCGTTCAGCTCGGCGTTCGCCTGAGCGATCGTGTGCTTCGCTTCTTCCATCGCCGACAGATAGACGACCTGGTCGGTGACCTTGTGGTCCTTCACCACGCGGTACGGCGTCTCGATGAAGCCATACTTGTTCACCCGGCTGAAGCTGGCGAGCGAGTTGATCAGGCCGATGTTCGGCCCTTCCGGAGTCTCGATCGGGCAGATTCGGCCATAGTGGGTCGGGTGGACGTCGCGGACTTCGAAGCCCGCGCGCTCACGGGTCAGACCGCCCGGCCCGAGGGCCGAGACGCGCCGCTTGTGGGTCACTTCGGACAGCGGATTGGTCTGGTCCATGAACTGCGACAGCTGCGACGAACCGAAGAACTCGCGCACCGCGGCGACCGCCGGCTTGGCGTTGATGAGGTCGTTCGGCATGACCGTCGACACGTCGACCGAGCTCATGCGCTCCTTGACCGCGCGCTCCATGCGCAGGAGGCCGACGCGATACTGGTTCTCGAGCAGCTCGCCGACCGACCGCACGCGGCGGTTGGCGAGATTGTCGATGTCGTCGATCTCGCCCTTGCCGTCCTTGAGATTCACCAGCTCCTTGACCACCGCCAGGATGTCCTCGCGGCGGAGCGTCGTGACCGTGTCCTCGGCGTCGAGGCCGAGGCGCATGTTGAGCTTGACGCGGCCGACGGCCGACAGGTCGTAGCGCTCCGGATCGAAGAACAGGCCGTAGAACAGCGCGTCCGCGGTCTCGCGCGTCGGCGGCTCGCCGGGGCGCATGACGCGGTAGATGTCCGACAGGGCCTGGTCGCCGTCCTCGGACTTGTCGGCCTTGAGCGTGTTGCGGATCCAGGGACCGGTGTTGACATAATCGATGTCGAGCAGCTCGAGCCGGTCGATGCCGGCCTTGTCGAGCGCTTCGAGGTTCTCGGGGGTGATCTCGTCACCGGCCTCGACGTAGATCTCGCCGGTCGACTCGTTGATGAGGTCGAAGGCGGAGAAGCGGCCGAAGATGGTCTCGGTCGGGATGATCAGGTTGGCGAGGCCTTCCTTGCCGGCCTGGTTGGCGCGGCGCGGGGTGATCTTCTCGCCGGCCTTGAACACCACTTCGCCGGTGTCGGCGTTCATGATGTCGAACATCGGCTTCTGGCCGCGCCAGTTCTCCGGCACGTAGGGGATCTGCCATCCGTTGGGCCCGCGCAGGTAGGTCACGCGGCCGTAGAATTCGTTGAGGATCTCTTCCGAGGTCAGGCCGAGCGCGTGCAGCAGCGCCGTCACCGGCAGCTTGCGCTTGCGGTCGATACGGACGTTGACGATGTCCTTGGCGTCGAATTCGAAGTCGAGCCACGAGCCGCGGTACGGGATGACGCGGGCGGCGAACAGGAACTTGCCCGAGGCGTGGGTCTTGCCGCGGTCATGGTCGAACAGCACGCCCGGCGAACGGTGCATCTGCGACACGATGACGCGCTCGGTGCCGTTGACGATGAAGGTGCCGTTCTGCGTCATGAGCGGCATGTCGCCCATGTAGACGTCCTGCTCCTTGATATCGATGACCGACTTGGCCTCGGTGTCGGGATCGATCTCGAAGGAGGTGAGGCGCAGGGTGACGCGCATCGGCGCGGCATAGGTCAGGCCGCGCTGGCGGCACTCGTCGGTGTCGAACTTCGGGTCCTCGAGGACATAATGGTCGAAGTCGAGGTGCGCGGTGCCGGCGAAATCCTGGATCGGGAAGACCGAGCGCAGGGTCTTCTCGAGGCCCGACACATAGCCGGTCGCCGGATCGGAACGCAGGAACTGCTCGTAGCTCTCGCGCTGAACCTCGATGAGGTTCGGCATGTCGCTGATCTCGTGGATGTTGCCGAAGATCTTGCGGATGCGGCGCTGCTTGGTGAAGCGGCCCGAGGACGTGTTGTGCGGAATGTCGATCGACTTGGTGGCCATGATAGTCCCTGCGCTTGCACGGGGCGACCGAGACCGCCCCGCCGTGTCCCCGCGGACGCGGGGACCCAGTAACTGGGCTCCGGCGCGTGCCGGAGCGCAAATGGTGAGGCGCTGCTCCCGCTTTCTCTCCTATTCGTTTGGTCCGCGCGCTATTCGGACCCTGTCCCGGAGAGGGCAGGAAAGGCCCCGGGCGCACGACGAGGTGCGGCGGAGCCGATATGTCTGTTGGATGGATACTGCATATAGCCACTGGCCGCTTCGCCGCAAGAGGCAAAAGCAACCATACGCTCCGGCAGGCATTGGAAGGGTTCACCTTCTTCCCTGCTGCCCGAGGACCGTCATGCGTCTGCTGCTCGTCTCACCCGCCTTCGTCCTGCTTGCCGCCTGCGGGTCGGGCGCGAGCGATCCGGACCAGAACATCCTCAATGCGACGGCGCAGATGGATCCCGCGGCGGCCGCCGCGGTCGAGAATGCCGTCGCCAACGGGGCCGATCCGCAGAATGCGCTGGCGGCGGGCGGCGCGGCCCAGGTGGGTGCCCCCGACGCAGCGAGCGCGGCCGACCGCGGAAAGCCGGTCCCGCCGTCGGTCCAGGCCCGTCCGAACCTGATCCAGGATCCCAATCGCAAGGACGGCACCGTGCCCCCCGACCGGGGCACCGGAACGACCAGCCAGCCCGGCCTGCTCAAGGGCGGCCAGGACACGCAGCCGCAACCGTCTGGCGGGCAGCGCTGAACTCCTCACCGGCCCGGTAACCATATGGTGACGCTCCGCCGCTAACAGCCTGTCCGACGCCGCGACGACGGCGGGCAGGGGAGGAGCGGCGATGACGAGCGTGACGGCTGGCGGCTGGTGGCAGCGGGCACGTTCGGCCTTCGCCTCGGAAGCGTCGCGCACCGACCATTTCGCGGCCGACAGCCTCGACGCCCACGCCGCCACGCTGCAGGCCCTGCTGCCGCTGTTCGCGGCGGTCATGCTCGCCTTCGCCTTCAACCTGTTCATGGACGGCGACACGGGCTGGCACCTTGGCGCGGGCCACTGGATCGTCGCCAACCGGACGGTGCCGCTGGTCGATCCATTCAGCCACACCATGCCGGGCAAGGCGTGGATGGCGCACGAGTGGCTGATCGAGGTGCTGATGGTCGGGGCCGAGGCGCTGCGCGGCTGGGCCGGGCTGACCGCCATGTTCGCCCTGTCGGCCGCTTTCACCTTCTGGCTGCTGAGCCGCGAGGCCTTCCGCTACCTGCCGGCGCGCTGGGCGATGGTCGCGGTGTTCGCCGCGGTCGGAATCCTTTTCCCCTTCGCGCTTGCCCGGCCGCACATGCTCGCCTGGTCGCTGCTGGCAGCATGGACCGTGATCCTGCTGCGCGCCCGAGAGAAGCGCAGCGCGCCGCCGGTCGCCGCGGCCCTGCTGATGGTCGTCTGGGCGAACAGCCATGCCAGCTACATCGTCGCCTTCGGCCTTGCCGGCCTGTTCGGGCTGGAGAGCCTGATCGAGAACCCTCGCGACCGGAAGCTGCTCGGCCGCTGGATCATCTTCGGGATGGTCTCGCTCGCCGCGGCCGTCTTCCTGACGCCGTTCGGCCCCGAGCATTTCCTCTACCCCTTCGAGGTCAGCGGGATGAAGGCGCTGGCGGTGATCGGCGAGTGGCGCCGTTCGGTCCTCCCCGCCGACCTCATGTTCTACACCTGCCTCGGCGGGCTCATCCTGCTGGTCGCCAGGCGCTGGCGGAGCGTCCCGCCGCTGCGCCTGCTGCTCCTCGCCGGCCTGTCGGTGATGGCGATCATGCACGCCCGGCACCAGATGCTGTTCGCCATCGTCGGGCTGCTGGTCGTCCTGCCGATGATCGCGCCGGACCGGCCGGTCCGGGACATTCCGCGGGTCGCCTGGTTCTGGCCGGCGGTCGCCCTGATGGTCGCAGTGCGGCTTGCCGTGCCCTACGAGTTCAAGGAGCACAGCAGCTACCCGCTCACCCTTCTCGCCGGCGTGCCGGAGGAGATCCGCCGCCAGCCTGTCTACAACGAATATAGCCAGGGCGGTCCGCTCGTGATGATCGGCGTGCGCCCATACATCGACGGCCGCGCCGACATGTATGGCGACGACTTCACCTTCCGCGCCAAGGCGATCACCAGGGGCGACATCGTCAAGTTCCGCGAGGACGTCGAGCGCTTCGGCATCCGCTGGGCGGTGCTGGAGAACATCAACGGCCTCACCCCCAAGCTGATGCGCGAGCCTGGCTGGAGGGTGTTCGGCCGGGACGAGCATGCGACGGTGTTCGTGAAGGCCGACTAGCCCAGCACGGAAAAGGGCGACCCCTTGCGGAGCCGCCCTTCCCGATCAGGGGCGCTTCAAGACACCCCCGAAAGTCGTTCAGAAGCTTACTTGAGCTCGACGGTGCCGCCGGCTTCCTCGATCTGCTTCTTGATCTTCTCGGCCTCGTCCTTGTTGACGCCTTCCTTGAGCGCCTTCGGAGCACCCTCGACCAGCGCCTTGGCTTCGCCGAGGCCCAGGCCGGTGATGACGCGGACTTCCTTGATGACGTTGATCTTCTTGCCACCGTCGCCGGTGAGGATCACGTCGAACTCGGTCTTCTCTTCGGCGGCCGGGGCAGCGGCGCCACCACCGGCGGGACCGGCAACGGCGACGGCAGCGGCGGCCGAAACGCCCCACTTCTCTTCGAGGGCCTTGGCCAGCTCGGCGGCCTCGAGGACGGTGAGCGCCGACAGCTGGTCGACGATGTTGTTGATGTCAGCCATTTTCTACTCCTGTGCGGGGCTCTTCGGCCCCTGATTGTCGTGCGAATTCGTAACCGAAGAACCTTATGCCGCTTCCTTGGCCGCGAAGGCCGAGAAGATGCGGGCAAGCTGCGCGCCGGGCTCGTTGATGGTCCGGGCGATCTTGCTGGCCGGTGCTTGCACCAGACCAACCAGGGTCGCGCGGAGCTCGTCGAGGCTCGGAAGCTCGGCCAGCGCCTTGATGCCGTTCAGGTCGAGAACGGTATCGCCCATCGCGCCGCCAACGACCTCGAACTTGTCGGTGGTCTTGGCGAAGTCCACCGCAACCTTGGCGGCTGCGACGGGATCGATGGACGTGGCGAGGGCGGTCGGGCCCTTGAGCAGCTCACCGATCGGCTGATAGCGGGTGCCATCGAGCGCGATCAGGGCGAGGCGGTTCTTCGCAACCTTGAACTGGGCTCCGGCGTCGCGCATCCGCAGGCGGAGATCGGTGGACTGGGCCACCGTCAGACCGAGATTGCGGGTGACGACCACCACGCTGGTCTCGGTGAAGACCTGCTTCAGCTCGGCAACCAGATCAGCCTTTTCGTTGCGATCCATGCCAACTCCAAACAATTGGCCGCTTCTGCCCGAAGGCGGAGGCGACCGGCTTCATGACCCGCTGGCCGGATGACCGGCGGGAGCTCATGTCCGTGGGGCTGGGAGGCGCGTGCGATGGTTCGCACGACAACGCGAGGGAAACCCCCGCGAGAAACTCTCTTCCCCGTCTAGGCTGGAGATTAAGCCTTCGATTGAAGGCACCAACTGTCTCGGACGGCGTCCGGCGAACCGGACCGGCGGGCCAATAGCAGAAATGGCGGCGCGATCAACCCGCCTGCCGGAGCGGCAGCGGTGCCGGGGCGTTGGATGGCCAATGGAGGAGAACATTGCCATGCCCGAGGAACCGGACAAGGAAGGCGAGGACCCTGCCGCCCGCAAGGCCGCCGAGGAATGGCGCCAAAGGTTCGGCCGCGAAGGCCATGAAGGAAGCCACGCCCCGCATGACTTCGGCTCCGGCGAGGAGCCGAAGGACGGGGACCAGCAGGCCTAGGCGAACATCGCCAGCAGGTTGGCGAGCATGGCATCGCCGCGCGTGGTGAGGATGCTTTCCGGGTGGAATTGCAGCCCCGCCTGCATGGCCTCGGCGTCGCTGAACGCCATGGCCATGCCGTCGACCGCGGCATGGACGGTGAAGCGTCCCGGCAGGTCGCGGGTGCAGAGGCTGTGGTAGCGCCCGACCCGCACGGGGTTCTCCAGCCCGGCGAACGGACCAGCGCCATCATGGCTGAGCAGCATCGACTTGCCGTGCACCGGATCGGGCGCGCGGGTGACGGCGCCGCCCGCCTGCTCGACGAGGGCCTGATGGCCAAGGCAGATGCCGATCACCGGCACCTTGCCCTTCGCCAGGGCGATGAGGTCGAGGCAGCAGCCCGCCTCTTTCGGTGCGCCGGGCCCGGGCGAGATCATGATGATCGCGCCTTTCCCCTGAGCTTCTGCCAGCGCGTCGGCGGCGGCGATCCGATTGCGGCGGACCAGCACCTCGGCGCCAAGCCGTTCCAGGCTCTCGACCAGGTTGTAGGTGAAGCTGTCGAGATTGTCGATGAGGAGGACCGGTCTCATGCGCCGAGCACTCCGAGGAGGGCGGAGGCCTTGGCGCGGGTCTCCGCCGCCTCGGCCTCGGGGATGCTGTCGTGGACCACGCCCGCGCCCGACCGGACGCTCGCCACGCCGTCCTTCACCATCGCCGAGCGGATCACCACGGCCGTGTCCATCCGGCCGTTGCCCGCAATCCAGCCGATCGCGCCGCCATAGGGGCCGCGCCGGGTCGCCTCATGCTGGCGCAGCAACTGCATGGCCCGGATCTTGGGCGCACCGACCAACGTCCCGACGTTGAGGCAGGCGGCGAGCGCGTCGAAGGCATCGAGGCCGGGCCGGAGCGTTCCGGTGACCGAGGACACGAGGTGCATGACCCGGGCGAACCGCTCCACCGTCAGCAGCTTCGCCACCCGCCGAGTGCCGGGGAGCGACACCCGCGCCACGTCGTTGCGGGCGAGATCGACCAGCATCATGTGCTCGGCCAGTTCCTTGCCGTCGAGCCGCATCTCGGCTTCCAGCCGGTCGTCCTCGTCGGGGGTGGCGCCGCGCGGCCGGGTGCCGGCGATCGGCTTCACCTCGACGATCCGGCCGCTCGCGCCGCCGGCGGACAGGCGGACGCTGGTCTCCGGGCTCGCGCCGAGCAGGGTCCAGTCCTCACCCGAAAGGTAGAAGCGGTAGCTGGCGGGTTCGGCGCGGCGGAGGCGGGCGTAGGCGGCGAGCGGGTCGGGGCAGGGGCCGCGAAAGGTCCGGCTCGGCACGATCTGATAGACCTCGCCGGCGGCGATCTCCTGCTTGAGGCGGGTGACGAGGGTGGCGTAATCGTTGTCGGACAAGTCCGGGGTGAATGCGATGAGGCCCTTCGACTTCGCGCCTTCGGCGCTCCACTCAGGACCAACGACAGTCTTTGCTCGTTCGCCCGGAGCGAAGTCGAAAGGCGCCGGTGCTGCGGCGAGTGCCGCCAGCCCCTCCTCCAGCCGCCGAGCCGCGTCATTCGCATGCCGCTCGTCGGGGCCGAATGCCGTGCACAGCAGGCGCGCGGCGCCGCCGGGCGCGACCGTCAGCAACGTGTCGGGCACCCAGAAGACGAATTCCGGAAAGTCGGCCGCACGCCCGGCCGGCATCTCCTCGCCCCAGGCGGCAAGGTCGAAGCCCGCGATCCCGAGCAGGATTGCCCCGAACGGCTCGCCACTCGGGGCCGCGGCGGCGGCGAGCAGGGCGCGCAGTGCATGGAGCGGCTGCGGCCCGAGCAGGCGCTCGGCGGCATCGTCGCTCCGCGGCTTGGCGAAGGCGAGGGTCAGCCGGTCGGTCCGCCGCTCCATGGCGGCACTGGTGTCGAGCGCGGTCAGCAGGGCCTCGCCATTGGCATTGAGGGCCACCAGCTCGACAATTCCGTCGCGCGCCTCAGCCCGCACGCAGGCGCGGCCCATCACCAGGCACTGGCCCTCGGGCGCCTCGAACAGGCCCGTGCCCGGCACGCCGGCGCCGAGCGCGCGATAGGCCGTCAGGGGATCGAGTCCGGCCGGCAGACGGCGGGCGAGGACCCGTGCTTCGACCTTCACAGCTGCCGGCCGACCGCCGCCGCGACCGGCGCCAGCGCCGCCATCAGCCTCTCGAACTGCGCCGGGTAGAGCGACTGGGCGCCATCCGAGAGGGCGACGGCGGGGTCGCGGTGCACCTCGATCATCAGCCCGTCCGCCCCTGCGGCCACGCCGGCCAGGCTCATCGCGGGCACGAGGTCGCGGATGCCGGTGCCGTGGCTCGGATCGACCACGACCGGCAGATGGGTCTTGAGCTTGACGTAGGGCACCGCATTGAGGTCGAGGGTGTTGCGCGTGGCAGGCTCGAAAGTGCGGATGCCGCGCTCGCACAGGATGACCTGGCTGTTGCCGGCGGCCATCAGATATTCGGCGGCAAGCAGCCATTCCTGGATGGTCGCGGACAGGCCGCGCTTCAGCAGCACCGGGCGCCCGGCCGCGCCGACCGCGCGCAGGAGCGCGTAATTCTGCATGTTGCGGGCGCCGATCTGGAGGCAGTCGGCGGCCTCGGCGACATGGGCGACGTCGGCCGTGTCCATCACCTCGGTGACGATCGGCAGGCCAAGATCGTCGCCGACCTCGCGCAGGATCTTGAGACCTTCGAGCCCGTGGCCGGAGAAGCCGTAGGGGCTGGTGCGCGGCTTGTAGGCACCGGCGCGCAGCAGGGTGGCGCCGGCCGCCTTCACCGCCGCAGCGGTCTCGTGCAGCTGGTCGGCGCTTTCGACCGCGCATGGCCCGGCCACCACCGCCAGCCGGTCGCCGCCGACGCTGACGCCGCCGATGTCGACCACTGTGTCGTGCGCCTGAAGCTCGCGGCTGACGAGCTTGTAGGGGGCGAGGATCGGCTTGACGCTTTCGACGGCGGGATCGCTGTCGAGGGCCAGTTCGGCCAGCACGCGCTCGTCGCCAAGCGCGCCGAGGACGACGCGTTCGGCGCCTGGCATGTGGAGCGGCTGGAGGCCGGCATCCTTGATCCGGGCGATCAGCCGCTCGGCAGTTTCGGCGGGGGCTTCGGGCTTGAGAACGATGATCATGGGCTTGTTCCTGTCGGACTGTAACGGGGAGGCCGGCAGGCTTGCGCGCAAACAAAAACCCGCCGGAAAACGGCGGGTCGGTCAATCAGCGCTCGGGAAGGTCGATTGCGCTAGTGGCCGGCACGCCGCTCATGGGACTGCCAGCGCCACCAATGGCGGAGGTTGGTCTGAAGGGCGGTGCGAACCATGGGCAAAGAAAAGACCAAGCGGTCCTACAGGTCAAGCGAATAGTCTGGCGAGGCCTTGACGAGGGGCCACGAACCTATGCCCCCTGGCATGACGGTTCGTGACCCCTGTGCTTGCCCCCAAGGCGCCTTACTCCGCGTCGGGCGCGACCACGGCGAGCGTGGTGTCGATGCGGCTGGGCTGACCGGCGGCGGCGAGGCTGAGCGCCTGGTCGCGAAGGCGGGCGACCTGCGGCTGGGCCGAGGCGACGGCGACCTTGCGGCACTGCAGTTCGTCGTCGTTGATGAGGCTGAAGCCGTTGGGCTCGCAGACGGCGCGGCTGGCGCTGCGGATGCGGGCATCGAGGCGCTTCATGTCGCGCGGCTTGGCGAGGTCGAGGTCGCCGATCGCCACCCGCTTGCTCAGCGCTTCTTCCTCGTACGGCGCAGTGATGCTGATATCGGGAGACTGGGCAAAGGCGGTGGCGGGCGCGATCGCAATCGCGATCAGGCCGAACGAAGCCGAGAAGGCAAGAGCCGTCAGACCCGTACTCTTCAAACTGCTGGACATTTCAAACCCCTTGTCAGTCCGGCAGGTCCATTCCCGCCGGCTGAGTGGGGCATTAGGACTGTCGGTCCGGAACTGCGCGCCAGCTTCGATATCGGCGCGCCAGCGGTCGATGCGCAGGCAAACGGACGGCAGGGGCATGATCAATCGGCAAACGGCGGAAAGAGGTCGGTTCGGACCACTTCCCGCCGCGAATTTCGCTTCAATTAGAAGCTGCTGGTGCCACCACCGCCGGTCGTCATCTCATTGTGGCGCTGGCCATGACCGAGTGCAGACTGCCCGAACTGGCCGGAGCCCTGGTCATTGTCCATGCCGCCGACCTGCTGGCCGGAGGTGAGCGCCGAACCGCCCTGCCGGTCCTGCTCGCTGCCCTGGCCGGCGAACTGGTCGGAGCCGCCTTCGGTCTCGCTGCTGGCGAAGCGGAAAGCGCTGCCGTCGTCACGGGCTTCCTCGAAGCTGTGCGACTGGCCCAAGCCGGACGAGCCGCCGCTGCTCTGGCTGCCGCCCTGGCCGCCGCCGGTCTCCTTCATGAGGGCATCGTGAAGCAGGCGCTTGGCCTGCTCGGCGAGCTGCTTCTGGCTGTCGAGCGCCAGCTGGAAGAACTGGCGATGCTCCTGCTTGCCTTCCGCGTCGCCCATGTAGGTCTGGCAATTCTCCACGCCCTGCAGCGCGTGATAGAGGACGGCGGTGAGGTCGTAAGTGCTGTTGCGCGTGCCCGTGCCCGCGTTGGCCGAACCGCTCATGCTGCTGCTACCTTGATTGTTGTCCATGGTTTCGCTCCTCCTGGTTCGTGCCTCAACGCACGGGTGAGGAGACAGGGAGCTCGGCTTGCCGCAGCCGCCTTGCGTCAAATCGCCTGGCCGGCCGCAACCCCGCTCGCCCAGGCCCACTGGAAATTGTAACCGCCGAGCCAGCCGGTGACGTCGACCGCCTCTCCGATGGCATAGAGACCCGGCACCTTACGCGCCTCCATGGTGCGGGAGCTGAGGTCGGCCGTGCTGATCCCGCCGGCAGTGACCTCGGCCTTGGCGAAGCCCTCGCTTCCGTTCGGCATGAAGCGCCAGTCGGCGAGTCGGCGCTCGGCCTCCTCGAGCAGGCGGTCGGGCGCATTGCCGAGTTCGGCCGGGACGCCGAGGCGCTCCGCCAGTGTGTCCGCGAGGCGCGCCGGTAGCCGCTCGCCAAGCAGGCTGGGAAGCCGCACGCGCGGGCGCTGGCGCTTGGCCTCGCGCAGCCAGCCGCTGCCCTCCTGAGGCAGGAAATCGATCGCGACCGCCTGGCCGCGTTTCCAATAGCTCGACACCTGCAGGATGGCGGGACCGCTCATCCCCTTGTGCGTGAACAGGGCCGCCTCGCGGAAGGAAGCGCCGCCGCAGCGCGCCTCGACGGGGGCAGCGACGCCGGACAGGGTGCGAAACAGCGCTTCCTCGCCGCCCAGGGTCAGGGGCACGAGCGCGGGACGTGGTTCGACCACCTTAAGGCCGAAGCGGCGGGCGAGGTCGTAGGCGAATCCGGTCGCGCCGAGCTTGGGGATGGAGGGGCCGCCGGTGGCGATGACCAGTGCCGGGGCCTCGGCCGTCGTTCCGCTGGCGGTCACCCGGAAGCGGCCGTCGGCATGGTCGATGCCGTCGACCGCCGTCTCGCAGCGGAGCGTGACACCGCCAGCGGCGCTTTCGTCGAGGAGCATGGCGACGATCTGCCGGGCCGAGCCGTCGCAGAAGAGCTGGCCGAGGGTCTTCTCGTGCCAGGCGATCCGGTGCTTCTCGACCAGGGCGAGAAAATCCTGCGGCGTATAGCGGGCAAGCGCCGAGCGGGCGAAATGGGGGTTGGCGGAAAGATAGTTGGCCGGCCCCGCCCCGACATTGGTGAAGTTGCAGCGGCCCCCGCCCGAGATGAGGATCTTGCGGCCGGGCTCCGGCGCGTGGTCGAGGAGCAGCACGCGCCGCCCACGCTGCCCGGCAATCGCGGCGCACATCAGTCCGGCGCCGCCGGCACCGAGGATGATTGCGTCATACGAAGCGGGAGCAGGCATCGGAGCCCGCTAGCATTTCTCGCCGCCCGTGCCGAGCGAAGTCGAGGCGCGGCGCCCCTCGACTTCGCCCGTGGTGAACGGATGTCGGCGCGTCAGTTGCCTTCGAGCGGAAGCGTGTCCTCTTCCTCGCTTTCGTCATCGAGCGCCATGCCCGAGGCGGCGCCGGTGGCGTCGGCGTCGAGCGGCAGGGCGCCCCCTTCCGCTTCGGCAGCGTCGCGGGCGAGGAACTCGAGCTCGACTCCGCTCATCGCGTCGCCGGCAAGCTCGTTGGGGCTCGCGAGGGGATGGTCGTCGCTGAACTCGGCGTCATCGGCCTTGATCTGCTGGTCGTCGTCGCTGGGCCTGTCGGTCATGGGTGAAAGCTCCTTCACCAGCCTCAACGAGAAAGGGCCGCGACGTTTCCGCCGCGGCCCTCGCTGGTTTGCTCAGCGCGAGATCAGTCGCTCAGGCGACGCCCTCTTCGAGCTGGACCTTGATGCCCGGGCCCATCGACGAGCTGATCGCCGCCTTGCGAAGATACTTGCCCTTGGCACCGGCCGGCTTGGCCTTGGTGATGGCATCGACGAACGCGTCATAGTTGGCGCGCAGGTCTTCGGCCGGGAAGCTCGCCTTGCCGATGCCGGCGTGGATGATGCCCGCCTTCTCGACGCGGAACTCGATCTGGCCGGCCTTGGCGTCGGTGACCGCCTTGGTGACGTCCATGGTGACGGTGCCGAGCTTCGGGTTCGGCATCAGGCCCTTGGGACCCAGCACCTTGCCGAGGCGGCCGACGAGACCCATCATGTCCGGGGTCGCGATCACGCGCTCGAAGTCGATCTGGCCGTTCTGGATCTGCTCCATCAGGTCCTCGGCACCGACGACGTCGGCTCCGGCCTTCTGGGCTTCCTCGGCCTTCGCGCCCTTGGCGAACACGGCGACGCGGACGGTCTTGCCGGTGCCCTTGGGCAGGTTGACGACGCCGCGGACCATCTGGTCGGCGTGGCGCGGATCGACTCCGAGGTTCAGTGCGACCTCGATGGTCTCGTCGAACTTGGCAGTGGCGAGGGTCTTGGCGAGCGAGATTGCCTCGTCGACGCCGTACAGCTTCTCACGGTCGACGTTCGACAGCTGCGACTTCTGCTTCTTGGTCAGCTTGGCCATCGTTTAGCCCTCCACAACCTGGAGGCCCATCGCGCGGGCGGAGCCTTCAATGATCTTCGTCGCGGCCTCAATGTCGTTGGCGTTGAGGTCCTTCATCTTGGTCGTCGCGATCTCGGCCAGCTGCGAGCGCTTGATCGTGCCCGCCGACACCTTGCCCGGCTCCTTCGAACCCGACTTCAGGCCGGCGGCCTTCTTGATCAGGAACGAGGCAGGCGGGGTCTTGGTCGCGAAGGAGAAGGAGCGATCCGCATAGACGGTGATCACCGTCGGGATCGGCATGCCCTTTTCCATCTCTTGCGTGGAGGCGTTGAACGCCTTGCAGAATTCCATGATGTTGACGCCGCGCTGACCCAAAGCAGGGCCGATCGGCGGGGACGGATTGGCGGCGCCGGCGGGCACCTGCAGCTTGATATAGCCGGTAATCTTCTTGGCCATGTCACTCTCTTCTGGGGAGCCCGAAGGTCGCCCGGTTCAGTTTAGCGGTGCATGCGCCCCGGACTGGGTCCGAAGCTCCCGCAGTGGCTCCAGTGATGCTGGAAGGCGGCGCCCCTAGCAGAGGTCGGGGCGGGAGGGAAGGGGCGACGCCATAAGCGATGCCTTAAGGCCTGCCATGTAGAGACACGGCCCTCGATGGCAACGACTCTTCACCTCCCGGCGCACGGGCCCTCAACGTCACAATCGTCCGGCGAGCCGGGCAGCGGCGTGGCGCGGGCCGCTCTGATGGTTCCTGCTGTGCCGGTGCAGGCGTCGGCCCGGCTGCTGCTGTTCGGCGGCTGGCTGGTCCTCGTTCTCGTCCTCGCGTCGCAGCATGTGCCATGGAAGGACGAGACGCGTGCCTTCGCGCTGGCGACCACCGGCGGCAACTGGATCGACATGCTGCGCGCCATGCACGGCGAGGGTCATCCGGCGCTGTGGTACATGATCCTGCGGGCGCTGCACGACCTGTGGCCGAGCCCGATGGTGCTGCCGATCGCCGGGCTCATGATCGGAATAGCCCTTTCAGCCGTGTTCGTGATGAAGGCGCCGTTCCGCCTGCCGATCCTGCTCGTCGTGGCGTTCAGTTCCTTCCTGCTGTTCCACCATACGGTGGTGGCCCGAAACTACGGCCTCGCCTCGCTCATCCTCTTTCCCATGGCCGCATGGTGGCCGAGGCTGAGGGACAGCCCGTGGCTGGGCCTGTTGCTCCTGCTGCTCTGCAATACGGCGGTGCCGACGGTCTTCCTCGCAGGAGGCATCTACCTCTACCGGGCCCTGTCGGTCGTCGAGGAGCAGGGCCTCGCCTGGACCCGGACCATGCGGGTGCTGCTGGTGAACGGCGCGCTGCTGCTCCTCGGCGCCCTCCTGTGCTTCGCCGCCGTCTATCCGACCGCTAACGACGCCGCCGCGGCGCTGTCGTCCAACCCGCTGGAATGGAGCGCCATTCCGGCCGCGCTGCTCAATGACTGGCGGAGCCTCGACTATGCCATCGGCGGTTCGAGCGGGCTGGTGCTGACCCTGCTCAGCCTGCTGACGTTCGCCCGCAACCGGCCGGCGCTGGTGGCGGCGCTGGTCACGCTGATCCTGTTCCGGCTCTTCTTCTACTTCGTCTATCCGGCGAGCTACCGCCACAGTGCGCAGCTGATCGTCTTCCTGCTCGCCCTGCTGTGGATCACCCTGCAGGAGCCCGGCCGGGCGAAGGCGATGGCAGGCCGGTTGGTCGCCCTCGGCCAGGCGAGCTTCCTCTGCCTTCTTACCCTGCAGATGGTCTTCACCGGCGAGGTGCTGCACGCGTCGGTGGCGGGCGTCCCGTACAGCCGGGCGAAGCAGGTCGCCGAGGTGATCCGCCGCGAGAAGCTGGACCATGCCATCGTCACCGGCCAGCCCGACACGGCGATGGAGCCGATCGCCTATCAGATGGACCGTGACGTCTGGCTGATGCGGCAGGACAGGTCCGGGAGGATCAGCCCACTGACGGTCGACGCCCGCCGGCACTTCAGCTTTCCGGAGATGCTTGCGTCGGTCGAGCGGCTGCATCGGGCCACAGGCAGGCCGGTCGTCATCGTCCTGCTCACGCCGCTCAGCGATCCCACGACGCGCAAGACGGTACGCACCGGCTTCCTCGAAGACATGACACTCGACCCCGCAGACTTCGCCCGCTTCGAACGGGCCACCCGCCGTATTGCCTCGCTCGGCCCGGCGAAGACGGACGAAAGCTATGAGGTGTTCGTCTACCCGCGCTGAGCGCCGATCTGGAGCGTCAACGAAGCTGAACAAGGTCACGAAGGTCACCGGTGGCGCGGTGTCTTTGCAACGTCAGCGTGACCACGGAGAGAAGGATTGCAGCAAAGAGAAAGAGCCGTGCGGTGAACCGCTCGGTTGATTGAGCCGGTGGAATCCTACTTTGCAAGCGGGCAGCTTCATGTCCGCAAGGCGAGAGGCGACATCGGTCTTCCACAGGGCGCTCGGGCGTAGCCCTTCGAGCTCAGTCGTCGTCGGTGTCGCCCGGATCCCAGAAGACCGCCAGCGCCAGAGCGGCAGCCAGGTTGGCGTCACGCTGGCCGGCATTGCCCGTTGAGGCGAGCCGCACTCTCGTCATTCCGTTGGTGTCGATCGCGCCAACCCTATCGCCGGCCTCATTCTCTACCCAGAACCCGACCGGCCCCGACGTGGGAATGCGTCGCTTGCCCAACCTGTGCTCGGAGCGAAGGGTCAGCCGAGTGCCGTTGATCACGACCTCGCCTTCGCGCTGGACGACCTGGACCAGCTTCGAGGCATCAGGGCGGCCCTCCAGTTGCAGATAGCCAATAGGCTTCCCGTCACGGATGAATTGGCAGTGCATTCTCAGCGACGCAGTGGGGAAGGCCGCAGTCCAGCTGCCCGAGCCCACCCGCTGCTCTGCGCGACCGTACCGGCAGTCACCGGAAAGCGTGCCGTTCACCTCGGCGCCGGTGACGACGAAGCGCATCGAACCGAACCGCTCCATCTCCTTGTAGTCAACCCCAAGAGCCCCGATCCCATGGCTCTGGCCAAGGGCCCGCCGTTCCACTCGGCCGACAGCCTTGCCGACACGCAGCTTGCCGCTCTGGAAGAGAGGCTTGCGGATTTCGATGACCTCGCCAGCTGAGGCCAGCTGTTCAAACCCGTCGAGTGCCGGTGCAGCTTCCACCTGACCACTGACATTTGCCGCCGCCACACCGATGGCGACAAAGCCAACCCATCTCTGCATTTATCGCCCTCATTTCGTGTCCGAACCGATTTGCGCAGGCTTCGCTTTCGTGAGCATGAACGAGAATGAAGGGTGAAGGCCGGCAGCGGCTCGCCCGGGGATCACATGCGAACTGGCCGCCTATGTCCGTCATGGGTCGAAAGCGAACGATCATCAGCAGAGATGGCTTGAGAGCCTGACGCTCTTGCGGTCCTTGCGGCCCTCAGGATCGTTGCCGCCAGTTCGGGAGCAGAGTGGTGGCTTCGCCGGTTGGTGCGGCGAAGGAGAAGCTTATGCACGTCGTCGATCATGGGCGGGGCAAGCCGCTGCTGCTGGTGCATGGGCTCGGCAGCAGCGGGCATGCCTGGGAACCGGTGCTGGCGCCGCTCGCCGCCGCGCGGCGGGTGATGGTGATCGACCTGCCGGGGCATGGGCGCTCGCCAGCGGAGAAGGACAGCGGGACGTTCGCGGGGCTGGTGCGCTCGGTGGCCGAGTGGCTGGCGGCCGAGCGGATGACCGGCGTCGACATGGTCGGCAGCTCGATGGGCGCTCGGCTGGTGCTGGAACTCGCCCGGAAGGGGCTTGCCGGCAATGTGGTGGCGCTCGACCCCGGCGGCTTCTGGGAAGGGTGGGAGCGGCAGCTTGTGGTAGCCAGCCTGACCGCGTCGCGGGCGTTGGTGAAGGGGCTGAAGCCGGCGCTTCCCGCGCTTGCCGGCAATGCGGTCGGCCGCTCGGCCCTGCTCGCACAATTGTCGGCGCGGCCGTGGGCGCTCGACGGCGCGTTCGTCGCGGCGGAACTGAAGGCCCTGGCCGAAACGCCGACCGTGCCCTCGCTGATCAAGGATCTCGGCTACGGGCCGGGGCAGCAGGGGGTCGCCGACACCGGTCGGCGGCTGGCGATCGGCTGGGGCTGCCACGACCGCCTGTGCCTGCCGGTGCAGGCGAAGCGGGCGGTGAAGCGCTTTCCCTCCGCGCGGCTGCACTGGTTCGAGCACAGCGGGCATTTTCCGCTGTGGGACGAGCCGCGCGAGACGGTCCGGCTGGTGGCGGAGGTGTGCGGGTAGCCCGGAGCGAGAAGCCGGCAGTGCGTTACTTGACGCGCTCGACCTGCTCGAACTCCAGCTCGACCGGCGTGGCGCGGCCGAAGATGGAGACGCCGACCTTGACCCGGCCGCGGTCGAAATCGAGTTCCTCGACCACGCCGTTGAAGCTTGCGAACGGACCGTCGAGCACCTTGACGCTGTCGCCGATCTCATAATCGACGCTGATCTTGGTCTTGGGCGCGGCGGCGGCGGCTTCCTCCTTGGTGTTGAGGATGCGCGCGGCCTCGGCCTCGCTGATCGCCTGCGGCTTGCCGTTGGGGCCGAGGAAGCCGGTCACCTTGGGCGTGTTCTTCACCAGGTGATAGACGTCGTCGTTCATGCCGAGCTTGGCGAGCACGTAGCCGGGGAAGAACTTGCGGTCGCTGGTGACCTTCTTGCCGCGGCGGATCTCGGTGACCTTCTCGGTCGGGACCTCGACGGATTCGACCAGGGCCTCGAGGTTGAGGCGCTTGGCTTCCGACAGGATCGACTCGCGAACCTTGTTCTCGAAGCCCGAATAAGCGTGGATGATGTACCAGCGGGACATGGGTCTAACCTTAGAGCAGGCCGAGGAGGAACTGGACGATGGCGGCAAATCCGCTGTCCACGGCGAAGAAGAAGAGGGCGAGGATGGCGGTCAGGATGAAGACCATCACGGCCGTGACCCAGGTTTCCTTGCCGGTCGGCCAGACGACCTTGCCGCCTTCGGTGCGGACCTGCCGGATGAATTCGCCGGGACTTGTCTTGGCCATCGTGGGCGCGAGCCTCTTCGAGTGATAGAAAAACGAGGTCCGCGGATGGCTCCGCCGGACCTCGGTTGCGCAGCCATGTAGCGCGGTCTCCGGGAAGGTTCAAGGCAGCCGTCACGGAAGTGAATTCCGTGACGTCGAAGCTCGCTAGTAAGCGAGCCCGGCCGGCTGCTCCGCGTCCGCCTCGCGGATCGGCACGTTGCTTCGCTACGCGCCTCGCTTCGGCCTGGCAGGGGCAGAGGGACTCGAACCCACGACCCTCGGTTTTGGAGACCGATGCTCTACCAACTGAGCTATACCCCTAGGCCGCCTGCCGGTTAGCCGCGACGTCGGGTTCTGGCAAGGTCATGTCCGCGTCCGGCTTCGTTTCGACCGCCGCCTGCTTGCGCCACAGGCGGAAGGGGAAGGCGAGCAGCTCGCCGACCGTCTGCGGGGAGCGGGCCTCGTGGATGCCGGTGTCCGGCCACTCATCCCGGGCCGGCATGATCATGGTGCCGAACAACCGGTCCCAGAAGGAGAAGAGGATCGAGAAGTTGCGGTCGAAGTGCCGCTCCTCGAGGCTGTGGTGGATTCGGTGGTAGGCCGGATCGACCAGCAGATGGCGGAAGGGGCCGAAGCCGATCCTGACCGGCGAGTGGATGAAGAGCGCGAGGATGCCGGTGATGAGAACCACGACGCCCGGCATGCTGTAGGGACCGAAGTCGATCATCGACAGCGGAATGGAGATGAAGAAGAACATGGAGATGAACTGCAGCGGATGGCTGTAGCTCGTCGAGGCGCTGAGATGCTCGACCGAATGGTGGACGGCATGGACCGGCCACAGGAAGCGATGCTCGAAGCGATGTTCCCAGTACATGAGGAAGTCGGTGACGAGCAGCATGGCGAGCACTGCGCCCGCCGAACCAAGCCAGCGGCCGACATCGAGGTGGAGAAGCGGAGCGACCCCGAGCGCCGCCCACACCATCTTGAGCGGGACCATGACCAGGATGGCGAAGACCGGTACGAGCAGTCCGAACAGGATGCCGGGCCAGCGGTCGCGCCAGCGGAACTCGCCGCGCTTGCTGATCAGCTCCACGATGGTGCAGAGCAGGATGAGGTAGGCCGTTCCCAGCACCACATCCCGCATGTCGATCAGATAGTCGGCCACGTCGCGCCAAAACCCCCGAGAATGAGGCAGGCAGCCTTGGCCGTATATGGTTAGCGTCTGGTTAGCGCGGCTCGGATGAGCGCGCGGCCGCCACTTCGATCACGGTGCGATCGGCGTCGGGAAAGAGGCGGCATAGTTCGTCGGCGCCGAACTGCAGCGGACGAAGCACCGGACGCGACCAGGGCTTGCGCTTGTCAAGGACTTTGTCCATCACCCGACATAGCACCAAATTCCAGAAGATATTCAAGGTGCTAATCAAACCAAGACGACAGTTAACACTGCCGACACGGATTTGACGCCGGCACTTTGCCATGTTGTTTCAGTTGAGCAAGCATCGCGCCGTTGAGGGCGCTTGCAAGAGCAGGGAAGGCCTCTGGGGAAGAGGGGCGTTCCGCGTGAAAGGAATAGGGAAGTGAGCTTCTTCGACCAGCGTAGCGGCGAAGGATTTGGTCCGAAGGCCGAAGAGGGTCAGACGATGGCTCTTTCGGCGGATGAGGTGGCAGCGGCGCGTTCCCTCTTGTCCAAGCTGGTCCAGGCCGCGCCCGAGCAGGACGATGCCGGAGTGAGGCGCGGACTGTCGGCAATCGAGATCGCCAAGTCGGTCTATCAGAGCCGCAAGCGCCGGCTCGACTATTTCGGCCCGGTGCTGTTCAGCGAACCGGCCTGGGACATGCTGCTGGTGCTGTTCATCTATGGCGACGGCGGCGACCAGTTGTCGGTGACCAAGCTGGCCGAGTTCAGCCAGTCGCCGCTCACCACCGCGATCCGCTGGTTAGATTATCTCGAGAGCCAGCGGCTGATCGTGCGCCAACAATGCCAGAGCGACCGGCGCAAATTCTTCGTCGAGCTGAGCGCCAAGGGGCGCAAGCTGCTCGAGGAATATTTCACCAGCCTTCCATCGATCAATCCGCCTTCCTGAGCCAGCCGGCCGTAATCGGCCGGACCGAGGCTCAGGCCGCGATGTCGAGGGGCACGATCTCGCCGGACAGATAGAGGTTGCGCGCCTTGGTACGGCTGAGTTTGCCCGAGCTGGTGCGCGGCAGTGTGCGCGGCGGGATCAGCTCGACCACCGGCGACATGCCGATGATGGCGCGGACGCGCTCCTTGATGTCGTCGCGCAGTCGGCTGCGTTCCTGGAGGTCGCTGACGCGGCAATGGACGAGCACCGCCGGCTGCTCCTCGCCCGACGGGCCGGTGATGGCGAAGGCGGCGATGTCGCCGGACTTGAAGCCTGGCAGCTGCTCGACCGCCCACTCGATATCCTGCGGCCAGTGGTTGCGCCCGTTGATGATGATCATGTCCTTGGCGCGGCCGACGATGAAGATGTAGCCGGCGCTGAGGTAGCCCATGTCGCCGGTGTCGAGCCATCCGCCGACCATGCAGGCGTCGGTCGCCTCAGGATCGCGGTAATAGCCGACCATGACGCTGGTCCCGCGCACCCACACCTTGCCGATCTCGCGGTCGGGCAGGATGTTGCCGGCGCCGTCGCGCACCTCGATTTCCATGCCTTCCACGGCGCGGCCGCAGTTGACGATGGCGCGGTAGCGCTTGGGACGGTCCGCGCCATCTTCGGATGCGGCGCCGGAAAGCTGGCTTTCCTCGACCAGTTCGAGGCGGATACCCTCGCCCGGCGGCATCAGGCTGACCGCGAGCGTCGCCTCGGCGAGACCGTAGGACGGGCAGAAGGCACTGGCCTTGAAGCCGGCATCGGCGAAGCTGTCGACGAAGGCCTGCATGACATCGGGCCGGATCATGTCCGCGCCATTGCCGGCGATCCGCCAGCGCGACAGGTCGAAGCGATCGCCGGTCCGCGTCTGGCTCGAGATGCGGCGGGCGCAGATGTCGTAGCCGAAGGTCGGCGAATAGGAGAGGCTGGTGCCGGGATTGCGGCTGACGAGGTCGAGCCAGGCGAGCGGGCGCCGGGCAAAGTCCTCCGTCTTCATGTAATCGGTGCTGATCTGGTTGGCGATCGGCGACAGGAAGCAGCCGACCAGGCCCATGTCATGGTACCACGGCAACCAGCTGATCACCCGGTCGCTGTCCTGCATTTCCAGGCCGAGCGCGTGCCCGCGCAGGTTCTGCAGCAGGGCGTGGTGGGTGACGGCGACGCCATGCGGGAAGCGGGTCGAGCCGCTCGAATATTGGAGATAGCCGATGTCCTCGCCGTCGGCCTTCGGAAGCTCGGTCCCGGAGTCGAACGGAAGTTCGGCGAGCTTGTCCCAGCTCATCGCTCGGACCGACCGGCGTTCCGCGGCGGCGCTGCAGAAATCCTCGAGCTCGGGCGGGAAGAGGAACAGGGCCGGGTCCGAGATCGACAGCATGACGCACAGCTGCTCGACATAGGCCTCGCGCCCGCCGAAGCTGGTCGGCAGCGGCAGCGGAACCGGCCACAGACCGGCATAAACGGCGCCGAAGAAGCAGGCCGCGAACTCGGCACCGGTCTCCGCCACCAGCGCGACACGATCGCCCTTGGCGAGCCCGAGGCCGACCAGGCGGCGGGCATGGTCGAGCGCGTCGGTACGCAGCTCCGAATAAGGGTAGGCGCGCTGGAGCGTGCCGCGCGGATCGTGGAAGTTGAGGCCGCGAATCCCCTGCGCGGCATAGTCGAGCGCATCGCCAAGGGTCGCGAAATCCGCCATGCGGCGCGGCAGGCTATCGAGGGTCGATGTGGCGCCTGGCGGGGCGAGCGGGTTTGGCTTCTCGATGACGTCCATGTTCCTGCTGCGTTTCGTGGTCGGTACCGAAGCGTCGGCACATCGCCGGTTCCGGACCTTTTCGCTTGTGGTTGTTCGCGTTTGACTGTGGCACAATCAAGGCGTGGGCACGGCGGAGCGTCAGGAGAGGGAGCGTCCGGAGCGGCGGCGACGGACCCCGCGACCGCTTGATTCCGCCATGCTTCAGGAACTGGCACTCGCCTATGTCGCGCGCTTCGCGACCAGCCGCGCGAAGCTGGTTGCCTATCTCGAGCGCAAGCTGAGGGAGCGGGGCTGGTCGGACACCGCAGCCGCCGATCCGGGCGGGGTTGCGGACCGGATCGCCGGCCTCGGCTATATCGACGACGGGGCCTTCGCCGGGATCAAGACCGCGAGCCTGCTTCGGCGCGGCTACGGCAAGGCGCGGGTGAAGATGGCGCTGCACGCCAGCGGCATCGGCGAGCAGGACCGGGCAGAGGCGCTCGAGGCGGCGGAGCGCGGCAGCCTCGATGCGGCCCTGCGCTTTGCCGAGCGAAAGCGCATCGGTCCCTATGCCGAGCAGTTGCTCCAACCCCCGGCTCGCGACAAGGCGCTGGCGGCCATGCTGCGCGCTGGGCACGACTTCGCGACGGCTCGCCGCATCCTGGGCGCTGCGCCCGGCGACTTCACCGACTTCGAACCGGAAGAATGATCGTTTTCGTTGGGGTAACGTAACTTTCTGTTTGTACGGACATGTGTTATGCGTAGCACCGTGCAACGGGAGTATGCGTCAGCATCGGGGGCCGAGGAGGAGCCTTTCGCCACGGTTCAAGTGGCGGAAGAAGCGCGCGAATCGGACCTTCGCGTCAGCGGTCGAATCAAGTGGTTCGACGCAACGCGCGGCTTTGGCTTTCTCGTCAGCGATGACATCGAAGGCGACATCCTCGTCCATTTTTCCACCTTGCGCGAACATGGCCGCCGCAGCCTGCCCGAAGGAGCGGTTGTGACTTGCGCCGTGGTGCGGCAGGATCGGGGTCTGCAGGCGGTACGCGTGCTGTCGATCGATCTGACCGAAGCGGTGGTGACGCGCGTTGCCTTGTCGCCGTCGGAGGACCGGTCGGACCGGACCGCCCTGCTGGACGGCGCTGGGCCGTTCGAGCCGGTGGAGGTCAAGTGGTTCAATCGCGTCAAAGGCTATGGCTTCGTCAATCGCATCGGAGCGTCCGAGCAGGACATCTTCCTTCACATGGAGACGGTACGCCGGGCCGGTCTTGGCGATCTCCAGCCGGGGGATCGGATGGAGGCTCGGATCGCGGAAGGGCGCAAGGGCCTGACCGCGGTCGACCTGCGCAAGGATTGAAGCGGCTGGCGCTGCTCGCGGTGCTTCCGCTCGCCTTTGCCGCCGCCGCCTGCCAGCCCTCCGCCAATGGCGAGCCGCGACTGGAGCGTTCGGCCGCCGGACTGGAGCAGGTGCCACTGACCATCCGCACCGCCGCCGGCAAGGAGCACAAGTTCACCGTCGAGGTGGCGCGCACGCCCGAGGAGCAGGCGCAGGGGCTGATGAACCGCGACAGCCTGGCGCCCGACCGCGGCATGATCTTCCCGCACGAACCGCCACGCCCGGCGAGCTTCTGGATGAAGAACACGCTCATCCCGCTCGACATGATCTTCGTCCGTACGGACGGGACGATCAGCAGCATCGCCGAGAATACCATCCCGCTGAGCCTCGAGCCGACGACGTCAGTCGAACCGGTCGGCGCCGTCCTCGAGCT
Source organism: Sphingomonas sp. LHG3406-1 (assembly GCF_029637485.1). Lineage (GTDB taxonomy): Bacteria > Pseudomonadota > Alphaproteobacteria > Sphingomonadales > Sphingomonadaceae > Sphingomicrobium. Next base: position 1,309,292 of record NZ_CP069128.1, on the reverse strand, counting down.
CGCCGGCGGCCGCACCGCGGAGCTGGGCATCAAGGCGGGGGACAAGGTGGAGTGGGTGCGCTGACCTGACCGAAGCGCCTTGCCCCCGGCAGGGCGACCGGGCTAGGGCGCTGCTCCATGGGAATCCTGGCGAGCATCTTCACCTGGTGGAACGGCGCCACCATCGGCACATCGCTGTTGACGCGCCGGCATGGCCGCGAAGTCGGGCGCGACGAGGCGGGCAACGTCTATTTCGTGCACAGGAAAGACCCGCGTCGCCGCTGGGTGATCTACCAGGGGTCGAACGACGCCAGCCGGACTCCGCCGCAGTGGCAGAGCTGGCTGCGCGGGCAGATCGAGGACGTGCCGGACAAATCCCTGCCGCCGCGGCGCCCGTTCGAGAAGCCGGGCCGGCCTAACCTGTCAGGGACCGGCGAGACCTATCGTCCGTCGGGATCGCTGTCGCGTGGCGGCAAGCGGGCTGCGGCGACCGGCGATTATCAGGCCTGGACCCCCGACTGAGGTGCGCCTTCGTCACGTCGCTCTGATGTCGCTCGGACTGCTGGCCGCCGGCTGCGATCGGCTGCCGGGCAGGGGTGACGAGCAGCCAAAGGAGCAGGCCAGGGCGGCACCCGCCGGGCCGCTCGCGCCCGGCACGACGCCGATGAACGAGCGCGTGGCGGTGCTCGGTATCCTCAACAAGCGCAACGGCATCGCCCGCGACGTCCGTCTGAAGCCCGGCCAGGCGGTCCGCTTCGATGACGTCATCGTTCGGCTGCGCGCCTGCGAGAAGACTCCCCCGTGGGAGTTCGACCAGCTGACTGGTGCGTTCGTCCAGGTCGATGTGCAGCAGCCGGACGGCACCTATGACCGCGTCTTCTCGGGCTGGCTCTACAAGGAGAGCCCGTCGCTCAACGTCGTCCAGCACCGCGTCTACGACGTCTGGCCCAAGAGCTGCACGATGAACTTTCCGGCGGCGGCGGACGAGGCCGGTTCGGTTGGCGACGACAGCAATCCGTCGAGCGAGCGCCAGTCCGGTCGCGGCTCCGCGACTGCCGAGCCGAGCGCCTCGCCGAGCAACGCCACGTAGCGCCTGCGGGTGACGTCCACCGCGCCGAGCGAGGCGAGGTGGCTGGTCATGAACTGGCAGTCGAGCAGGGTGAAGTGGCCGGCCCGAAGGCGGGCGACGAGGAAAGCCAGCGCGACCTTGGAAGCGTCGGTGCGGCGGCTGAACATGCTTTCGCCGAAGAAGGCGCGACCGAGCGCAACGCCATAGACGCCGCCGACCAGGGCATCGCCTTCCCATACCTCGACAGAATGGGCCTGCCCGCCGTGGAAAAGGGCGATCATCGCCTGTTCGATCGGGCGATTGATCCAGGTCTCGGGCCGGTCGGCGCAGCCGGTCAGGACTCCGGCGAAGTCTTCGTCGGCGGTGACCCGGAAGCAGCCCGAGCGGAGACGGCGGGCGAGGCTTCGGGAGACGTGGAAGCGTTCGAGCGGCAGGATCGCCCGGGTGCGCGGCTCGACCCAGAAGAGCTCGTCGCTGTCGCGGCTGTCGGCCATGGGAAAGACGCCCGAGGCATAGCCGCGCAGCACTAGATTGGGGTCGAGCATGTGGCTCATAATGGAGAAGTAACGCAGCCTGCGCGATCACGTCACCCCGGACTTGATCCGGGGTCCACTTTCCTGCTGCCGCGCGAAGGGCAGAAAACAGGCAGGTGGGCCCGACACGGGGCCGGGCTGCCGGTTAGGAGGCTTTCTGCTCCTCGAGCCAGCGCTCCAGCCACTTGATCGTGTAATCGCCGCTCGCGAACGCTTCCTCCTTGAGGATGCGCTGGTGGAGTGGGACGTTGGTCTTCGGACCTTCGACCACGAATTCCTCGAGCGCGCGGCGGAGGCGGGCGATCGCGGCGGGCCGGTCCTCGCCCCACACGATCAGCTTGCCGATCATGCTGTCGTAATAGGGTGGCACCTTGTAGCCCGAATAGAGGCCGCTATCGACGCGCGTCTGAAGGCCGCCGGGCGCGACGAAATTCTTCACCAGGCCGGGCGAGGGGGCGAAGGTCTCGGGATCCTCGGCGTTGATCCGGCACTCGATCGAGTGGCCCTTCAGCACGACCTCGTCCTGAGCGATGCTGAGGCCGCGGCCTTCGGCGATGCGGAGCTGCTCGGCGACCAGGTCGAGACCGCTGATCATCTCGGTCACCGGATGCTCCACCTGCAGCCGGGTGTTCATCTCGATGAAGTAGAATTCGCCATTCTCGTAGAGGAACTCGATGGTGCCGGCGCCGCGATAGCCCATGTCGGCCATCGCCTTGCGGACACGCTCGCCCATCTGTGCGCGCTGCTCGGCCGAGATGACCGGGGAGGGGGCTTCCTCGATGACCTTCTGGTGGCGGCGCTGGATCGAGCAGTCGCGTTCGCCGAGGTGGACGGCCTGGCCGTCGCCGTCGCCGAACACCTGGAACTCGATGTGGCGCGGGTCGCCGAGATACTTTTCCATGTAGACGGTCGGGTCGCCGAAGGCGGCATTGGCCTCCGACGAGGCCTGCGCCATCAGGGTCTCGAGCTGCCCTTCGTCGGGCACCACCTTCATGCCGCGCCCACCACCGCCGGACGCGGCCTTGATCAGGACGGGATAGCCGATCTCGGCGGCGATCGCCTTGGCTTCGGCAAGGTCGCTGATCGGACCGGGCGAGCCGGGAACGAGCGGAAGGCCGAGCGCCGCGGCGGTGCGCTTCGCCTCCACCTTGTCGCCCATGATCCGGATATGCTCGGGCTTCGGGCCGACCCAGATGATGTTGTGGAGCTCGACGATCTCGGCGAACTGGGCGTTCTCGGAAAGGAAGCCGTAGCCCGGATGAATGGCGTCGGCGTGGACGATTTCGGCGGCCGAGATGATGTTCGGGATGTTGAGGTAGGAATCGCGCGCGGCGGGCGGGCCGATGCAGATCGCTTCGTCGGCCAGCCGTACGTGCATGGCGTCGCTGTCGGCGGTCGAGTGGACCGCGACCGTCCTGATTCCCAGTTCCTTGGCCGCCCGCTGGATGCGCAGCGCGATCTCGCCGCGGTTGGCGATCAGCAGCTTGTTGATCTTGCCGGCCACTATTCGATGACCACCAGCGGCTGGTCGAACTCGACGGGCTGGGCATTCTCGACCAGCAGCTGGACGATCCGGCCCCCGCGCGGGGCGGAAATCGGGTTCATCACCTTCATCGCCTCGACGATGAGGAGGGTGTCGCCCTCCTTGACCGTATCGCCGACCGCGACGAACGGCGGCGCGCCCGGTTCGGCCGAGAGGTAGCAGGTGCCGACCATCGGCGAACGGACCATGTCGCCGGTGAAGACGGGCGCCTCGGTCGCGGTGTCGACCGGCGCGGCCTGAGCCTGGGCCGGTGCAAGCTGATGCGCTGCGGCGACAAGGTGCTGGACGGGCGCTGCGGCGACGGTCAGCTCGCGCCTGACGCGGATCTTGCGATCGCCGTCCTCGACCTCGATTTCCGAAAGCTCATTGGCGCTGAGCAGCTCGGCGAGCTCGCGCACGAGGCCGGCGTCGATCCGCATCTGCTTATGTTCGTCGGACATGGTAATTCCCTGTAATCTGTCGCCGCGCGCTTTGTCAGAGCCGGGCGGCGGCGTCCAGCGCAAGCGTATAGCTGTCGGCGCCGAAGCCGCTGATCACCCCTGCGCAAACGCCCGAGATGAGGCTGCGGCGCCGAAAGCTCTCGCGCGCGGCGGGATTGCTGAGATGGACCTCGATGACGGGTACGGCAATGGCGCTGATGGCATCGCGCAGGGCCACCGAGGTGTGGGTGAAGCCGCCGGCATTGAGGATCACCGCATGGAGGCCGGTGTCGGCCGCCTCGTGCAGCCAGTCGATGAGGTGGCCCTCATGGTTGGACTGGCGGACGTCGATCCCGACCTCCAGCCTCGCCGCCTGCTCGTGGAGCCGGCCGGCGATGTCGTCGAGCGTGTCGGAACCATAGACCTCGGGCTCGCGCGTGCCGAGCCGGTTGAGGTTGGGACCATTGAGGACAAGGATGCGTTTCACCCCGTCCCTCTACCCGCTCGGCCATGGCGAAGTCGAGGCATGGGCCAAGGCCCCTCGACGGGGCGCGGGACGACCGGGTAGGGGAAGGTGCAATGAGCGAGACGGAAACGCACAGCATCAAGGTCAATGGCGAGCATCGCCGGGTCGCCGCGGGGACGAGTGTCGCGGGCCTCGTGCTCGATCTCGGGCTCGATCCGGCACGTGTCGCGGTCGAGCGCAATCTCGAGATCGTGCCCAAGTCGACGCTCGGCGACGTGCCGGTCGAGGATGGGGACGATTTCGAGATCGTCCATTTCGTTGGAGGTGGTTGAGGTGAATGCTCCGGTGCAGATCGACAAGGACAGCTGGACGGTCGCTGGCCGCACCTTCACCTCGCGGCTGATCGTCGGAACGGGCAAGTACAAGAGCCTTGAGCAGAATGCGGCGGCGGTGGCGGCGAGCGGGGCTGAGATCGTCACCGTGGCGGTGCGGCGGGTGAACCTGACCGATCCGAACGCGCCCAAGCTCACCGACCATATCGATCCCAAGGTCATCACCTACCTGCCCAACACGGCCGGCTGCTTCACCGCCGAGGAGGCGATCCGGACGCTTCGACTGGCGCGCGAGGCGGGCGGCTGGACCCTGGTGAAGCTGGAGGTGCTGGCGGAGGCCAAGACCCTTTACCCCGACATGATCGAGACGGTGCGGGCGACCGAGCTCCTGACCAAGGAGGGATTCGAGGTGATGGTCTATTGCACCGACGATCCGATCATGGCGAAGCGCTGCGAGGATGCTGGCGCGGTGGCGGTCATGCCGCTGGGCGCGCCGATCGGCTCGGGGCTGGGCGTGCAGAACCCGGTGACCATCCGGCTGATCGTCGAGGGCGCGAAGGTGCCGGTGCTGGTCGATGCCGGGGTGGGCACGGCGAGCGACGCGGCCTATGCGATGGAGCTTGGCTGCGACGGCGTGCTGATGAATACCGCCATCGCCGAGGCCAAGGACCCCATCCTGATGGCCCGCGCGATGAAGGCAGCGGTGGAAGCGGGGCGGCTGGCCTATCGCGCCGGTCGCATGCAGAAGCGGCGCTACGCCGATCCGTCGAGCCCGCTCGCCGGGCTGATCTGAGCGGACGGCAGGCGGGCCGGAGCCCGCCTGCTCGCGCCTACTTGTTGAAGAACATCTTGTCGGTGGCGTTGGCGCCCATCTGCTCCTTCTGCGCGCCGGAGTCGGGGCGCGCCGGGCCGAGAACGGGGACGGCTCCCATCGGCTCGACCTTGGTCGCCTCGAAACGACCCTTGCCGTCGATGCTCTCGCCCTCGCTCCAGCGGCCCGTTGGGAAGCTGCCGTCGGTCGAGGTGACGAAATATTTGTAGCTGAAGTCGCCCTTTTCCATCTCCTGCGGGAAGCTGTTGGGAATGGGAAACTGGCTGGAGAATCCGCCGAGGTCCTCGATCACCGCCAGCCACTGGTTCTGGTGCATGGTGTCGCGGGCGATGAGGAAGGAGAGCATGTCCTTCATCCCTTCGTCGTGCGCCTGGTTGTAGAGGCGGACGGCGAGCACCCGGCCGGTCGATTCCGCGGCGACATTGGCAGTCATGTCGGCCGCGAGATTGCCGCTGGCATAGATGTGGCTCATGTTGAACGGCACGCCGTCGCTGTCGATCGGCATGGCGCCCATGCCGGCGGACAGCATCTGCTTGTGGATCATGCCCTCGATCGCGGCCCGCGGCCGCTCGCCGCCCATCACGGCGCCGACCAGCTTGTCCTTGACGCCTTCTTCCTGGAGGTGGGCCGGGGCGGTCTCGAGGTTGAGCGCGACGGCGGTGGCGAGCATCTCGATGTGACTCATTTCTTCCGTCGCCGTGTTGAGCAGCATGTCGCGATAGCGATTGTCGGGTCCACGCGCGTTCCAGGCCTGGAAGAAATATTGCATGCAGACGCGTATCTCTCCTTCGACGCCGCCGATCGCCTGCTGGAGCGAGCGGGCGAAGGCCGGGTCGGGCTCGGTCACGCGGACCGGGTGCTGCAAGCGTGCGTCATGATAGTACATGGATCTGTCCTTTTCGGGTGAGCGCCACTGCTTGTGGAGGGTGGAGGTGCAACGCGGGCTCGGCCGTAAAGGTTTGTTTCGACGCTGTTTCTTTGGGGCGCTGAAGGCGGTCTTCGCGACGGGACGACGCGTCCGGGCGACGACGCCGCGAACGTCTCGCGCGACCTGGGGGCCGGGAGCGGCGGCGAAGCTCAGCGCTTCGCCGGGCAGCTATTGATGCCGATCAGCGAATAAAGGGGGCAGTAGCCGACGAGGCCGGTCAGCAGCGGCACGATGCCAAGATAACCCAGCGCAGTCTTCGGACCGATGAAGGCCAGTGACAGGATGGCGAGTCCGGCGACAACCCGGAGCGTGCGGTCCAGAGCACCTTCATTGCGTGCGAACATGGCATTTCTCCCCATGTGAGGAGTGCCTGATCGCTCCGGCCGTGGCGCCTCGCCAATAAGGAATGTTCCTGATCAGCCCTTTGCCCTGGCCCTCAGCGCCGAGATGGTGGTCTGGTTGGTGATCACCTCGACGTCGGTCTTGAGGTGGAGGAGGCGGATGCCCTTGCGCGACAAGGCCTCATCCAGCGCCGGAGCGAAGGCTTCGGTGCTGTCGACCGTGTCGGCCCAGGCACCGAAGGCGCGGGCGAGGGCAGCGAAGTCGGGGTTGTGGAGCGAGGTCGCCGACAGGCGCTCGGGATAGTCGCGCTCCTGGTGCATGCGGATGGTGCCGTAGCTGCCATTGTCGACCACCAGGACGAGCAGGTCGGCGCCATATTGCGCTGCGGTGGCGAGCTCCTGGCCGTTCATCAGGAAGTCGCCGTCGCCCGCGACGCAAAGGACCGAGCGGTCGCGGAAGCGCAGCGCCGCGGCGACCGCGGCGGGAAGGCCGTAGCCCATGGTGCCGCTGGTCGGCGCAAGCTGCGAAGGACAAGCGGCGTAGCGCCAGTAGCGGTGGAACCAGCCCGAGAAATTGCCCGCACCGTTGCAGACGATGGTATCGGCGGGGAGCTTGTCCCGCAGCAGGCCGACGCAGGGGCCGAGGTCGAAGGCGACGCCCTCGCGCGGGGCCGGGGTGGTCCAGGCGAGATAGTCGGCATGCGCTTCGGCACCGGCGCCGAAGGGGAGGAGGTCGGGCTCGTCCCAGTGGTCGAGCGCCTGTGCGAACTCGCCCATGTCGGCGCAGATCGGCAGGTCGGCATGGTAGACCCGGCCAAGCTCATTCGGGTCGGGGTGGACGTGGACGATGGTCTGGCCGGGATGGTCGGGGGTGACGAGCGTATAGCCGTCGGTGGTCGCTTCGCCCAATCGGGCGCCGACCACCAGCAGCAGGTCGGCGGCCTTCACCCGCTCGACCAGCTTCGGGTTCGGACCATAGCCGAGGTTGCCGGCATAGACCGCGCAATCGTTGGCGACCGCGTCCTGGCGGCGGAAGGCGGCGGCGACCGGCAGGCCGACGCGATTGGCCCAGCTGGCGAAATGATGGGCGGCGCAAGGGCTCCAGTCGGCCCCGCCGACGATGGCGACGGGCGCCGCGGCATCCTTCAGCAGTTCGTGGACGGTGGCGATGGCGGCAGGGTCGGGATGCTCGACCAGCGGCGGGACGATCGGCCGGTCGAGCGCCTCGACCTCGTCGCGCAGCATGTCCTCGGGCAGCGCGAGCACGACCGGGCCGGGGCGGCCGACGGTGGCGACGCGCCAGGCCCGCGCGATGTATTCGGGGATGCGCCGCGCGTCGTCGATGCGGGCAGCCCATTTGGCGATGGGCCCGAAGAAGGCCGGAAAGTCGATCTCCTGGAAGCCTTCGCGGTCCTTGTCGCGGCGGTCTAGGTCGCCGACGAACAGGATCATCGGGGTCGAATCCTGGAAGGCGACGTGGACGCCGGGGCTGGCGTTGGTCGCGCCCGGGCCGCGGGTGACGAAGGCCACGCCGGGGCGGCCGGTCAGCTTGCCGTCGGCCTCGGCCATGTAGGCGACCCCGCCTTCCTGCCGGCAGACGACGGTCTCGATCTCGGGCGTGTCGTGCAGCGCATCGAGCACGGCGAGGAAGCTTTCGCCCGGGACGGTGAAGATGCGGTCGCAGCCCTGGATGCGAAGCTGGTCGACGAGGATTCGGCCGCCAGTGCGGGTGGGGGAGGTGGTCATCGGTTGCCCTTAGAAAGTGCGCCGCGTTTCGACCAGCCGGATGGCCTCGGCGAGCGCCGCCTCCGAGCCGAGTTCGGTAGTGTCGAGCAGCAGCGCGTCGGGGGCCTGCACCAGCGGCGCCGCAGAGCGCTCCGAATCGCGCTCGTCGCGGGCGCGGATGTCGATCAGCACGTCTTCGAGATGGACGGGAAGGCCGGCCGCGGCGAGCTCGGCGTGGCGTCGGCGCGCGCGTTCCTCGGGGGCGGCGGTGACGAACAATTTGGCATTGGCGTCCGGCGCGATGACGGTGCCGATGTCGCGCCCGTCGAGCACGGCGCCGCTCGCCTGTCCGGCGAAATCGCGCTGCCGGTCGAGGAGGGCGGCACGGACGGCGGGATAGGCGCTGATGCGGCTGGCGATGCCGCCGACCATCTCGCTCTTGAGTTCGGGGTCATCCATCAGGCTTGCGACCTCGTCGCAGGCGCGCAAGGCGGCGAATTCGCTTTCCGGGTCACCGCCCCAGCGAAGCAGCGACAGGGCGACCGCGCGATAGAGCTTGCCGGTGTCGAGATGGGGCAGGCCGTAGTGGCGCGCGAGTCCGCGGGCGATGGTGCCCTTGCCGCTCGCGGCCGGGCCGTCGACGGCAATGACCATCGGCGAGCTGTTTGGAGGGCTATTGGCCATGGCCGCGGGCTTTGACAGCCACCCCCCGCTATGGCAAGGCGCGCGCCGATGAGCCGGGGCAGCAATGCCGCCGGCCCCTTTTTTCGTTGGAGACCTTCAGCTCATGGTGAAGCCCGAATGGGGCGCCAAGCGCACTTGCCCCAAATGTGCGACCCGCTTCTACGACCTCGGCAAGGACGATCCCGTCACCTGCATCAACTGCGGGACGGCGTTCGTGCCCGAACCGGTGCTGAAATCGAAGCAGCCGATGCCGTTCGAGCAGGTCTCGACCACTGCGGCCCCTGTTCAGCAGGCCGACGAGGATCTCGGTGCCGAGGATCTGGCCCTGCCCGACGAGGACGAGGAGCCCAGCGCGGACGACGAAGTCGATCTGTCGACCGGCGACGATGATCTCGGAGTCGAGACGGCGGCGGACGACGAAGAGAATAATTGAACGGTTTCACCGGATCGTTGGTCGAAAAGAGCCGCCTCCGGGCGGCTCTTTTTTTTGACCGAGCGCACCCGCGAGATCGGCTTCAGGATGGCGCTCGGCGCCAGCCGCGCGACATTCGCAACCAGCTCGTGGTCGAGGCGGCGGTGCTGTGCAGGATCGGGGGCCTGTTCGGCCTCATCCTGGCGATCGGTGCAGCCAAGGCGTTCGAGCGGGTGGCCGACTTCCGCCGCCGTTCGGGCTTCCGATGGCAATGGGCGCCATCTTCGTCAGCACCAATCTTCGGTCTCGACCTCGGCGGCTATCCCGCCACACGCGCAAGCCGCCTGGGCCTGCTTGAGGCGCATCGCAGCCAAGAGCCCCGAAAACGAGAAAACCCGCCGAAAACGGCGGGCTTTCGAGGAAATGGTGGAGCCGAGGGGGATCGAACCCCTGACCTTCGCAATGCCATTGCGACGCTCTCCCAGCTGAGCTACGGCCCCGTTCCGCGCGGCCTTTAGGGGGTAAGTGCCAAGCTGCCAACCCCTTTGTTGCCGCTATCTTCGCCCCAGACGAAAACGGCGCCGGATGAACCGGCGCCGCCTCGTTTGTCACTGACGTCGACGATTACTTGTTCAGATTGTCGGCGACGTTGGTGAAGGTCTTGTTGAGGTTGCCGCCGATGCTGGTCAGCGCGGTAATCGCGGCGACGGCGATGAGGGCGGCAATCAGGCCGTACTCGATCGCGGTGGCGCCATCTTCGTTGGCAATCATCTTCTTGAAGGTGGTCATCGTCATCTCCCCAGTCGACCATTCGAAGCGCGGAACGCGACCATTCACGACGGTGGCGCCCCTTCGTCCCTTATGACTGGCGGGCGTAACCAAATGGTTAGCGCCGGTGGTCGCGGCGAGCGCCGGGCGACCACATAGAAGAAGGCCCCGCCGCCAGCCCTCCGAAGAGGCGGCGACGGGGCCCGCAACCGATGTCCTGAAGCTTACTTGTTCAGGTTGTCGGCAACGTTGGTGAAGGTCTTGTTGAGGTTGCCGCCGATGCTGGTCAGGGCAGTGATCGCCGCAACGGCGATGAGGGCGGCAATCAGGCCGTACTCGATCGCGGTGGCACCATCTTCGTTGTTCAGCATCTTGATGAAATTGGTCATGTCCGGTCTCCTAGTTCCACTTTGTCCCCGGGGTGCGGCCCCGGCACCGGCAGACACGTCAGGGCCCGTCGGTCACCGCTGGTTCTAGGAGGGAGGGGTTAAGGAGTTCCTACACGGCCCGGTAAATTCCCATTCACCATCCTGAGGGCGTTCAGCGCCCCTCGCCGAGAAGGGCTTCGGCGGCTCGTGCGAGTTCGTCGACCCAGCCTTCGACATCGAGTGCCGGGGCGGCCGGCGCTGGCGCCTGGGTCCGGCGCGGGGCGCGATAACCCGCCGGCAGGGCAGGAGCGGAACGGCCGTCAACGCTGAGCGCCGACGTCATGAAATTGCGGAAGATCTGCGCCGGAAGCGTGCTTCCCGACACCTTGGAGCCGAGCGACTTGTTGTCGTCGCGGCCGACCCATACGCCGACGACCAGGTCACCCGCGAAGCCGACGAACAGGGCATCGCGATTGTCCTGGCTGGTGCCGGTCTTGCCGAAGGTTGCCGTTGCCATCGCCGCCCGCTTGCCCGTGCCCTCGTTGGTTGCGGCCCACAGGAGGTCGAGCATCGGTCGCCAGTCGCGCCGTTCGTCGAGCTGGCCGCCGCGCCCGAACAGGCTGGCAGCAAAGCCCCGCGCGTCGGCGTCTGGCGTCTCGGCCGGGGGCAAGCCCGTCCCGCGCACCGGATAGCGCCCGCCCGCCACGGCGGCATAGGCGCTGGTCAGTTCGAGCAGGCTGACGCCCGCGGTGCCGAGGGCGACGCTGGGACTGTCGGGAAGCGGAGTCGAAATGCCGAGTTCGCGCGCGGTGCGCAGGACGTTGGCGCGGCCGACCGCTTCGGACAGGCGGACGGTGGCGGCGTTGCTCGACCGCGCGAAGGCGGTGCTCAGCGGGATCGGGCCGCGGTAGACTCCATCCACATTGGCGGGAGTCCAGCCATCGATGGTGATCGGCCGGTCGTCGATGATGCTGTCCGGCCGGTAGCCGGCCCGCAGCGCCGCCAGATAGACGAAAAGCTTGAAGGCCGAACCCGGCTGGCGGCGGGCCTGGGTGGCGCGGTTGAAGCTGGAATCCTTGTAGGAGCGGCCGCCGACCATCGCCACCACCCGGCCGTCCGGTCGCATCGCCACCAGCGCCGCCTGCACGCCATCTGCAAGCGGCGCATTGGCGACCGCGCGGCTGGCGAAGCGCTGGAGGTCGCTGTCGAGCGTCGTGCGCACCCGCACCTCGCCGAAGTCGCTTTCGAAGGCGTCGGCCGCCTGGGGCGCCACCCAATCGGCGAAATAGGTGCCGGTCGGCACCTTCTGCGTGCGCCGGATCGGCCGGGCAGGAATGGCCGCGGCGGCACGGCCGGCGGTGATCACCCCGGTATCGGCCATGGCCGCCAGCACCAGCTTCGCCCGCTTCTGTGCGCCGGCGAGGTTCTTGGTCGGCGCGAGCCGGCTCGGCGCCTGGACGAGGCCGGCGAGCATCGCCGACTGGGCCAGGGTGAGCTTTTCCGGCTCCCGGCCGAAATAATGCTTGGACGCCGCGCGCAGCCCGTAGACGCCGTCACCGAAATAGACGGACGAGAGGTAGCGCGAGAGAATCTCGTCCTTGGTCAGCCAGCCTTCCAGCCAGAAGGCGATGATCACCTCCTGCGCCTTGCGCTTGAGATCGCGGTCGGCGCTGAGGAAGCTGGTCTTGGCGAGCTGCTGCGTGAGGGTCGATCCACCCTGGCGCACGCCGCCCGCCCGGATGTTGGCGACGAAGGCGCGGCCGATCGCACGCGGATCGATGCCCCAATGGCGGTAGAAGCGCCGATCCTCGATGGCGACGAAGGCGGCCGGAGTGAGCGGGTTGAGCCTGGTGACGTCGACCGGAGCCTCCTTGATCGCGCCGCGGCGGGCGATCGGACGACCCTCGCTCGACACGATCAGCATGGCGGGATCGGGCAAGGGCTCCAGTGCCCGGCCAAGCGGCGCGGTGATGATCAGCCAAAGCAGGGTAACCAGCAGCAGCGCGGCAAAGCCGGTCAGGCCCAGGCGCAGCCAGCGTCGGCGCGGGCGTGGAGTCGCGGCCGGCGGCGCGCTGTCGCCGGATACGCCGATGCCGGCTCCCGAATCGGTGAAGTAAGCCGTGCCGAGCGGATCATGCCCCAAGTCGGTGGGTATCTCCTCGCGGCGCTCGCGCTTCGGCCACCACCAGCGCCTGCGGCGAACCGTCGGAGCCGGCCCGAACACCGGCGCCGCGAAGGGATCGGGCAGATCCTCGATGTTGCGCCCGCCGCGCTGCCAGGGAGAATCGCGATCCGCCATCCGCTTCCGTCACTCGAGGTGGCTTGTGGCCCTAATACAGCTGTAACCGACTGGCTAGAGAAGAAAAGCTGAACCCTTTCTGTCGGGCCGGAGCATCGCTAGGGTGTGCCGGTGCGAGGCTTTCGGACATGGGCTGGCGGAAAGGCAGCGGCGACGCTTCTGCTGGTCGCCGTGCTGGCGCCGGTCGCTTCCTGCCGTGACTCGGCGAGCGGCGAAGCGGTGGTCACGGTCATCGCCGACCGGCTGCCCAGCCTCGCCGACCCGACCACCGCATCGCTGACGCCCGCCGACCTGTTGCTGGTCGACAATGTCGCACAGGGCCTGGTGCGATTCGATGCCGCGGGCGACGTCGCGCCTGCCCTTGCCGAGCGCTGGGCCGTCAGCGACGACGGGCTGAGCTACGTCTTCCGTCTGCAGAATGCGGAATGGAGCGACGGCCGGCGGGTGCGGGCGCGCGACATCGTCCGCCTGATCAAGCGGCAGCTCGCCCGGCGCGACGGCGATCCCCTGCGCGATTCGATCGGCGCCGTGCGCGAGGTGGTGGCGATGACCGATCGCGTGATCGCCATCGAGCTGAGCGCACCGCGACCCCACTTCCTGCAATTGCTTGCCCAGCCGCAGTTCGGCCTTGTCCGCGAGGGCAGGGGCAGTGGGCCCTTCCGGTATCGCCGCGAGGGCGAGGCGCTGATCCTCGATCGCACCCTTCCCGGCTTCGACGGCGACGAGAGCAGCGAGGAGCGCGTACGACTGACGGCGGCTTCGGCGAAGGATGCGGTCGATGCTTTCGTCGATGGGCGGACCGAGATGGTGATCGGCGGAACGGTCGCGGACGTGCCGGTCGCGCTCGGCGCGCGGCTGCCGCGCGGGAGCCTGCGCTTCGATCCGGTGGCAGGCCTGTTCGGCCTCGTCCCCGCCCGCCGCGACGGCATTGCGGCCGATCGCGAGGCGCGTGCCCTGCTCGACGCGGCGATCGACCGCGATGCCCTGGTCGCCGCGCTAGGCGTGCCCGGCCTGCAGTCCCGCGCCAGCCTGCTCCAGACGGGGCTCGACGGATACGGCGCGCCGGCCCAGCCCGCCTGGGCGGCGACTCCGTTCGCCGAACGCCGCCCCGCGCTCGTGCAGATCGCCGACCGCCTGTTCCCGGCACAGCCGGCGCCGGCGCCAGCGGAGCGGAGTGGAGGGGAGGCGGCCGCCGCGGAACAGGCCGAAGCAGCAGTCGCACCCGCGCCCGCCTTCCGTGCCGCAGTCCGGGTCGATCTCCCGGCCGGCCCCGGTGGCGACATCATCCTGCAGCGGCTCAAAACCGACTGGGCGCCGCTCGGGCTTGCGGTCGAGGATGCCCGCGGCGCGCGCAACGCCGACTTCCGCTGGATCGACGCGGTGGCGCCCTCCAACTCGCCCGCCTGGTTCCTGCGCAACTTCCGCTGCGAGTTTGCGGCGATCTGCTCGGAAGAGGCGGACCGGCTGCTCGACGCCGCCCGCCTGACCGGCTTTGCCCCCCAGCGAGCGGCCTTCTTCGCCGAGGCGGAGCGGATCATGCGCGAACAGGTGCTGTTCATTCCCATCGCCGCGCCCATCCGCTGGTCGCTTGCCGGGCGCAATTTCGACGGCTTCGCCGAGAACCGGTTTGCCCGCCACAGCCTGGTGGGCTTGCGAACCGACGCGGGCGCACGAAATTAGGGCCATGAGCGTCCGTCCAGGCCCCTACGTCCGCGACCTGCCCCTGAGCTGCCAGCCGCAGCATGTGCGTCAGCGAATCGAAGCGCTGGAGCATCTGCTCGAGCGGGCGCTGCCGATCCCCGGCACCAGCAAGCGGGTCGGGCTCGACGTCATCCTCGACTTCGTGCCTGGCGTCGGCCCGACGGTCGCCGCCGGTCTCGGTGCCTATCTCGCCTTCGAAGCACGCAACCTCGGCATGTCCAAGTGGCAGGTGCTACGCATGGGCAAGAACATCGGGATCGACTGGCTGCTCGGGATGATCCCGTTCGTGGGCGCCATTCCCGACTATTTCTTCCGTTCCAACACGCGGAACCTGCGCCTCATCAAGAAGCATCTCGACAAGCATTACCCCGCCGCGCGAACCATCGACGTTCCGCCGCTACGGTGACGGATCATGCCCCGGCTGCGCTGGGCGGCTGAAGGATGAATCCATGTACGACTATCGAATCACTGCGGCCGACAAGCGGACGCTCTATGCCGACCTCCTCGCCGCGCTCGACGGGCTGACCTCGGGCGAGCCGGACGGGATCGCCAACATGGCCAATGCGGCGGCGCTGATCTGGGAGACCTTGCCCGACCTCAATTGGGCTGGCTTCTATCGCAACGTGGGCGGCGAACTGGTGCTCGGGCCCTTCCACGGCCGACCGGCCTGCATCCGCATTCCTTTTGGCCGCGGTGTCTGCGGCACCGCGGCGGCGACGCTCGAGGTCCAGCGCGTCGACGACGTCCACGCCTTTCCCGGCCACATCGCCTGCGATTCGGCGAGCGAGAGCGAACTGGTGGTGCCGATCGTACGGGGCGGCCAGCTGCTTGCCGTCCTCGACCTCGACTCGCCGAACAAGGCCCGCTTCGACGCCGCGGACGAGGCTGGCTGCCTCAGGCTGTGCGAATTGCTGGCATCGCGAATCTGAGCGACCGGTTCAGCTCAGCGCTTCCAGCCGTTCGTCGCTCAATCCCCCCGGGATGATCATCACCGGGCAGGGGAGCTTGCCCGAGTCGCTGCCGGAGAAAGCGGCGACAAGATCGCCCGGGTCGCCCGAGGGGGCGGCGCCGAGCACCAGGGCGGCGATGTCGGAGCGACTTCCGATCAGCGCGCTCACGACCTCGGTCGGATTGCCCGCCTGGATCAGGATCGCCTCGGGACGGAACTGGTCGGCGCCGGGCAGGTCGCCGAGGGCGGCCGCTACCCGCGCCTCGATGCGCAGCTGCTGTTCTTCCTCGATTGCTGCCTGAACCCCGCCCCACTGGACGAAGTCCTGGCTCTCCGTCAGCGCCAGCACCTCGAAGACGCCGCCGGTCTTGGCCGCGCGCCGCGCGGCGAAGCGGAGCGCGACCCGCGCCTCGCTGCTGTCGTCCACCACGACCAGATAGGTGCGCTTGCCCGCCATATGCGCCAGCGTGGCCCAGCGCTGCTTGACGGGCAAGGGGGCATGGTCTTTCAGGGGCATGAAACGACGGTTCACTTGAAGGCGTGATGATGGCGATCGAACTGAAAATGCCCGCTCTGTCCCCGACGATGGAGGAGGGGACGCTGGCCAAATGGCTGGTGAAGGAGGGCGACACGGTCGCAAGCGGCGACATCCTCGCCGAGATCGAGACCGACAAGGCGACGATGGAGTTCGAGGCCGTCGACGAAGGCGTCATCTCCAAGATTCTGGTCGCCGAGGGCACCGACGGCGTGAAGGTCGGAACGCCGATCGCGCTGATCGGCGGGGAAGGGGAGGAGGCCGCGCCTGCTGCTGCGCCCAAGGCCGCCCCGGCTCCCGCGCCCAAGGCCGAAGCCGCGCCGGCGCCGGCCGCGCCCACTCCCGCCCCGGTCGAAACGCCCGCCGCGCCGGCGCAGCCTGCCGCCGCGCCGGCGCCCAAGGGCGAGGGCGAGCGCGTCAAGGCGAGCCCGCTCGCGCGCAAGCTGGCCCAGGCACAGGGGATCGATCTTTCTACCCTCACGGGCAGCGGCCCCGGTGGGCGCATCGTCCGCGCCGACCTCGGCCAGGCGGCTGGCGGTGCGGCGGCGCAGCCCCAGGCGGCGGCCGCGCCCAGCGCTGCTGCTGCAGCGCCAGCCCCGGCTGCCGCTCCCGCCCAGCCGTTCAGCACCGACATCCCGCATGAAGCGGTCAAGCTGTCGAACATGCGCAAGACGATCGCGCGCCGCCTCAGCGAAGCGAAGCGCGACATTCCGCACATCTACCTGACGGTCGACGTCCGCCTCGACGCGCTGCTGAAGCTTCGCGGCGAGCTGAATGCGGGGCTGGCGGGCCGCAAGATCAAGCTCAGCGTCAACGATCTGCTGATCAAGGCGCTGGGCGTCGCACTCGAGGCGGTGCCCGAGTGCAACGTCAGCTTCACCCCTGACCAGCTGATCATGTACAAGCGCGCCGACGTCTCGGTGGCGGTGAGCATTCCTGGCGGCCTCATCACCCCGATCGTCACCGACGCCGCGTCCAAATCGGTATCGAAGATCAGCCAGGAGATCACCGAACTCGCCGGCCGGGCCAAGGAAGGCAAGTTGCAGCCGCACGAATATCAGGGCGGCACCGCGTCCTTGAGCAACATGGGCATGTTCGGGATCAAGCAGTTCGACGCCGTCATCAACCCGCCCCAGGCGATGATCCTCGCGGTCGGCGCGGGCGAGAAGAGGCCGTGGGTCACGGGCGACGAGCTGAGCGTCGCCACCGTGATGAGCATCACCGGCAGCTTCGACCACCGTGCCATCGATGGTGCCGACGGGGCGCGGCTGATGAAGACGCTCAAGGAACTGATCGAAAACCCGCTGGGGCTGGTGGCATAGCGTCTGGGGAATGGGCAGGCGCCGTGCATCTTCCGGTCCGCATCTCGGCCTGAAACAGCTCCGCGACAGGCGGGCGATCGTCGTGCTTATCGCCAATCGCGCACTGCTGCTGGCCCCTGCCGGGTGGTACCGCAGGCCGCCGGGGCTGTAGGCGGATGACGATCCTGCTTGGCAGAAGCCTTTTTCTCTACTGCGGATGTAAGCGCTGATGGGAATGCTCCACATCATCCTCAATGGCGTGCTGGCGCTCGGCGCCGCGTTGCTTGGCGGCGTGATCGCCCTCTCCGGGCTCGGGCTGGACAAGCTGGTCGGCTATTCGCTGATGATGATTGCCCTGATTGCGGGCTTGGCGAGCCTCTTCGTAGGCAGCGGCGTCCGCCTGGCGCTGACCGCTGTGCTGCTGACGCCAATGCTTATTGTCGTTCTTCTCTGGATGGCGAATGGAGTGCGTTCGTGACAGGAAGACGAGAACCATCAATCCGCACCACGGCGATGCCGGCCGACACCAACCCTTATGGCGGCGTCTTCGGCGGTTGGCTGATGGGGCAGATGGGGCTTGCCTGCGGGTCATTCGCGTCGCGCCGCTCGGGCGGCAAGGCGATCCTGGTGGCGGCAGAGAAGCTCCGTTTCCCCGGCATGATGGCGGTCGGCGACGAGCTGTCGGTCTATGTCGAACTGCTGAAACAGGGGCGCACCTCGCTGCTGCTGCGCGCCGAGGGCATCGCGCGGGCGCGGGACGGCGACGCCGAGACGTTGGTGGCTGAGGGTGAGTTCACCTTTGTCGCGCTGGACGAGAACAACAGGCCGCGGCCTATCGCGGCGAAGGAAGAAGACCATGGCTGAGAATTACGACCTCATCGTGCTGGGCTCCGGTCCCGGCGGCTATGTCGCGGCGATCCGGGCGAGCCAGCTCGGGCTCAAGACCGCGATCGTCGAGCGCGAGAGCTTGGGCGGCATCTGCCTCAACTGGGGCTGCATCCCGACCAAGGCGCTGCTCCGGTCGGGAGAGGTCTATCACCAGATGAAGCATGCCGAGAGCTACGGCCTCGGCGCGACCGGGGTCAGCTTCGATCTTGCCAAGGTGGTCGCCCGCTCGCGCGCCGTCGCCAAGCAATTGAACCAGGGCGTCACGCACCTGATGAAGAAGAACAAGATTGCGGTGCACATGGGCACCGGCACGATCACCGGCAAAGGCAAGCTCAGCGTCGAGAAGGACGGCAAGACGACCGACCTCAAAGCAAGGCACATCATCGTCGCCACCGGCGCCCGCGCCCGCGAGCTGCCATTCGCGCAGTCGGACGGCAAGCGCATCTGGACCTATCGCCATGCCATGACCCCGGCCGAGATGCCGAGCGAGCTGCTGGTCATCGGATCGGGTGCGATCGGGATCGAGTTCGCCAGCTTCTACAACGACCTCGGCGCCAAGGTGACGGTGGTCGAGATGCTGAACCGCATCGTTCCGGCCGAGGACGAGGAAGTCTCGGCGGCGCTCCAGAAGAGCCTCGAGAAGCAGGGTATGACCATCCTGACCGAAGCCGGCGTGCAGAGCCTCAAGTCCGATGCCAACGGCGTCGCGGCCGAGATCAAGGGCAAGGACGGCAAGGTCCAAGCCAAGACCTTCAGCCACGTCATCGTCGCGGTCGGAATCGTTCACAATACCGAGAACATCGGGCTGGAGACGCTTGGCGTGGCGGTCGAGCGCGGGCGGATCGAGATCGATCCCTATGGCCGCACCAACGTCCCCGGCATCTGGGCAATCGGCGACGTCACCGGCGCGCCGTGGCTTGCACACAAGGCCAGCCACGAAGGCGTGATCGCCGCCGAGAGCATCGCCAGGGAGCTGGGCAAGGACGCCCATCCGCACACGTTCGACACCAAGAACATCCCGGGCTGCACCTATTGCCATCCACAGGTCGCCAGCGTCGGCCTGACCGAGGCCAAGGCGAAGGAAGCCGGCTACAGCATCAAAGTCGGCAAGTTCCCCTTCATCGGCAACGGCAAGGCGATCGCGCTCGGCGAAACCGAAGGCTTCATCAAGACGGTGGTGGACGCCAAGACCGGCGAACTGCTCGGCGCGCACATGATCGGCGCCGAAGTGACCGAGCTGATCCAGGGCTATACGGTCGGCAAGACCGCCGAACTCCTTGACGAGGATTTCGCCCGTACCGTCTTCCCGCACCCGACCCTGAGCGAGATGATGCATGAAAGCATCCTCGCCGCCGACGGGCGCGTGCTGCACATGTGATCGGTCAGGCGGCGACGGCCGCCGGCTGCATCACGTCCGCCAGGATGGCGTAGGAGCGCTTGCGCGCTTCGTGGTCGTGGATCTGGGCGGTGACGATCAGCTCGTCGGCCCCGGTCCGTTCGGCAAAGGCCACGGTCTGGCGGCGGACGGTCTCCGGGCTGCCGATGGCCGAGGCGGACAGGAGCTGGTCCAGCATGCCCCTCGCCGCGACCGGCAGCGAATCGGCATAGCCGGCCTGAGGCCGCGGCAGCTTGCCGGGATTGCCGCTGCGCAGGTTCACGAACGCCTGCTGGATGGAGGTGGCGAGCAGCTCGGCCTCGGCATCGCTGTCGGCGGCGATGACGTTGAAACCCAGCATGACGTAGGGCTCGGCGAGCTGCGCCGACGGGCGGAAGCTGCTGCGATAGACCCGGATCGCTTCCATCATCTGTGCCGGGGCGAAATGCGAGGCGAAGGCGTAGGGCAGCCCGAGCATCGCCGCGAGCTGCGCGCCGAAGGTGCTGGAGCCGAGAATCCACAGGGGGATGTCGAGCCCCTCGCCGGGAATGGCCCGCACCCGCTGCACGCCGCCCTCGAAGTACTGCTGCAGCTCGACGACATCGCGCGGAAACTGATTCTCGTCGGACGCGAGATTGCGCCGGAGTGCATAGGCCGCTGCCTGATCGGTCCCTGGAGCGCGGCCAAGGCCGAGGTCGATGCGGCCGGGATAGAGCGACGCAAGGGTGCCGAACTGCTCGGCGATAGTCAGCGGGGCATGGTTCGGAAGCATGATGCCGCCCGCGCCGATCCGGATGGTCGAGGTGTTCGCCCCGACCCAGGCCAGCGCGACCGCCGTGGCGGCGCTGGCGATGCCGGGCATGCTGTGATGCTCGGCCATCCAGTAGCGCCGGAAGCCGAGCGCTTCCGCATGGCGGGCGAGATCGGCGGCGTTGCGGAGCGCATCGCCGGCATCAGATCCGTCGGGGACGGGAGCGAGGTCGAGAACGGAAAGGGGAAGCATCCCAGGAAGATGGGGGCGGGTTGCCATGACACAACCATCGCCGGTTGCGCTGGAGGCCGGAGTTCGGCCACAATTCTTGGAAGAACGGGCGAGTAGGGGGATCGAACATGGCGATGGCACGAGTTGCGATGATGGCGGCGGCCCTGCTGGCCCCGGCCACCGCACAGGCCGAGAAGGTGGTCGTCACCGCCGACCGGATGGTCGACGTGCTCACCGGCAAGATGGTCGAGAGCCCGGCCGTCTTCATCGGCGACGATGGGCGGATTACCGCCATCGCCGACGCCCGCACCGTGCGCTGGTCGAGCGACGTCCGCCACATCGCGCTCAGCGGCACGCTTCTGCCGGGCTTCATCGACATGCACGTCCATCTCGACAGCCCGGCCGACATCGGCGGCTATCGCGGGCTGGAGTTCACCGACAGCTTCTTCGGCATGACCGCGGTCGGCAATGGCCGCGCCATGCTCGACGCAGGCTTCACCACGGTGCGCAACGTCGGCTCGGGCAACCGCAACGACGTCGGGCTCCGCCAAGCAATCGACAATGGCTATGCCGTCGGCCCGCGCATCGTCCCCGGCGGCTTCTCGCTCGGCGCGACCGGCGGGCATTGCGACAGCACCTTCCTTCCGCCCAGTCTCGAGAAGGCGAGGAAGGAAGAGGGGATCGGCGACGGGCCCGAGGAGCTCCGCCACCAGGTCCGCCGCCAGCGCAAGTTCGGCGCCGAGGTGATCAAGGTCTGCGCCACCGGCGGCGTCTTTTCCCGCAACACCGAGCCCGGTCAGCCGCAGCTCTCCGAGTCCGAGCTTCGCGCCATTGCCGAGGAAGCCAATCAATGGGGCCTGCGCACCGCCGCCCACGCCCATGGCGCCGAGGGGATCAAGCGCGCGGTCCGCGCCGGGATCGACACGATCGAACATGCCAGCCTCGCCGACGCCGAGGCGATCAGGCTGTGCGCCCAGCGCACCCGGCCCTGCTATTTCTCGATGGACATCTACAACACCGACTACACGCAGGCCGAGGGCCGCAAGAACGGCGTGCTCGAAGACAATCTCCGCAAGGACCGCGAGGTCGGCGACATCCAGCGCGAGAACTTCCGCAAGGCGCATCAGGCGGGTGTCCGGATGGTGTTCGGCTCCGACGCGGGTGTGATGCCGCATGGGCTCGCCGGCCGTCAGTTCGCGGTGATGGTCCGCTATGGCATGACCCCGCTGCAGGCGATCCAGGCCGCCACCCGCACCGCCGCCGAGGCGCTCGGCCGGGAGAAGGACGTCGGCGCGATCGCCGTCGGCCGCTTCGGCGACCTGGTCGCGGTGGCCGGCGATCCGCTGCGCGATCCGTCGGTGCTCGCCAGCCCGCAGGCGGTGGTGAAGGGCGGCGTGCTGGTCAGGGGAGTGGCTGCCCCCCGCTGACAAGGAACGCAATCCCGGCCTTCCGGGTTGGCGCCCTGACTTCATCAGTAGGGCGTCCAACCATGAACAGATTTCTCATCGCGGCCGCCATCGGCACCCTCGCGCTCGGCGCCTGCAAGCAGTCGAGAACCAGCGTCTCCAACAACCAGACGCAGGGCATGACCGACGAGGCGCCGGTCGACAATCTCGCCGTCGGCGGCACCGACGCCAACCTCACCGGAGCGGCGGCCGCCACCGCCGACCAGGTCTACGTCCAGAATGCCGCCGCCAGCGACATGTTCGAGATCCAGACCAGCCAGCTTGCGCTCGACAAGGCCAGCCTCCCCGCGGCCAAGACCTACGCGCAGATGATGATCGACGAGCATGGCAAGTCGTCGACCGAGCTCAAGGCCGCCGCCGCCCAGGCCGGCATCGTCGTTCCCGCCGCGCTCCCGCCCGAGATGCAGGCCAGGGTCGATGCGCTCCGCGGCCTTAGCGGCGCCGACTTCGACCGCCAGTATCTCGCCGACCAGCGTGCCGGCCACCAGGACACGCTGGCCAAGGTCAATTCCTATCTCGCCGCGGCGCCGGCCGGGCCGCTCAAGGACCATGCGGCCAGGGTCACCGGCGTCGTCCAGAAACACCTCAATTCGCTGGAGAAGATCAAGTGAGCGACACCACGACCACCAAGCGCGGCTTTTGCGGGGACATCGAGGAAGCGACGATTGCCAACAATGACTTCCGGCGCGTCCTCTATACCGGCGAGCATCTCCAGCTCGTCCTGATGAGCCTCGCGCCGGGCGAGGAGATTGGCGAGGAGACCCACGAGGACCGCGACCAGTTCTTCCGCTTCGAGGAAGGGGAAGGCGTGGTCGTGATCGACGGCAAGGAGAATGCGGTCGAGGACAATTTCGCGGTCATCGTTCCTGCCGGCGCCTGCCACAATGTGAAGAACACCGGCGAGGAACCGCTCCAGTTCTACACGCTCTACGGTCCGCCGGAGCACAGGGACAAGGCCGTCCACAAGACCAAGGAGCAGGCCGAGGCCGAGCACGACAGCGACGAATGGGACGGCAAGACGACGGAGTGATGCTCAGCGCCGCACCGCACGCAGCTCCCGGATGACCAGCACCAGCGCGACGCTCATCGACGCAGCGCCGAGGATCGCGACTTCCGGCCGCTGCCAGAGATAGGCAACGATGGCGAGCGCCGAGCCGAGCGAAGTGGCAAGGGCGATCCCGATGGTCGCCCTCCCCGGCCAGGCATAGGCGAGCGCGAAGGCAAGGACGTCGGTGAGCAGGAAGTAGCGCTCGTGCATCTTCGGCAGCACGAACGGCACCAATATCGCCGACAGCAGCGCGGCCGTGACGATCTCCCGGGCGCTGCCGAGGCTGAGCCGAAGCCGCCAGGCGAGGGCCAGCGCGGCGATGGCCGACAGCAGAAAGCCGAACGGGATCAGCGGCCGGGTCAGCTCCGGCGCCAGCACGGCACCGAGCACCCAGGGATCGGGCGCGTTGCTGATGAAGCTCTGCAATTGTCCGCCCTGCCGGATGTAGACGAGCAGCAGGTCCCTCGCCGGCCAGCCCGCCAGCCAAGCGGGGACCATCATCGCGGCCGTCACCAGCGGCGGAATCAGCCAGTAGCCCGGGCCGACCCGGCGCGACAGCAGCACGGCGAACAGGAACGGCGCGAGGAAGGCGGCCTGCGCCTTGAAGGCGAAGGCCACGCCCGCCCACACCAGCATGGCCGCATGCCGCCGCTCGATCGCAGCGGTGACGGCGAGCACGCAGGGCGCGGCCCACAGGGCATCGCATTGCGAGAAGAAGACGACCTGCGCGGCCATCGTCGGAAGCAGCAGGACCAGCAGTCCGCCGCGCTCTTCCTGCCCCGCCTTGGCGGTGGAGAGGAGCCGGAAGACGGCGAAGGCGAGCCACGCATTGCCTGCCAGCGACAGCGTCTTGATGGCATCGAGCGGCGCGAGGAATGGCTCGGTGAAGGTAAGCAGCCCGAGAAGATAGAGGTAAGGCGGGCTGTAGTTGCCGAACGGCGCGGCGAACGCCTGGGCCAGGCCCTGGTCGGCAAGGTGGCGATACCAGTACTGCAGGAACTGGGTGTAGTCGGGGGTCGGCAGCTTCCAGAATGCGGCGTGCAGGAGCGCGACCGCGCCGAGGTAGACGGCAAGCGACGAGGCGGAGAGTTGCTCTCTTTGAAGGGACCCGTGCCCCGAACCCGAAACTGACGACACGCTCACCCCCACGGACGCCGAGGCTGGCGCAATCGGCTTCGCGCCGCAAGCAGGGAGACGAAGTCGAAGAACGGAAACCCTGCCCGGCGGACCGGTGCGGTCAGGCGAAGGCCAGCGTTGCGGCGGTCGCCGGCGCCGTCACCAGGTTGCGGACGAACTGGTCGGTGCAGCGGTCCCAGTCGTAATGCCTGGCTTCGCGCACGCAGGCGGAGCGGTCGCCGGTGAGCGCGGCCCGGATCGCCGTCGCAAGATCCTCGTCGAGCGCGCCGATCCGGCCCTTGCCGCCATGCGTGCCCCGGCCGTCCGCGCCGATGATGTCGAGCGGACCCGGGACCGGATAACCGGCGACCGGTAGCCCGGAAGCGAGCGCCTCGATGTTGACGAGGCCGAAGGTGTCGGTCCGGCTCGGGAAGACGAACAGGTCGGCCGTGGCATAGGCGCTGGCCAGGCCCTCGCCGTGGAGGCCGCCGAGGAAGATGGCCTGCGGGAAGCGGCCGGCGAGCTCGGCACGGGCGGGACCGTCGCCGACCACCACCTTGGTCCCGGGCACGTCGGCGCCGAGGAAGGCTTCTAGGTTCTTCTCCACCGCGACCCGCCCGACGCTGAGCAGGATCGGGCGTGGCAATCCGGCCAGCGCGGGATGCGGGGCGCGGGCCGGGGAGAAGAGCGACAGGTCGGCCCCGAGCGGCCAGCGATGGACGGGGCCGATCCCGCGCTCGGCCAGTTCAGCGGCGAGCGCCGGCGTCACCGCCATCACCCGGCTCGCCGGACCGTGGAAGCGGCGCATGACCGGCCAGATCCAGTCGGCCGGCAATCCCGTGCGGACCGCGACATAATCGGGAAAGCGGGTGTGGAAGCTGGTGGTGAACGGCTTGGCTCTGGCAATGCACCAGCGCCGCACCGCCCAGCCGATCGGGCCCTCGGTGGCGATGTGGATGGCGTCCGGGGCAAAGGCGTCGAGGCGCCGCGCTACTTCCCGGCTGCAGCCCAGCGCCAGGCGGATCTCGGGATAGGTCGGGCAGGGCAGGGTGCGGAAGGCGTCCGGCGTCAGCAGTTCAATCGTCCAGCCGCGCCGGCGCAGCCTCGCCTCGGTCTCGGACAAGGCCCTGACGACACCGTTGACCTGCGGGCTCCAGGCATCGCTCGCAAGCGCCAGCTTCATGCGGGAAGGGCGATCCGCGCTTGTGTCTTGAGCTTCGCGGCCGCCACCTCGGCCCGGCAGCGCTCGGCCCAGTCGAGGATGGAAAGATTGCCCTGATAATCCTCGACCAGCGCGGAGCAGCTCTCCACCCAGTCGCCGTCATTGTAGTAGGTGACGGTCCCGATCTGCTCGATCGAGGCGCTGTGGATGTGCCCGCAGACCACGCCGCAGGCGCCCCGCTCGGCCGCCGCCTGGGCCACCGCCGCCTCGAAGCTGCAGACATATTGAACGGCGTTCTTGACCTTCTTCTTGAGGTGCGCCGACAGCGACCAGTAGGGCAGGCCAAGGAGCTTGCGGCCGAGGTTCACCAGCCGGTTCAGCTTCAGCAGCAGCGTGTAGGCATGGTCGCCGAGGAAGGCGAGCCAGCGGGCGTAGAGCACCACGCCGTCGAACTCGTCGCCGTGCAGCACCAGCAGGCGGCGCCCGTCGGCGGTCTCGTGGATGGCCTCCTGGGCGAATTCGACGCCGCCGAAGGCGAGACTGGCATAGCCTCGCAGGAATTCGTCGTGATTGCCGGGGATGTAGATGACCCGGGTGCCGTGCTTGGCCATCTTCAGGATGGCGCGCACCACGTCGTTGTGCCGCGGCGGCCAGTAGAAGCCCTTCCTGAGCTGCCAGCCGTCGATGATGTCGCCGACCAGATAAAGCGTGTCGCACTCGACCGACTTGAGGAAGTCGAGAAGCAGGTCGGCGTTGCAGCCCGGCGTGCCGAGGTGGAAGTCGCTGATGAAGACGGTGCGATAGGCGAGCCGTGGCCGGCGCGGATCGAAGTGGCGGGGCTCGGCGATCCAGTCCGTATCGGGCCGCGGACTGCTCCGGCTGGTCTGGGCGAAGCTGCGGACCCGGGCGAGCATTCTGGTGGTCATCGGCATCCATCCTCCTGCCGGTTTCCCCGAGACTAGATGCGACCCGAGTCATGCGCGCGACACTCGTGCGACATTTAGGCGACGGCAGATCGCGCGAGGGCCCGGCCCGGCTAAGTTCCTCCAACGCCGCCGACCTGCTCGGCCTGGCGAGCGAGGTCGGGTCCATCGAACCCGGCTCGGGCGCCGACATCATCGCGGTCGCCGGCAGCCCCCCTCGTCGACGTCTGGATGCTCAAGAAGGTGGACTTCGTCATGGCCCGCGCCGAGGTGGTGCCGATGCGCTCACCGGTTGACCGGCCGGGGCCGCTTCGCTAAGGGGCCGCTCGTCCGTCGCCGGCTTCGCGCCTTCGCCGGACAGAGCTGAACATTGCGTTTGTTTATACGCGGGATGGCCGGCGGCCTTCGGGTCGACCGGCCTTCGCGCTTGAACAGCCAAAGTAACCGCCGGGACTTCCGGTAACAACAAGGTGAAGGGCTTCATGCCAACGATCAACCAGCTGATCCGCAAGGGTCGCGAGCCGCAGAAGGCCAAGAGCAAGGTCCCTGCGATGGAGCAGAACCCGCAGAAGCGCGGCGTCTGCACCCGTGTCTATACCACGACTCCGAAGAAGCCGAACTCGGCGCTGCGCAAGGTGGCCAAGGTCCGCCTGACCAACCAGCGCGAAGTCATCAGCTACATCCCGGGCGAGGGCCACAACCTCCAGGAGCACAGCGTCGTGCTGATCCGTGGCGGCCGTGTGCGCGACCTTCCGGGTGTCCGCTATCACGTGCTTCGCGGCGTGCTCGACACGCAGGGCGTCAAGGACCGGCGTCAGTCGCGCTCCAAGTATGGCGCCAAGCGGCCCAAGTAAGCTGATCGTCGGCCGCGCTGCCTGAAGGCCGGCGCGCTGCTCAAGAAGGAATAAGCACATGTCACGTCGTCGTCGCCCAGAGAAGCGCGAGATCCTGCCGGACCCGAAGTTCGGTGACATCGTCCTGTCGAAGTTCATGAATTCGGTCATGCTCGACGGCAAGAAGTCGGTCGCCGAGAGCATCGTCTACGGTGCCCTCGAGGTCGTCGAGACCCGCCTGAAGCGCGAGCCGCTCGGTGTGTTCCACGACGCGCTCAACAACGTGAAGCCGGGCATCGAGGTCCGCAGCCGCCGCGTCGGCGGTGCGACCTACCAGGTGCCGGTCGAGGTCCGCGACGTCCGCGCCCAGGCGCTGGCGATCCGCTGGCTGATCGGCGCCGCCCGTTCGCGCAGCGAGAAGACCATGGCCGCCCGCCTGTCGGGTGAGCTGATGGACGCCGCGCAGAACCGCGGCAACGCGGTCAAGAAGCGCGAAGACACGCACCGCATGGCCGAGGCGAACCGCGCCTTCAGCCACTACCGCTGGTAAAACAAACACCTATATCGTGGGGGAGGGCCGCTGGGCCTTTCCCCACATTGCTAAGGAACTGACGACCATGGCCCGCAGCCATCCGCTCGAGCGTTACCGCAATATCGGCATCATGGCGCACATCGACGCCGGCAAGACGACGACGACCGAGCGCATCCTCTATTACACCGGCAAGTCCTACAAGATCGGCGAGGTCCACGAGGGCACCGCCACCATGGACTGGATGGAGCAGGAGCAGGAGCGCGGGATCACGATCACGTCGGCTGCCACCACCTGCAAGTGGAAGGCCGAAGACGGTCAGGGCCCGGAGCATCTGATCAACATCATCGACACGCCCGGCCACGTCGACTTCACCATCGAGGTCGAGCGTTCGCTGCGCGTGCTCGACGGCGCGGTCGCCTGCTTCGACGGCGTTGCCGGCGTCGAGCCGCAGTCGGAAACCGTGTGGCGCCAGGCGGACAAGTACAAGGTTCCGCGGATGTGCTTCATCAACAAGCTCGACCGCACCGGGGCCGATTTCTATTATTGCGTGAACACGATCGTCGAGCGCCTGGGCGCTCGCCCGGCCGTGCTGTACCTGCCGATCGGCATGGAAGGCGGCTTCAAGGGTCTGGTCGACCTGGTCAACAACCGCGCGATCATCTGGCTCGAAGAGTCGCTGGGCGCGAAGTTCGAGTATCAGGACATCCCGGATGACCTGAAGGAAAAGGCCGCCAAGTATCGCAGCGACCTGATCGAACTCGCCGTCGAGCAGGACGACGAGGCGATGGAAGCCTATCTGGAAGGCACCGAGCCCGACACCGCCACGCTCAAGAAGCTGATCCGCAAGGGCACGCTGGCGATGGACTTCGTTCCGATCGTCTGCGGCTCGGCGTTCAAGAACAAGGGCGTCCAGCCCCTGCTCGACGCCGTGATCGACTATCTGCCGAGCCCGCTCGACATTCCGCCGGTCGAAGGCGTCAAGCCGGGCACCGAGGAAGCCGACACCCGCGAGGCGTCGGACGACGTGCCCTTCTCGGCGCTGGCGTTCAAGATCATGAACGATCCCTTCGTCGGCTCGCTGACCTTCACCCGCATCTATTCGGGCACGCTCACCAAGGGCAGCTACCTGAACTCGGTGAAGGACAAGAAGGAAAAGATCGGCCGCATGCTCCTCATGCACGCGAATTCGCGTGAGGACATCGAAGAAGCACGCGCGGGCGACATCGTCGCCATCGCTGGTCTCAAGGAAACCACCACCGGCGACACGCTGTGCGACCCGGCCAAGCCGATCGTGCTCGAGCGCATGGAGTTCCCGGAGCCGGTCATCGAAGTCGCCGTGGAGCCGAAGACCAAGGCCGACCAGGAGAAGATGGGCGTTGCCCTCAACCGCCTGGCTGCCGAGGATCCCTCGTTCCGCGTCACCACCGATCACGAGAGCGGCCAGACCATCATCAAGGGGATGGGCGAGCTCCACCTCGAGATCCTGGTCGATCGCATGAAGCGCGAGTTCAAGGTCGAAGCCAATGTCGGCGCTCCGCAGGTCGCGTATCGCGAATATCTGAAGAAGCCGGTCGACATCGACTACACGCATAAGAAGCAGTCGGGCGGCACCGGCCAGTTCGGCCGCGTCAAGGTCAAGCTGACTCCGGGCGAGCGTGGCGCTGGCATCGTCTTCAAGGACGAGATCAAGGGCGGTAACATTCCCAAGGAATATATCCCCGCGATCGAAAAGGGCTTCCGCGAGACGGCGGCCACGGGTTCGCTGGTCGGCTTCCCGATCATCGACTTCGACATCGTACTGTATGACGGTGCCTACCATGACGTCGACTCGTCGGCGCTGGCGTTCGAAATCACCGCCCGCGGTGCGATGCGTGAAGCCGCCCAGAAGGCGGGGATCACGCTGCTCGAGCCGGTGATGAAGGTCGAGGTGGTCACCCCCGAGGATTATCTCGGCGACGTGATCGGCGACATCAACAGCCGCCGTGGCCAGATCCAGGGCACCGACAGCCGGGGCAATGCCCAGGTTGTCGAGGCGATGGTCCCGCTGGCGAACATGTTTGGCTACGTGAACCAGCTGCGCTCGTTCACGCAGGGCCGGGCGCAGTACTCCATGCAGTTCTCGCACTATGACGAAGTCCCGCAGAACGTTGCGGACGAGGTCAAGGCGAAGCTGGCGTAACCCGAAATTAGACGCTAAGGGCGCGCTCGCAATCGGGCGAGCGGCCCTGACAACCCAAGAAGAGGCGTAAAATGGCGAAGGCGAAATTCGAGCGGAACAAGCCGCACGTGAACATTGGCACCATCGGTCACGTCGACCATGGCAAGACGTCGCTGACGGCGGCGATCACCAAGGTGCTGGCCAAGCATGGCGGCGGCGTCGCGGTCGACTTTGCCAACATCGACAAGGCTCCGGAAGAGCGCGAGCGCGGCATCACCATCTCGACCGCCCACGTCGAGTACGAGACCCAGAACCGCCACTATGCGCACGTCGACTGCCCGGGCCACGCCGACTATGTGAAGAACATGATCACCGGCGCGGCGCAGATGGACGGCGCGATCCTGGTGGTTTCGGCCGCCGACGGCCCGATGCCGCAGACCAAGGAGCACATCCTGCTCGCGGCGCAGGTCGGCGTTCCGACCATGGTCGTCTTCCTCAACAAGGTCGACCAGGTTGACGATCCCGAGCTGCTCGAGCTGGTCGAGCTGGAAATCCGCGAGGAGCTTTCCAAGCGTGGCTTCGACGGCGACAACATTCCGATCGTCGCCGGTTCGGCGCTGGCCGTTCTCGAGGACCGTGACGCCAACATCGGCGAGGAAGCCATCCTCAAGCTGATGCAGGCCGTCGACGACTGGATCCCGACTCCGGAGCGTCCGCTCGACAAGCCGTTCCTGATGCCGATCGAGGACGTGTTCTCGATCTCGGGCCGCGGCACCGTCGTGACCGGCCGCGTCGAGACCGGCATCGTCAAGGTTGGCGAGGAAGTCGAGATCGTCGGCATCAAGGACACCAAGAAGACCGTCGTCACCGGCGTCGAGATGTTCCGCAAGCTGCTCGACCAGGGCCAGGCCGGCGACAACATCGGTGCGCTGATCCGCGGCGTCGCTCGCGACGACGTGGAGCGTGGTCAGGTGCTCTGCAAGCCGGGCTCGATCACTCCGCACACCGACTTCTCGGCCGAAGTGTACGTGCTGTCGAAGGACGAGGGCGGCCGTCACACGCCGTTCTTCGCCAACTATCGTCCGCAGTTCTACTTCCGCACCACCGACGTGACCGGCGAAGTGACCCTTCCCGAGGGCACCGAGATGGTCATGCCGGGCGACAACGTCACCCTCGGCGTCAAGCTGATCGCTCCGATCGCGATGGACCAGGGCCTGCGTTTCGCCATCCGTGAAGGCGGCCGCACCGTCGGCGCCGGCGTGGTGGGCACCATCACCAAGTAAGCTTCTGGCGCCTTCGGGCGTCAGGAACTGACGAGAAGGGCCCGGGGTCTCGCAAGAGGCTCCGGGCCTTTTCTTATCTGCGGCAGCGAGAATGACAGCAGCGTGATCCGCCCCCCAGTCCTGAAGAGCTTCTTCGACGGCGGCTGCCGCCCCAATCCGGGACCGATCGAAGTCGCCGTGGTCGCCCGCGGCGAGGTCCACTTTTTCAACCATCTCGGGGAGGGCGGGAGCGGCGAAGCGGAATGGCTGGCGCTCTGCCTCGCCCTGGAGACCGCCCATCAGCTCGGCATCAGGCGTTTCGACCTCCTCGGCGACAGCCGCAGCACCATCGAGCAGGCCAACGGCATCGTGCCCTGCCGCGGCGTTGCGGCGCAGGCCTGTCGCGAGCGCTTCCAGGCCGCCTCGGCCATCCTCGCTCCTCGCCGAATCCGCTGGATCCCCCGCCACCAGAACCTCGCCGGAATCGCCCTGCAGCAGCGGCATGACGGCAAGCGTCAATTGGAGCCTCGATCGCAGCCCGACTGGTGACTTGCAGCCGCCACGCCGCATTGTGATACCAAAGGGCAGGGCAGGGGCTTGCCTTCATCCCGCCTCCTCTGTAGAGGCCCCTCCACCGGCGAGGATTCGTCCCCGCCACACAAGTTTCAGCGTTGGGGTCACACCGACCCGGGAGACCGGGACCAGTCGGCTGCGGCCTCCTTGTTTTGTGAGGGATAACCCTCACGCGGCTCTTTGCAATCGGTAGTGGAAATCATGGAAACTCAGAACATCCGGATTCGTCTGAAGGCCTTCGATCACCGCGTGCTCGATCAGGCGACCGGCGACATCGCCGACACCGCCCGTCGCACCGGCGCTCTGATCCGTGGTCCCATTCCGCTCCCGACCCGCATCGAGAAGTTCACCGTCAACCGTTCGCCGCACGTCGACAAGAAGTCGCGCGAGCAGTTCGAGGTGCGCACCTACAAGCGGCTGCTCGACATCGTTCAGCCGACCCCGCAGACCGTCGATGCACTTATGAAGCTCGACCTCGCGGCAGGTGTAGACGTGGAGATCAAACTGGCCTAAGGGCCACGGCGTGGCGGTTGAATCGCTTCAGCGATCCTGCTGCGCCAACACTTACGGGATACCGCGGGAGGCCTCTTTACGAGGTTGCCCGGCCTGCGTCCCCCGCTTCCTGTTTCGGCAGGAATAGCCCAGGCGGGGCCGACGCATTTCATTCACGGGCTGCATGCCTCTCCCGGTAACGGGACAGGCCTCTGTGAGGAGTGCAAGATCATGCGCACCGGCGTGATCGCCAAGAAGGTTGGAATGACCCGCCTGTTCCAGGCAGACGGACGTCACGTTCCCGTGACGGTTCTCCAGCTCGAAGGCGTACAGGTTGTCGGCCGCCGCGAAGAGGGCACGGACGGTTATACCGCCGTCCAGCTCGGCGCGGGCGCCGCCAAGGCCAAGAATGTCAACAAGCCGCAGCGCGGTGCCTTCGGCAAGGCCGAGGTCGAGCTGAAGGCCAAGGTCGTCGAGTTCCGGGTTGCCGAGGATGCGCTCCTCGACCTCGGTGCCGAGATCGCCGCCGATCACTTCGTCGAAGGCCAGATGGTCGACATCTCCGGTGTCACCCAGGGCAAGGGCTTCGCCGGCGCCATGAAGCGCTGGGGCTTCGGTGGTCTTCGCGCCACCCACGGCGTGTCCGTGTCGCACCGTTCGCACGGTTCGACCGGTAACCGCCAGGACCCGGGCCGCGTCTTCAAGAACAAGAAGATGGCTGGCCACATGGGCGCCCGCAACCGCACCCAGCAGAACCTCGAGATCGTCCGCACCGACGTTGAGCGCGGCCTGCTGTTCGTGAAGGGCTCCGTGCCCGGTCACAAGGGCAGCTGGCTGACCGTCAAGGACAGCGTGAAGATCGCCCGCAACGAGAATGCGCCGTATCCGGCCGGTCTTCGCACCGCCGCCGCGGCTCCCCAGAACAACGACGCTCAGGTGACGGACACTGCTCCGGCCGCCGACGAGAGCACGGAAGGCTAAGCGATGAAGGTCGAAATCAAGACCCTCGACGCGGCCGGATCCGGCGAGGTCGAGCTCAATGACGCCGTGTTCGGTGTCGAGCCCCGCGCCGACATCCTGCACCGCGTCGTCACCTGGCAGCTCGCCAACCGCCGCGGCATGGCCCGCGCGGCCCGCGAGCGGTCGGACGTTGCCCGCACCGGCAAGAAGTTCGGTCGCCAGAAGGGCGGCGGTACGGCTCGCCACGGCGATCGCTGCGCCCCGATCTTCATCGGCGGCGGCAAGGCCCATGGCCCGCGTGCCCGCCTGTTCACGCAGTCGCTGAACAAGAAGGTCCGTGCGCTCGGCCTCAAGATGGCGCTGAGCAGCAAGGCTCAGGGCGGCCAGCTGGTCATCGTCGACAATCTCGACGTGCCGGAAGGCAAGACCAAGTCGCTGGTTGAGAAGCTCGGCAAGCTGGGCTTCGGCAAGACCGCGCTGGTGATCGACGGCGACGCGCTGAACGTCAGCTTCGCGCACGCTTCGTCGAACCTGCCGGGTCTGAACCTGATCCCGGCGGTCGGCGCCAACGTCTACGACATCATGCGCCACGAGACCCTGGTCCTGACCAAGGCCGCGGTCGAGAAGCTGGAGGCCCGGTTCAATGGCTAAGAAGGACGAGGCCAAGGCGATCGATCTGCGTCACTATGACGTGATCCGCGGGCCGCACATCACCGAGAAGACGACCCTGCTCTCCGAGTTCAACGCGGTCGTGTTCAAGGTCGCGGGCGACGCCAGCAAGCCGGAGATCAAGGCGGCCGTGGAAGCGCTGTTCAACCGCAAGGTTGCCAACGTGAACACCATGGTCACCAAGGGCAAGTCGAAGCGCTGGAAGGGCAAGCCCTACCAGCGGTCGGACGAGAAGAAGGCGATCGTCACCCTGGCCCCCGGCCAGGACCCGATCGACGTCACGAGCGGGATCTAAGGACCGATGGCACTCAAAGCATATAAGCCGACGAGCCCGGCCCGCCGTGGCCTGATCCTCGTCGACAAGAGCAGCCTGTGGAAGGGCAAGCCCGTCAAGGCGCTGACCGAAGGCAAGCGCAAGACCGGTGGTCGCAACAACAAGGGTCACGTGACCAGCCGCGGGATCGCGGGCGGCCACAAGCAGAAGTACCGGATCATCGACTTCAAGCGTCGGACCTGGGACGTCGCTGCGACCGTCGAGCGGCTCGAATATGACCCCAACCGGTCGGCGTTCATCGCGCTCGTCACCTACGAGGGCGGCGAGCAGGCCTACATCCTCGCGCCACAGCGCCTCGCGCCGGGCGACAAGGTCGTCGCCGGCAAGAAGGTCGACGTGAAGCCCGGCAATGCGATGGAGATCGGCCAGATGCCGGTCGGCACCATCGTCCACAATGTCGAGCTGAAGCCCGGCAAGGGTGGCCAGATCGCCCGCGCCGCCGGCACCTATGTGCAGGTCGTGGGCCGCGACAAGGGCATGGTCATCGTTCGCCTGAACTCGGGCGAGCAGCGCTATGTCCGCGCCGACTGCATGGCGACCGTCGGTGCCGTGTCCAACCCGGACAATGGCAACCAGACCCTCGCCAAGGCCGGCCGCACCCGCTGGCTCGGCAAGCGCCCGCTGACCCGCGGCGTCGCCAAGAACCCGGTCGACCACCCGCACGGCGGTGGTGAAGGCCGGACCTCGGGCGGCCGTCATCCGGTCACCCCGTGGGGCAAGCCGACCAAGGGTGCCCGCACCCGTCACAACAAGGCAACGGACAAGTTCATCATCCGTAGCCGTCACGCCAAGAAGAAGGGCTAAGAGATGGCTCGTTCCGTCTGGAAGGGTCCGTTCGTCGAGCTTTCGCTCCTGAAGAAGGCGGAAGCCGCTCAGGACAGCGGTGGCCGCGCGCCGATCAAGACCTGGTCGCGCCGCTCGACCATCCTGCCGCAGTTCGTCGGCCTGACCTTCAACGTCTACAACGGTCGCAAGTTCGTGCCCGTCTCGGTCAACGAGGACATGGTCGGCATGAAGCTCGGCGAGTTCGCGCCGACCCGTTACTTCCCGGGTCACGCCGCCGACAAGAAGGGCAAGCGCTAATGTCCAAGGCTGCAGCACCCCGCAAGGTGGGCGACAAGGAAGCGCTCGCCGTCGGTAACACCATCCGTGGCTCGGCCCGCAAGCTGAACCTGGTTGCCCAGCTCATCCGCGGCCGCAAGGTCGAGGAAGCGCTGAACATCCTGAAGTTCAGCACCAAGGGCATGAGCGAGGACGTGTACAAGGTCCTGGCTTCGGCCGTGGCCAATGCCGAGAACAACCACAACCTCGACGTCGACGCGCTCGTCGTCGCCGAGGCCAGCGTTGGCAAGTCGATCTCGATGAAGCGTTTCGCGACCCGTGCGCGTGGCCGTTCGAGCCGGATCGTCAAGCCGTTCAGCCGCATCCGCGTCGTCGTTCGCGAGCAGGAAGAAGCCTAATGGGTCAGAAGTCTAACCCCGTCGGCCTCCGGCTGCAGATCAACCGTACCTGGGACAGCCGCTGGTTCGCGGAAGGCCAGGACTACGGGCGGCTGCTGCTCGAGGACCTCAAGATCCGCCAGTACATCGTCAAGTCGCTGCCACAGGCCGCCATCTCCAAGGTGGTGATCGAGCGTCCGGCGAAGCTGTGCCGCGTCTCCATCTATGCCGCACGCCCCGGCGTGATCATCGGCAAGAAGGGCTCGGACATCGAGAAGCTGAAGAAGACCCTGTCCAAGATGACGGGTTCGGAAGTCAGCCTCAACATCGTCGAGATCCGCAAGCCCGAGATCGACGCGCGCCTGGTCGCCCAGGGCGTCGCCGACCAGCTCGAGCGCCGTATCGCTTTCCGTCGTGCCATGAAGCGGGCCGTCCAGTCGGCCCTTCGCCTCGGCGCCGAGGGCATCCGCATCACCTGCGCCGGCCGTCTTGGCGGCGCGGAGATCGCCCGGACCGAATGGTATCGCGAAGGCCGCGTTCCGCTGCACACGCTGCGCGGCAACGTCGACTATGCCGAGGCCCAGGCCCACACCGCTTATGGCGTGTGCGGCGTCAAGGTCTGGGTGTTCAAGGGTGAGATCCTCGGCCACGATCCGATGGCCCAGGACCGCCTGATGATGGAAGCGCAGACTTCCGGCGTCCGCCCCGCGCGTGACGACGACCGGCGCCGGTAAGGAACAGAACCAATGTTGCAGCCCAAGCGCACCAAGTTCCGCAAGGCCTTCAAGGGCCGCATCCATGGCAATGCCAAGGGTGGCACCGAGCTCAACTTCGGCGCCTTCGGCCTGAAGGCGATGGAGCCGGAGCGGATCACCGCCCGCCAGATCGAAGCGGCCCGCCGCGCGATCACCCGCCACATCAAGCGCCAGGGGCGCTTGTGGATCCGGATCTTCCCGGACGTGCCGGTGTCGTCGAAGCCTGCCGAAGTCCGCATGGGCTCGGGCAAGGGTTCGCCCGAATATTGGGTCGCCCGGGTCAAGCCCGGCCGCATCCTGTTCGAGCTGGACGGCGTTCCGGGCCCGCTCGCCAAGACCGCTTTCGAGCGTGCGGCGGAGAAGCTCCCCATCAAGGTCAAGGTGGTCGCCCGCCTTGGCGAAACCCTGGTTGAGGCCGACTGACCATGGCGAAGCGTGACGATTTGTCGGTGAAGACCGACGACCAGCTGGCGACCCAGCTCGGCGAACTGAAGCGCGAGCAGTTCAACCTGCGCTTCCAGGCCGCCACCAACCAGCTCGAGAAGCCGAGCCGGGTGCGCGAGGTCCGCCGGACCATCGCCCGGATCAAGACCCTGCAGGGCCAGCGCGCGAAGACCGCGCCGGCTGCGCAGGGCTGAGGAGAGACAAGAGATGCCCAAGCGCGTCCTCACCGGCACGATCGTGTCCGACAAGGGTGACAAGACGGTGGTGGTCCGTGTCGAGCGGCGGGTGAAGCACCCGCTCTACGGCAAGATCATCAAGCTGTCGAAGAAGTATCATGCTCACGACGAGGCGAATGCCTACAGCGTGGGCGAGCAGGTGCGCATCCAGGAGTGCGCCCCCGTTTCCAAGCTCAAGACCTGGACCGTGATCGAGCGGGTGAACGAGGCGCGTGCCTCGGACCTCGCCGAAGCGGCCAACGTCTGAGCGTCCGCGAAGAAGGATAGGGTAGAACCATGATCCAGATGCAGTCCAACCTGGACGTCGCGGACAACAGCGGCGCCAAGCGCGTCATGTGCATCAAGGTGCTTGGCGGGTCCAAGCGCCGCACCGCTGGCGTCGGCGACATCATCGTCGTCTCCGTCAAGGAAGCCGCTCCGAAGGGCCGCGTGAAGAAGGGTGACGTGCACCGCGCCGTCATCGTTCGCACCGCCAAGGACATCCGCCGTCCCGACGGTTCGGTGATCCGCTTCGACAGCAATGCCGCCGTGCTGGTCAACAAGAACGAGGAGCCGATCGGCACCCGTATCTTCGGGCCGGTGGTGCGCGAACTGCGCGCCAAGAAGCACATGAAGATCATCTCTCTCGCGCCTGAGGTGCTGTAATGGCCGCCGCGAAGATCAAGAAGGGCGACAAGGTCGTCGTCCTGTCGGGCAAGGACAAGGGGAAGACCGGCGAGGTCATCCGCTCCAGCCCGAAGGAACAGAAGGTCGTGGTGGCCGGCGTCAACATCGCCGTTCGTCACAAGAAGCCGACCCAGGCGGCCCCGCAGGGCGGTCTGGAGCGCAAGGAAGCGCCGCTGCACGTCAGCAAGGTCGCCATTGCCGATCCCAAGACCGGCAAGGCCACCCGCGTGCGCTTCGAGGAACGCGACGGCAAGAAGGTGCGCGTCGCGGTCAAGTCCGGAGAGCTGATCAATGGCTGAGGCCAGCTACACGCCCCGCCTGAAGGCGGACTACGATAACCGCATCGCCAAGGCGATGACCGAGAAGTTCGGTTACAAGAACCGGATGGAGGTCCCGCGCCTCGACAAGATCGTCATCAACATGGGCGTCGGCGAGGCGACCCAGGACAAGAAAAAGGTCGAGGCCGCTGCTGCCGAGATGCAGCTGATCGCGGGTCAGAAGCCGGTGATCACCAAGGCCCGGACCTC
This sequence comes from Sphingomonas sp. LHG3406-1, assembly GCF_029637485.1. Lineage (GTDB taxonomy): Bacteria > Pseudomonadota > Alphaproteobacteria > Sphingomonadales > Sphingomonadaceae > Sphingomicrobium. The sequence continues at coordinate 1,271,268 of NZ_CP069128.1, read as the reverse complement.
GATCGCGCAGTTCAAGCTGCGTGAAGGCATGCCGATCGGTTGCAAGGTCACCCTTCGCCGCGAACGCATGTACGAGTTCCTCGACCGGCTCGTGACCATCGCTCTTCCCCGAGTCCGCGACTTCCGCGGCCTCAACCCGAAGAGCTTCGACGGGCGCGGCAATTACGCGATGGGTCTCAAGGAGCAGATCGTGTTCCCCGAGATCAACTATGACCAGATCGACAAGGTCCGGGGCATGGACATCATCGTCACCACCACGGCGAAGACCGACGAGGAAGCGCGCGAGCTGCTCCGCCTCTTCAACTTCCCGTTCCCCGCAGACGCTGAACAGCAAAAGGCTGCCGCGTAAGCGGTTAGGAGAACTTAAGTCATGGCGAAACTGAGTTCCATCAACAAGAACGAGCGTCGCAAGAAGCTCGTCGAGAAGCAGGCGGCCAAGTACGCCAAGCTGAAGGCCCTCGCGAACGACGAGAGCCTCGACGAGACCGAGCGTCTGATCGCGCGTCTGAAGATGGCGGAGCTGCCGCGCAACGGCAATCCGACCCGTATCCGCAACCGGTGCGAGCTGACGGGTCGTCCCCGCGCTTACTACCGCAAGTTCCGTCTCTCGCGCGTGATGCTTCGGGAAATGGGCAACAAGGGCCTGATTCCCGGCCTCACCAAGTCGAGCTGGTAAGGACACCGCAAGATGGCGATGACCGATCCCCTGGGTGACATGCTCACCCGCATCCGCAACGGCCAGCAGGCGAAGAAGGACAGCGTCCTGACGCCGGCTTCCAAGCTGCGTGCGCACGTCCTCGACGTGCTTCAGCGCGAAGGCTATATCCGTGGCTACTCGGAAGAGGAGCTGGCGGGCCAGAAGGGCCTGCGGATCGAACTCAAATATTTCGAAGGCCAGCCTGCGATCCAGCATCTGGCGCGCGTCTCGAAGCCCGGTCGCCGGGTCTATTCGGGCGCCCGTGAGCTGCCCCGGGTCCGCAACGGTCTTGGCATGACCATCGTCTCGACGCCGCGCGGCGTGCTTTCCGATGCGGAAGCGCGTGAGCAGAACGTCGGCGGCGAGGTTCTGGCGGAGGTGTTCTAAGATGTCCCGTATCGGCAAGAAGCCGGTCCCGGTTCCGGCCGGGGTGACGGCGACCCTCGAGGGGCAGACCCTGAGCGTCAAGGGCCCCAAGGGCACCCTTTCGATGACCGTGCTCGACGAGCTGGTCCGTACCTCGGTCGAGGACGGTCAGATCAGCGTGCAGCCGGTCAACGATAGCCAGCGCTCGCGCGCTGCCTGGGGCATGCAGCGCACCAACGTGTCGAACCTGGTCACCGGCGTGACCGAAGGCTTCACCAAGGTGCTCGAGATCACCGGCGTCGGCTATCGCGCCGCGGCCCAGGGCAAGAACCTGCGCCTGCAGCTCGGCTACAGCCACGACGTCAACTACGCGATCCCCGAAGGCATCGACGTCAAGACTCCCGACCCCAACACGGTCGAGATCAGCGGCATCGACAAGCAGAAGGTCGGTCAGGTCGCGGCTGAGATCCGCCGCTGGCGCAAGCCGGAGCCCTACAAGGGCAAGGGCATCAAGTATCGCGGCGAGTTCATCTTCCGCAAGGAAGGGAAGAAGAAGTAATGGCCAAGCTCTCCCTTTTCGATCGCCGCCGGCGCCGCGTGCGCACGGCGCTGCGGGCCCGCGCTTCGGGCAAGCCGCGTTTGTCGGTGCACCGTTCGGGCCGGCACATCTACGCGCAGATCATCGACGACGCCGAGGGTCGCACCGTCGCGGCTGCCTCGACGCTCGACAAGGACCTGCGCGGCAACGCCAATGCGACGACCGAGGGCGCCAAGCTCGTCGGCAAGACGCTGGCCGAGCGCGCCAAGGCTGCCGGTATCGACCGGGTCGTGTTCGACCGCGGCGGGTTCCTCTTCCATGGCCGGGTCAAGGCCCTGGCCGACGCCGCCCGAGAGGGCGGTCTGGAGTTCTAAGTGATGGCTGACGAGATCGAAACCCAGACCCAGGCTGGCAATCCGGACGCTCCGGCCGCGGCCGAGGCTGCCGACGCTGGCGCTCCGGCGCCGCAGCAGGAAGCTCGCGGTCCGCGTGGCGGCCGTGGCGGTCGTGGTGGCGGCGGTGGCCGTGACAATCGCGGCGGCGGCAACCGTGGCCGTCGTGACGATCGCCGTGGCGGTCGCAACCAAGACGACGATGGCGGCGAAGAGCTGATCGAGAAGCTGGTCCACATCAACCGCGTCTCCAAGACCGTGAAGGGCGGCAAGCGCTTCGGCTTCGCGGCGCTGGTCGTGGTTGGCGACGGCAAGGGTCGTGCGGGCTTCGGCCACGGCAAGGCCCGCGAAGTGCCGGAAGCCATCAGCAAGGCGACCGCGGCGGCCAAGAAGGCCATGATCCGGGTTCCGCTGCGCGACGGTCGCACGCTCCATCATGACGGCAAGGGCCACTTCGGCGCCGGCAAGGTCGCGCTTCGTGCGGCGCCCGCCGGTACCGGCATCATCGCGGGTGGCCCGATGCGCGCCATCTTCGAGAGCCTGGGCGTTGCCGACGTGGTGACCAAGTCGGTTGGCACCTCCAACCCCTACAACATGATCCGGGCGACCTTCGAGGCGCTCAAGGATCAGACCAGCCCCCGTTCGGTGGCGCAGCGTCGCGGCAAGAAGGTCGCCGACCTGCTCGGCCGCGGTGGCGTGAGCCAGGCGGAGGCCGAGGCCACCGCCGACAGCATCACGGAGTAACTGACGTGGCGACCATCAAGATCACGCAGACGGGTTCGCCCATCCGCCGCGACAAGACCCAGCGCGCGACGCTGGTCGGTCTCGGCCTCAACAAGATGCACCGCACCGTGGAAGTGGAAGAGACCCCCGAGGTCCTCGGCCAGATCCGCAAGGTGCAGCATCTGCTGAGCGTCGAGAAGTAAGTCCATTTCCCCTCCCGCTTGCGGGAGGGGCCGGGGGAGGGCCTGTGCGAGCAATCGCATGACAGACCCTCCCTTCGCCGCATCCAGCGGCTCTTCCCCTCCCGCCAGCGGGCGGGGAGCCAAGCGCGACAAAAGCGAAAGCGAGTGCAGAACATGACGATCAAGCTCAACGACCTCCGCGACAATCCTGGTGCCCGCAAGAGCCGCGTCCGCGTCGGCCGCGGCATCGGCTCCGGCGTCGGCAAGACCGGCGGTCGCGGCCAGAAGGGCCAGAAGAGCCGCTCGGGCGTCTCCATCTTCGGCTTCGAGGGCGGCCAGATGCCGCTCCACATGCGGCTGCCGAAGCGCGGCTTCAACAACATCTTCGCCCGCGACCATGCCGAGGTGAACCTCGGTGCGATCCAGAAGCTGGTCGATGCCGGCACGCTCGACGCCAATGGCACCATCGACCATGCGGCGCTGAAGGCCGCCGGCGTCGGCCGTGGCGGCAAGGACGGCGTCCGCATCCTCGGCAAGGGCGACTTCTCGGCCAAGCTGAACTTCCGCGTCGCCGGCGTCAGCAAGGGCGCCCGTGAGGCGATCGAAAAGGCTGGCGGCAGCGTCGAGCTGATCGAGCGCAAGGATCCGGCCGAGCTGGCCAAGGCCAAGAAGGGCAAGGCGCGGGAAGCGCGCATCGCCGACAAGGCCACCAAGCAGGGCAAGTAACCGATCCCCGGCGACCCCGGCTCAGGCCGGGGCGGGGCCCAGTTTCCCCTTTCTCCAGCGATGAAGAAGGCACTGGGCTCCCGCTTTCGCCGGAGAACGGCTTTCATCCGCAGCGCAGGCCCCTATATGGTCCGCCTGGGGTAGGGACGAACAAACGACATGGCATCGCAGGCCGAACAACTGGCTTCGAACATCAGCCTCGCCAACTTCGGCAAGGCGACCGAGCTCAAGAAGCGCATCTGGTTCACGATCGGTGCGCTGATCCTGTTCCGGCTGCTGAGCCACGTGCCCATGCCCGGCATCGATCCCGCCGCCATGGCCGAGCTGTTCAACACGCAGCGCGGCGGCGTCCTCGACTTCTTCAACACCTTCTCGGGCGGCAGCCTGGAGCGGATGAGCATCATCGCGCTCGGCGTCATGCCCTACATCACCGCTTCCATCGTCGTGCAATTGGGCGCGACCATGTACGGCCCGTGGATGGCCCTCAAGAAAGAGGGCGAGACCGGGCGCAAGCGGCTCAACCAGTACACCCGCTACCTGACGGTCCTGCTGACCACGGTGCAGGGCTATTTCATCGCCGTCGGCCTCGAGGGCCTCGGAGCGACGCAGGGCGTCCCCGCGGTGGTCGAGCCCGGCGTCATGTTCCGCGTCGCCGCCACCATCAGCCTCGTCGGCGGCACCCTGTTCCTGATGTGGATCGGCGAGCAGATCACTGCCCGCGGAATCGGCAACGGGATCAGCCTGATCATCATGGCCGGCATCGTCGCCACGCTCCCGCGCACCCTCGCGCAGTTGCTCGAAGGCGGCCGCAGCAACACCATCGACCCGCTGCTGATCGTCTTCGTCATCGCGCTGGTGGTCGGCCTGATCCTGTTCATCTGCTTCATGGAGCGCGCGCAGCGCCGGGTGCTGATCCAGTATCCCAAGCGCGCCACCGCCCGAGGCATGATGGCGCAGGAGCGCTCGCACCTGCCGATCAAGATCAACACCGCCGGCGTCATTCCTCCGATCTTCGCCAGCTCGCTGCTGCTGATGCCGCTGACCGTCATCCAGATGGCCGGCGCGACCCCGGGCGCCGAGGGCCAATCCGAGTGGCTGATCACCCTCTCGACCTACCTGCAGCACGGCAGCCCGGTCTTCATGACCCTTTACGGGCTCGGCATCGTCTTCTTCTGCTTCTTCTACACCTCGGTGCAGTTCAATTCGGAAGAAACCGCCGAGAACCTCAAGAAGCATGGCGGCTTCATCCCGGGCGTCCGTCCGGGCAAGGCGACCGAAAATTACTTCGACCACCTGCTGACCCGCCTCACGGTGATCGGCGCCGCCTATCTCACCTTCATCTGCCTGGTGCCGGAATTCGCCGTCGCCCAGGCCGGCATTCCCTTCTACCTCGGCGGCACCAGCCTGCTCATCGTCGTCAACGTGACGATGGACACGGTCAGCCAGGTCCAGGGCCATCTGATCGCGCATCAATATGGTGACCTGATCAAGAAGGCGAAGCTGAAGGGCGGCGGGCGTCCGGCTCGACGCTGAGCCTTGACGGGCTCTCCCGAGCCCGTGACAACTTGCCTTCGAAACAGGGAGCTTACCGGCCTTGGACATCATCCTCCTCGGACCGCCCGGCGCGGGCAAGGGAACGCAGGCGCAGCGGCTGGTCGAGAAGCGCGGCATGGTCCAGCTGTCGACCGGTGACATGCTCCGCGCGGCGGTTAAGGCCGGCACTCCGGTCGGCCTCAAGGCCAAGGCCGTGATGGAAGCGGGCGAGCTGGTCAGCGACGCCATCGTCTCCGCGCTGATCGGCGAGCATCTCGACCAGAGCGAGGGCAAGGGCGCCATCTTCGACGGCTTCCCGCGCACGCAGCACCAGGCCGAAGCGCTCGACATCCTGCTCGGTGAGCGCGGCCGTTCGCTCAGCCACGTGGTCGAACTCGAAGTCGACGAGGAAGCGCTGGTCGAGCGCATCACCGGCCGCTTCACCTGCGCCACCTGCAGCGCGCCCTATCACGACCGCTTCAAGCCTACCGAGATCCAGGACACGTGCGACGTCTGCGGCGGTCACGAGTTCAAGCGCCGTCCCGACGACAATGAGCAGACGGTACGCACCCGCATGGCCGAATATCGCGCCAAGACCGCGCCGATCCTGCCCTATTACGAAGCGCGCGGGCTGGTCACGCGGGTCGACGGCATGGCCTCGGTCGACGAAGTGTCGCGGCAGATCGACGCGGTGCTGGACGGCGCCGCCTGATTAGGTCCATCCTCGCCGGCGGGGAGGATATCTGCATGAAATCTGGCTTGCTACTGGTCCTGGCGTCGCTGCTCGCGGCGAGCCCGGCCGCGGCGGAGGTCAAGTCATCCAGCGGCAACGGCTTCGAAGTCGAAAGCCGCATCGACACCGCCCTCCCGCCCGCGGCGCTCTACCGCGCCTTCGGCGATCTTCCGCGCTGGTGGTCGGGCGATCACAGCTACTCCGGCAAGGCCGCCAACCTCAGCCTCGAATTGAAGCCCGGTGGCTGCTGGTGCGAGAGCCTGCCGAACGGCGGCGGTGTCGAACATATGCGGGTCGCCTATGTGGAGCCGGGCAAGCGCCTCGTCCTCACCGGCTCGCTTGGCCCCCTGCTGGCCGAAGCGACCACCGGCGTCATGCAGGTCGCCATCGAGCCGACCGCGGCGGGCTCGTCACTGGTCCTCAACTATCGCGCGGCGGGCTTCGCCAACGGCGGCGCGGGCAAGCTCGCGCCCCTCGTCGACCAGGTGCTGGCAATCCAGGCCAAGCGGCTGGCGGCCTATGCCGAGGATCTTGCGATCCGGCGCTAGGCGCGCTCGAGGGTCACGAAGGCGAAGGCCGGACGGCCGTCCTCGGCTCCATGCTCTTCGCGAAAGGTCTCGCGCCAGGGGCCATGCTCGCGCGGATCGGCCATGATCGTGTCGCCCGCTACATCGCCCTGCACTTCGGTCAGTTCGATCCGCTCGACGAAGGGCAGGGCGAGCGCGAAGATTTCGGCCCCGCCGATGATGCTGACGTCGTCCGGCGCGGCCAGCGCGAAGGCTTGCGGAAGCGAATGCGCGACCTCCGCGCCGGGCGCCGACCAGTCCTTGGAACGCGTGACCACGATGTGGCGGCGGCTGGGCAGCAGCCCGGGCAGGCTGTCGAACGTCCTGCGGCCCATGATCATCGCGGTGCCGAGCGTCAGCGCCTTGAACCGCTTGAGGTCGGCCGGAAGATGCCACGGCAGCCTGCCATCGCGACCGATCACGCCATTTGCGGCGCGCGCCACCACCAGCTGGATCATGCCGGCCGCGCCGCGGTTAGGTAATATCGCCGCTCGCCGCTTGCGAAGCGCTTGAACTTGGTGCTGCCCTCGATCGCGGCATAATTGCCGAGCTCGTCCTTGAGCAGCAGGCGGGCGGGCAGCGGCGCACGGGCAATGACGGCGCGGCGCCGCGGCGTGTCCTCGCGGCAGGCCTGAACGACATTGCCCGTGATGTCGCGCAGCTCGAAGGCGAAGCCCGCCTCCGTCAGCTCGCGCGCTATCCGGCCGTCGTTCTTCCGCTTCTCGGTATCGGCATAGAGGAAGACGCCGTCAGCCTTCAGCACCCGCCGGACCTCGGCGAAGAAGCGCTGGCGGTCGGGATAGTCGTTCGATGCCTCGACGTTCAGCAACACGTCGATGCTGGCGTCGGGGAAGGGCAGGTCCATCGCGCTGCCCTCGACGAAGGTGACGCCGTCGCGGCGGGTCCACTGCTTCTGGCAGTAGCTGACGGCGCTCGCCGCTACGTCGAGGCCGGTCGCTTCGAACGCACCGGGTCCGGCGGCCTCGAGAAAGGCGTCGAGCCCGCCGCCACGGCCGCAGCTGACCTCGAGCAGGCGGGCGCCGGGGGCGAACTCCTTGCCGCTCGCCCGCAGGGCCTTCAGCATCTCGCGGTACATCTGGCGCTGGAAGCGGTCGGGCGCCTTGTCCTCGTCGCTCGGCGCGAACCCGTAATTGTTGGTCGCCGTCTCGCCCCAGTCGAGCGTGTAGAAGCGGTTCCACAGCGTCGGTCGAAGTGCGTGATCGTCGCGCAGACGGCGCAGATAGACCTGGACCGCCCTCCCCGCGCCGGCGATGACCAATGTGGCCACGACCACCAGCAACAGACCCCACACCAGACCGCTCACATTCTTCCCCCGAAACAGCGTGACGGCCGGCTTAGCGAACCAGCTTCTCCTTGAACAATAGGAAAGCATTTGCGACCTTCGCCGGCGATGCCCCGCGCCGCCCCGTCCTTGCCGATGCGCTCGCACGACGGGCCCCGGACCGACCGCCGGAGCGAAGTGGACGAAGTGAAATCCAAGGCAGTTTTTCTTTTTCTCCGATGACCCTCGCTTCCTTCCTCCACGCCCTCCAGCCCGGCCTCGCGCCGCCGTCCATCGTCACCGATGCGGCGGACATCGCGCCCTGGCTGACCGACTGGCGCGGGCGCTGGGCCGGGGTTAGTCCGGTGCTGCTGCAGCCGTCCACTTGCGACGAAGTGACGGCCATCGTGGCGGCCGCCGAAGCGCATGGGGTCGGTCTCGTGCCGCAGGGCGGCAATACGTCCATGGTCGGCGGCGCGACCCCGCCCGCCGACGGTTCGGCGGTGCTGCTGTCGCTCCGCCGCATGAATCGCATCCGCGCCATTGCGCCCGACAAAGCAATTGTCGAAGCGGGCGTCATCCTCGACACCCTCCACCGCGAGGCCGAGGCCGCCGGTGCCCGCTTCCCGCTCGACCTCGGCGCGCGCGGATCGGCGACGGTCGGCGGGCTGGCGGCCACCAATGCCGGCGGCGTCCAGGTGCTTCGCTTCGGCACCATGCGCGCGCAGGTGCTAGGCATGGAGGCGGTGCTCTCGGGCGGCCTCGTCCACGACAGCCTCGGCGGCCTCAAGAAGGACAATCGCGGGGTCTCGATCGATCATCTGCTGGTCGGCGCCGAAGGCACGCTCGGGGTGATCACCGCGCTTCGCCTGCGGCTGGTGCCCGGCCGGGTCGAGCGCGCCGCCGCCTGGATCGGCCTCGACCATCCCGCCCGGGCGCTCGACCTCCTCCGCCGGCTCGAAACCGCGACCGACCGGATCGAGGCGTTCGAACTCATCCCCGCGGCCAGCCTCGACCGCGTCCTCCGCCATATTCCCATGACCCGCGCGCCGCTCGGCTCGCCCCTCCCGTGGAACGTTCTGGTGGAGGCGGTGGCGTCCCCGGGCGAGGAGCCGCCGGCGGCGCTGCTCGAACGGCTGCTCGCCGATGCGGCCGCGGCGGGCCTCGTCGCCGACGCCGCCATCGCCCACAGCAACGACCAGACCGAGCAACTCTGGCGCCTCCGCCACAGCATCTCCGAGGCCGAGCGGGCCGAGGGGCCGGCGGCGCAGCACGACATCTCGCTCCCGATCGATGCCGTTCCCGACTTCCTCACCCGGCAGGCGGCCGCGATCGAGCGGCGCTTCCCCGGCACGCAGGCGAGCGGCTACGGCCATCTTGGCGACGGCAACGTCCACTTCCACGTCCGCGCGCCCGCCAGTGCCGGCCGGGACTGGGCGGACAGCGGCGAGGGCAAGGCGGTCAGCGCCTTCGTCCACGATCTCGTCACCGCCGCGAACGGCTCCATCTCGGCCGAACATGGCATCGGCCAGATGAAGAAGGACGAGCTCGCCCGGCTTGGCCCTCCGGCGCGCCTGCAGGTCCTGCGCGCGATCAAGCGGGCGATGGACCCGCACGGCATCTTCAATCCCGGCAAGCTGGTCGACTGACCGGAACCTGCGCCGAAGGCGGCCCGTTGCGTGGCGATGGCGCGGGGTGATGATCGGCAGAGCCGACAGGAACTGGAAATCGGCGAGCTGGTCGCGAGGCTGCTGGGGGATGATGCCCCCCGCATCCTCTTCCTCGCCAGGGACGAGGTGAAGGCAGCGGCGGTGGCGACGGCCGCGGCGGACGTGGCGGGGGAGCGGGTGGTCCTGCACCTGCCGGGCTCCGACGCGCTCCCCGGCGACGATGCGCCCGCATCGCCCGCCATCGCCGGCCAGCGCACCGCGGCGCTCCGCCACCTCGCCGAGGCGCTGGCCGATGACCGGCCGGTGCTGCTGATCAGCTCGGGCGAAGCCGCCGGCCGTCTGCTCGCCCCGCCCGACGCCTATGTCGCCCGCCCGCCGATCCTCACCCCCGGCGACGCCATCGACTCCGAAGCCCTGCGCAAGACGTTGCTCTCCCTCGGCTACACCGAAGACGAACGCGTCGACGAACCCGGCGAAATGGCGGTCCGCGGCGGCGTGGTCGACATCTTCCCGGGCGACAGCGTCGACCCCCTGCGGATCGAGGTGGAGGAAGGCCGCATCCTCGCCGTCCGCGCCTATGATCCACTCACCCAGCTCACCAGCGAGGAGCGCGAGCGGCTGGAGGTCGGAACGGTGACCGAGCCGTCCGCCGCTGCTGGCGTGCCCCTGCTCGATCACCTGCCCGGCGGCGTCGTTGCCATCGAGGCAGGCGCCGATCGCCGCCGCCAGCTCCTCCTCTCGCTCGCCGCCGACGCCGCCAGGCGCCGCAAGGGGCGGGCACTTGCCGACATCTGCGACGAGAAGCGCTGGAGCAAGGCGCTTGCCGGCCGCACCATGCTCGACCTCGCTGCAGGGCTGGCCGACCCGCCGCCCCGCTTCGTCGAGCGCCGCGCTCCCGAGCGCGCCTTCAAGAAGCTTGCCGAGGAAGTGCTCGCAAGCGGCCAAAGCCTGCTGCTGCTCGGTTCGCCCCGCGATCTCCGTTTCCTTGTGCCCCGCGTCGCCCGAGCGCTGAAACGCGAGGTGATCGCTGCGGAAAGCTGGGCGGACGTGCTCGCCGCCAGGGCGGGCTCGCTCCTCGCTCTGCCCATGGCCGTGCCGCGTGGCTTTGCCCGCGAGACACTGGTGGCGGTCGCCGCCGCCGACCTGATCGGCTCGCGCGCCGAGCAGGAGAGCGGCAGCGCCAGCGCTCCGGCCGACGTTTTTGCCGCGCCCGAAATCCGCCCGGGCGATGTCGCCGTCCACGAGGATCATGGCCTTGGCGTGGTCACCGGCCTGACCGCGCTTCCGGAAGGCGGCGGCGACGCGATCGTGATGCGCTTCGCCGGTGACGCCCGCCGGCTGGTCCCCGCCGCCGACGCGGGCAAGCTGTGCCGCTATGGATCGGACGAGGATGCCGTCACCCTCGACAAGCTGGATGGCTCGTCTTGGGAGAAGCGGCGGGGCGAGGTGCTGGCGGCGGTCGCCGAGACGGCACGCGGCCTGGTCGTCCTCGCTGAGGAACGCGCCAAGGCCGAGGCGCCCGTGTTCGAGCCCGATCCCGCCCGCTACGAGCAGCTTGCCGGAAGCTTCCCCTTCACCGAGACAGCCGACCAGCTGAAAGCCATTGCCGCCGTCCGCTCCGACCTCGCGTCGGGCAAGCCGATGGATCGGCTGGTCGTCGGCGACGTCGGCTACGGAAAGACCGAAGTCGCCCTTCGCGCCGCGGCGATGGCGCTGTTTGCGGGCCGGCAGGTGGCGCTCGCCGCGCCAACCACGGTGCTTGCCCGCCAGCATCTCGAGACTTTCCGCGACCGGCTGGGCGCAATGGGGATCGAGGTCGCCATGCTTTCCCGGCTGGTCACGGCGGCCGAGAAGAAGCGGACCCTCGCCGGCCTTGCGGACGGCAGCATCCAGATGGTGGTCGGGACCGGCGCCGTCGCCGGCAAGGGCGTCGCCTTTTCCGACCTCGGCCTCGTCATCATCGACGAGGAGCAGAGGTTCGGCGCCAGGGACAAGGAAAAGCTCCGCTCGCTTGGCGCGCCGCATGCGCTCAGCCTCACCGCCACGCCCATTCCGCGCACGTTGCAGTCGGCGCTGGTCGGCCTCCAGCCGATGAGCCTGCTTGCGACCCCGCCCGCGCGACGCCAGCCGATCCGCACGGAAGTTGGCGGCTTCGACGAGGGCAAGCTGCGTACCGCCCTTCTGCGCGAACGCGCCCGGCGCGGCCAGAGCTTCGTCGTCGTTCCGCGGATCGAGGACATGGGGCCGCTCGGCGACACCTTGCGTCGCCTCGTCCCCGAGCTCGCCATCATCGAGGCGCATGGCAAGATGCCCGCCGCCGAGATCGACGAGGCGATGGTCGGCTTCGCGGCGGGGGAGGGCGACGTGCTCCTCGCCACCAACATCATCGAAGCCGGCCTCGACGTGCCGCGCGCCAACACCATGGTGGTGGTCAACGCCGACCGCTTCGGCCTCGCCCAGCTCCACCAGCTGCGCGGACGGGTCGGGCGCGGGGCGCGGCGCGGGCACATCCTGCTGATGACCGGCAAGGGCGAGATCGCCAAGCGCACGCTCGACCGGCTCAACACGCTCGCGGCTTACGATCGGCTCGGCGCGGGCTTCGCCATCAGTGCCCGCGACCTCGACCTCCGCGGCGCCGGCGACCTGCTCGGCGAAGAGCAGTCGGGACACCTCAAGTTGATCGGCATCGACCTTTACCAGAACCTGCTCGGGCGGGCGCTCAAGCATGCGCGCGGCGAGCCCGAGGACCCGCCCGAGCCGGAGCTGCGGCTGGGCGCGGCGGGGCTGCTCCCGGCCGACTGGATACCAGAGGAGGAAGTGCGGCTGTCGCTCTACCTGCGCCTGGCCCGGCTGGAGGATGGCGGCGCGCTGGAGGCCTTCGCGGCCGAGCTTGCCGATCGCTTCGGCGAACTCCCGCCCGAGGCCGAAGCCTTGCTCGCCCAAGCGCGAATTCGGCTGCTCGCCCGCGCCGCCGACATCGCCCGCATCGACGTCGGGCCCGCCGCTGTCGCCGTCAGTCCGCGCGACGCCAGGCGGGCGGCGCCGGACGGGCTCGAAGCCAAGGAGGGCCGCTGGCTGCTTCGGCCCGAGGGCGAACCGCTGGCGGCGCTCGAAAGCCTGCTCGCCGACCTTGCCGGCGACTAGTCGGCGATCGCCGGATGCTCGGCGCTCTCGGCGTCACGCTTGCCCCACTCGCGGTTGATCGCCAGCGCGCCCAGCGTGCAGATCACCCCCGACAGGAGGTAGAGGCCGACCGACCACAGCCCGACCTCGGCCGCCAGCCATAGCGCCACGAGCGGCGCAAAGCCGGCGCCGATGAACCAGGCCGAGTTGGAGACGATTGCCGCACCCGTGTAGCGATATTGCTGGCGGAAGCTGCTGTTCACGGCGCCCGCTGCCTGGCCGAAGCTGAGGCCGAGCAGGACGAAGCCGACCAGCATGTAGAGCGTCTCGCCGATTGCTCCGAAGCCAAGCAGCTGCGGCGCGAAGCCGCTGTAGGCGCCGATCAAGGCCGCCGATACGCCCAGCACCGCGCGTCGCCCGACCTTGTCGGCAAGCACGCCCGACGCGAGGATCGAGGCGACGCAGACGAGCGCGCCGACGCCCTCGATGATGAGAAAGCGGACCGGATCCTGCTCGGTGAACAGCTGGACGTAGGAGAGCGGGAAGACGGCGACGAGGTGGAACAGGGCGAAGCTCGCCAGCGGCGCGAAGGCGCCGAGCAGGATCGTCCGCCATTCGGCGAACAGGGTCTCGAACGGCGGAGAGGGCTGGAGCTCGCGACTGTCGAACAGGCGCTTGAATTCCGGTGTCGCGACCAGCCGCAACCGTGCGAAAAGCGCGACGATGTTGAGCGCCAGCGCGACGAAGAAGGGATAGCGCCAGCCCCAGCTGAGGAAGTCGGCAGGCTCGAGCAGGAATTCGAAGTAAGCGAACAGCGCGCATGCGAGCGCCAGGCCCAGCGGCGCGCCCAGCTGCGGGATCATCGAATACCAGCCGCGCTTGTCGTGCGGCGCGTTGAGGGCGAGCAGCGAGGGCAGGCCGTCCCACGCGCCGCCAAGCGCGACGCCCTGAAGCAGCCGGAACAGGCCGAGCAGCCAGGCGCTGGTCGCGCCAACCTGGGCGTGGCCCGGCAGGATGGCGATCGCCATGGTCGAGCCGCCGAGCAGGAACAGGGCGATGGTCAGCTTGACGCCGCGTCCGTGATGCTGGTCGATCCAGGTGAACAGGAAGGTGCCGAGCGGCCGGCCGAAGAAGGCGAGGCTGAACAGCGCGAAGCTGGCGAGCGTCCCGTCCAGCGGGTCGAGATAGGGGAAGACGAGGTAGGGAAAGACCAGCACCGCGGCGATGGCGTAGACGAAGAAGTCGAAGAACTCCGTCGTCCGCCCGATGATCACTCCGATCGCGATCTCGCCCGGACGGATCTGACCGTCACGCGCATTGACCAGCCGGGCGTCGCGCTCGAGCGCGTCCGAACTGGCGGGCTGGGCAGGGGAGGTCATCGGCTTGCTGGTCTCCAAACGGCCGTCCATGCGCGCACTTGCACGGGCGAAATCCTGCCGCTCCAATGCACGACTGACTTGCTTCTGGGGATTGGACATTTTGTCCAATGTCCCACGGCCGACAAGGCTCCTACGTGGGCGCCATGCTGCCGCACTCCCTCGTTGCCCGGCTCAAGGTCCTGGCTTTCGCCGCCTCCTTCCTGCTTCTCGCAGGATGCGAGCGGGCGGTGTTCAATCCGGCCGGCAGCATCGCCCGCCAGCAGCGCGACCTCATTACCATCTCCACCGTGCTGATGCTGTTCATCATCGTTCCGGTGATGGTTCTGATCGTCGTCTTCGCCTGGCGCTACCGCAAGGGGAAGGGCGGCACCTACGATCCGCATTTCGACCATTCGACCAGCCTCGAGCTGGTGATCTGGTCGGCGCCCCTCCTGATCATCATCATGCTCGGCGCGCTCACCTGGTCGAGCACGCACCTTCTTGATCCCTTCCGTCCGATCGACGCCAAGGCGACTGCGCTGGAGGGCCGTGCCGAGCCCGTGAAGCCCCTCGTCGTGCAGGTCGTCAGTCTCGATTGGAAGTGGCTGTTCATCTACCCCGAGCAGGGCATCGCCACGGTCAACGACCTCGTGCTTCCGGTCGGCCGCCCGGTGCGCTTCGACATCACCTCGTCGAACATGATGAACACCTTCTACGCGCCGACCATGGCCGGGATGATCTACGCCATGCCCGGCATGCAGAGCCAGCTGAACGCCGTGCTTGACCGGCCGGTCGACAGCTTCGGCCTCAGTGGCAATTACAGCGGCGCCGGGTTCAGCGGCATGCGCTTCCGCATCCGCGGCGTGTCGGACCAGCAATTCGCTGGCTGGGTCGGTCAGGCCAGGGCCGGCGGCAAGGCGCTCGACACCGCCGAATATCTCCGGCTGGTGAAGCCGTCGGAGCGCGTGCCCGCCATCCACTACGCCGCCGCCCAGGAGGACCTCTACCGCCGCATCCTCGAGCGCTGCGTCGAGCCCGGCAAATCCTGCATGAGCGACGTCATGGCCCGCGACATGGCGCGCGGCGGCGGCGAGGGGCCGCACTCCAGCCACTCGGGCGCCGGCATGCCCCCGCGCGGCGGGTCGGCTCCGCCTCATGGCGACAGGCCCGAGGGCGCGCTGATGAAGTCGCCGGACGAGAAGGGCACCGGCCCCAACGTCACCAAGCCGACCGATCCCAATGCGGCGCCCGGAGTCACCAAGCCCGGTGATCCCGCCAACCGCAACATGACCTGATTGTCCGAGGACCACGTCCCAGTGTTCGACCCCAAGATCATCTTCGGCCGGCTGAGCTTCGAGAGCTTCCCGATCCACGAGCCGATCCTGCTCGTCACCTTCGCCGTGGTGGCGCTGGGCGGACTGGCCGTGCTCGCGGCCATCACGAAGTTCCGCCTGTGGGGCTATCTCTGGAAGGAATGGTTCACCACCGTCGATCACAAGAAGATCGGCATCATGTACTTCCTGCTCGGCATCGTCATGCTGCTGCGCGGTTTCGCCGACGCGGTGATGATGCGCCTGCAGCAGGCGATGGCGTTCGGCGCCAGCGAGGGCTACCTCCCCGCCCACCACTACGATCAGATCTTCACCGCCCACGGGACGATCATGATCTTCTTCGTGGCGATCCCCTTGATCTCGGGCGTCATCAACTTCGTCATGCCGCTGCAGATCGGCGCGCGCGACGTCGCCTTTCCCTACCTCAATTCCCTGAGCTTCTGGCTGACCGCGTCGGGCGCGGCGCTGGTCATGGTATCGCTGTTCGTCGGCGAATTCTCGACCGCCGGCTGGCTCAACTACGTGCCCGTTTCCAACCTTGAGAACTCGCCCGGGGTCGGCCCCGATTATTACCTCTGGGCACTGCAGATAGCAGGCGTCGGGACGACGCTGTCGGCCATCAACATGGTCACGACGATCATCAAGATGCGCGCCCCGGGCATGACGATGATGAAGATGCCGGTCTTCTGCTGGACCGCGCTGTGCAGCCAGGCGCTGGCGATCGCCATCTTCCCGGTCCTGACCGGCGCCTTCGCCATGCTGATGCTCGACCGCTACCTCGGGTTCAACTTCTTCACCAATGACCTTGGTGGGAATCCGATGATGTACTGGAACCTGGTGTGGATCTGGGGCCATCCCGAGGTCTACGTGCTGGTCCTGCCGGTGTTCGGCATCTTCTCCGAAGTCACCTCGGCATTCACCGGCAAGCGGCTCTTCGGCTATTCGTCGATGGTCTATGCGACGGTGGTCATCACCATCCTCAGCTATCTCGTCTGGCTCCACCACTTCTTCACCATGGGCTCGGGCGCCAGCGTCAACAGCTTCTTCGGCATTGCGACGATGGTCATCTCGATCCCGACCGGCGCGAAGATATTCAACTGGCTGTTCACCATGTACCGGGGCGAGATCCGCTTCGAGTTGCCGATGATGTGGGTGGTCGCCTTCATGCTGACCTTCGTGGTCGGCGGGATGACGGGCGTGCTGCTGGCGGTGCCGCCGGCCGACTTCGTCCTCCACAACAGCCTGTTCCTCGTCGCCCATTTTCACAACGTGATCATCGGCGGCGTCGTCTTCGGCCTGTTCGCCGGCATCGAATACTGGTTCCCCAAGGCGTTCGGCTACACGATCGACAAATTCTGGGGGAAGGTGCACTTCTGGGGCTGGGTGATCGGCTACTGGGTGGCCTGGACCCCGATCTACATCGTCGGCCTGATGGGCACGACGCGCCGAGTCCATCACTTCGACGACCCTACCCTGCAGCCCTGGTTCGTCGTCGCCGCCATCGGCGCCGGGATCATCCTGATCGGTATCCTCGGCTTCGTCATCGGCCTGGTGGTGAGCTTCAGGAAGCGCGACCAGCTCCGCGTCGGCAACGATCCGTGGGAAGGCCGCACCCTCGAATGGGCGACCACCTCGCCGCCGCCGCAGTATAATTTCGCGTTCACGCCGATCGTCCACGATCTCGATGCCTGGTACGACATGAAGAGCCGCGGCTATGCGCAGCCGACGGAGGGCTTCCGCCCCATCCACATGCCGCGCAATACCGGCACGGCGATCATCCAGGCAGGCCTCGCCACTGTGCTCGGATTTGCCATGGTCTGGTACATCTGGTGGCTGGCGGTCGCCGCCTTCGTGGGGCTGGTCGCGGTCACGGTGTGGCACAGTTTTGACTATCACCGGGACTACCACATCCCGGCCGACGAAGTCGCCCGCGTGGAACGCGAGCAGCTTTCCTATCTCGACATCAACTATGCGCCCGAACCGGCGGTGCTGCCCGGCGTCCAGCCCGGCCGGACCGCGGTGGCGGGAGCCTGAGGACCATGGCTGCAATCGCTCCTGAAGCGGCGTTCGACCGCGAAACCTTCTACCTCGTCGAGAAGGACGATCATGACGGCGGCCACGCCAGCCCCGTCCTGCTCGGCTTCTGGATCTACCTGATGAGCGACGCGCTCATCTTCGCCGCCCTGTTCGCCACCTATGGCGTGCTGTCGACCAGCTATGCCGGCGGCCCGGGGCCGCGCGACATCTTCGAGCTTGAACTGGTCGCGCTCAACACCGCCATCCTGCTCGTCTCCTCCATCACCTACGGCTTTGCCATGCTGGCGATGGAGAGAGGGCGAAAGGCCGCTGTCCAGGGCTGGCTCGTCCTCACCGCATTGCTCGGCATGAGCTTTGTCGCGGTCGAATTGTACGAATTCGGCAAGCTCATCGGGGAAGGCGCGACGCCGCAGCGCTCCGGCTTCCTGTCGGGCTTCTTCACGCTGGTCGGCACCCACGGGCTCCACGTCACCGTCGGCATTCTGTGGATCGGCCTCATGCTGGTGCAGGTCGGACGCCATGGTCTCAACCTCGCCAACAAGCGCCGGCTGCTGTGCCTCAGCATGTTCTGGCACTTCCTCGACGTCATCTGGATCGGCGTCTTCACCTTCGTCTACCTGCTGGGGATGCTGCGATGAGCGCTTCGATCGACCATCGTGACGAGCTGCACGCGGGCTCGAGTGATGCGCTCCACGCGAGCTCAAGTGATGCGCTCCACGCGCATGGCGAGGAGCATGGCCATGGCAGCCGCAAGAGCTATCTGGTCGGCTTCGCCCTGTCGGCGGTCCTGACCTTCATTCCCTTCTGGCTGGTGATGGGCCGCCCGGTCGCCGACCCGACGATCGTGTCGGTGCTCGTGATCCTGCTCGCGGTCGTGCAGATCCTCGTCCACACTGTCTGCTTCCTCCATGTGAACACCAGCGGGGAGGGCGGCTGGACCCTGCTCGCCTATGCCTTCACCGCCGTGTTGCTGATCATCACCATCGCCGGCTCGCTGTGGATCATGTACCATCTGAACATGAACATGATGCCCGGCATGATGCCCGGGCAGGTCAGCACGACACCGTGAAGGAAGGGGGCGGCCGCCGCCTCCTGATGCTCGCCTTGTGCGGGTCGCTCGCCCTGCTGTTCGCTGCCCTTGGCGCCTGGCAGGTCGAGCGCCTCGCCTGGAAACGCGAGCTGATCGCGAGAGTCGAACAGCGGCTGGCCGCACCGCCGGTCCCGCTCGGTCCCAAGGACCCGACGGCCAGCTTCATGGCCGGGGATGCGGAATATCTCCGGGTCCGCGCGACTGGACGCTTCGACCATCGGCGCGAGACGCTGGTCGATGCGCTGACCGAGCGTGGCAAGGGCTTCTGGGTCCTGACGCCTCTGCTCACGGACGGCCGCACGATCCTCGTCAACCGCGGCTTCGTCCCGACCGATCGCGCCAGGCCTTCGACACGCGGCGCAGGCCAGCCGGCAGGCGAGGTGACCGTGACTGGCCTCGTCCGCCTGACCGAACCTGGTGGCCGCTTCCTCCGCGCCAACCGGCCGGATGCCGATCTCTGGTACTCGCGGGACGTGGCGGCGATCGCGAAGGCGCGCAGCCTCACCGCCGCCGAGCCTTATTTCATCGATGCCGACGCGACGCCCAATAGCGGCGGCTATCCGATCGGTGGCCTCACCGTCGTCCGCTTCCCGAACAACCACCTCATCTATGCCTTGACCTGGTTCGGCCTCAGCCTCCTCAGCCTCGTCGGCCTTGTCCTCGTCGCAAGAAGCCCCATTAGTCGGGGTTGATGGATGCACCGCTGCTCGCCCTGACGCCCCAGCCGCCCCGGCTTCCCGGCCGAAGCCCGCAGCAGGCGGTGATCGAGAACATGCGCCTGCTGAACCAGCTGCGCTGGATCGCCGTGGGCGGGCAAGTGGCGGCGATCCTCGTCGCTCGGTTCGCGCTCGGCGTCGACCTCCCGTGGCTGCCGATGCTCAGCATCGCCGGCCTGCTTGCGGTCGGCAACATCCTGTTCGCCTCCACCCTCCGCCTCGCTTGGGTGGTGCCTGGCGAACTGATGCTGGCGCTGCTGCTCGACATGGCCGCGTTGACCGCCCAGCTCTACCTGTCGGGGGGTACCAACAACCCGTTCGTGTCGCTCTTCCTCCTGCAGATCGTGCTCGGCGCCATCCTGCTCCCCTCCTGGCGCGCGTGGTTGCTGGTCGCCGTGTCGGTCGCCGCCTTCGTATTCCTGACCTTCAACCATCTGCCCCTGGAACTGCCGCCGCCCGGACCGGGCCAGTTCGACCTTCGCCTGCTCGGGCACGAGATCGCCTTCGTCATGGTGGCGGTGCTGCTGGTACTCTTCATGACCCGCATCAGCCGCAACCTCCGCCTGCGCGACTCCTATGTCGCCGAGCTCCGCCAGCGCGCCGCGGAGGAGGATTCAATCGTGCGCATGGGCCTGTTCGCCAGCGGCGCCGCGCATGAACTCGGCACGCCTTTGTCCTCCCTGTCCGTGCTGATCGGCGACTGGCAGCGCCAGCCGCAGGCAAGCGGTGACCCGCAGTTCGCGGAGGAGCTCACGGACGCCAAGCGCGCGGTCGAGCGCTGCCGCGAGATCGTCAGCGACATCCTCGACACGTCCGGCCTGCCGCGCGGCGAGGCGATGGGCAGCGTCGCCGCCGACAGCGTGCTCGAAGGGCTCGTCGCCGACTGGAGGGCGCTGCACGAAGGCGTGCCCATCATCCCCGACATCACCGTCCAAGGCGCCCGCGTCCCCGGTGAGCCGGCGCTCCGCCAGGCTCTGTGGAGCCTGCTTGAAAATGCCGGCGAAGCTTCGCCGTCGGGGATCGCTCTGGCAGCCCGGATCGAGACCGACCAACTGATCGTCGAGATCGCCGACAGCGGCAAAGGTTTCACGCCAAAGCAGCTGCACCAGCTCGGCCAGGCCGCCCGCTCGCGCAAGGGCGCCGGCCATGGCCTTGGCCTGTTCCTTGCCGCAAGTGTCGCGCGGCGGCTGGGCGGGTCACTGACCGCCTGCAACCGGCCTGAGGGCGGCGCGCTTGTCCGCCTCGCCCTGCCGCTCGTCGGGTCGGAGCCGTCGGCATGAGCGAGGCATCCAGGCGCCTCGTGATCGTTGAAGACGACGAAGATTTCGCACGCACGCTCGCGCGATCATTCGAGCGACGCGGCTACGCGGTGAACACAGCCGTCGGGCCAGTCGAACTCGACTCCCTTCTCGACCGGCAAAGCTTCGACTTTGCGGTGGTCGACCTCAAGCTCGGCAACCATTCGGGCCTGCCCTGCGTCGCCGCCATCGCGGCGACCAACCCGGCCACCCGGATCGTCGTCCTGACCGGCTTCGCCAGCATCGCCACCGCGGTCGAGGCGATCAAGCTGGGCGCAGCCCATTACCTTCCCAAGCCGAGCAACACCGACGACATCGAAGCGGCATTCGGCCGTAGCGTCGGGGACAGCCAGGTGCCGCTCGAAGGCCGGGCGACGTCGATCAAGACGCTCGAATGGGAGAAGATCAACGAGACGCTGATCGCCACCGGCTTCAACATCTCGGAGACCGCGCGCCGTCTCGGCATGCACCGGCGAACGCTTGCCCGGAAGCTCGAGAAGCGCCCGCTGCGTTGAGGTTCAGTCCTCCCCGATCCGCCCCGCCACCCGTAGCAACGACAGCTACACGAGCAGCACAATCTGCATCGACGTGCACCGGATCAATTCTCGCAAGTTGAGCGTCGAGCTATTTGCCCTGTCCGGGCGATTCTGCTTTGCCTGGGCCCGTCACTAGTAGGAGCTCACTCATGTGTCGCACGTCCGGCCTTCTCACATCCGCTGTCTTCGCGCTTGCCGTGGCCGCTTGCGGTGGTGGCGGATCGTCCGAGAGCTCGGCTGACCGCGAAGTGGCCAATGTTGCGGCTCCGACGACCAACACCGCTTCGGCCGCACCGGCTACAGCCGCGGCGCCGGCAGCGGACAATGTCGACACGGTTGATGGGGCAAGGTTCGCGAGCTTCACCGGCGATGCTGCCAAGGGGGAGGCGGTGTTCAGCCAGTGCAGGACTTGCCACGTCACCGAGCCGAACGTGAACCGCATCGGCCCGAGCCTGCACAAGATCGTCGGTAGCGAAGCTGGCAAGGTGGCGGGCTACAGCTACTCGCCGGCCAATGCGGACAGCGGCATCATCTGGAGTCCCGAGAAGCTGTTTCAGTATCTCGAGAACCCGCGGCGCGTCATTCCGGGCACCAAGATGGCCTTCGCCGGCATTCCGGACCCGCAGAAGCGCGCCGACCTGATCGCCTGGCTCGGAGCCCAGTAGGCTCAACCGATCCGGCCGACCTCGTGTGATCGAGGAGGCAGGCTGCGCCCATCCGATCCACGACGCCGGTTTCGCCGTCGGGTCGCCCGCTCGTCGCGTCCGTTGCGACGATGGGGGAGAGGGGAAGGCGCCCAAAGTGCTCCAATGCCAACGCCGCTCCACACAAGTTATGATCAGTCCTGCGAGCGATTCAGCCTTCCGGCGGCATTGATGCCTAGAGGGAAGTCGCTACTGCCCAGCGCATCATGCAGGCCGACCTTCCACCGCCGACGCCGGAGATCATCGTCACCGCGCGCGCCCTTCCCGATGCTGCCGCCGAGCGGCTGCTGGGCGTGACCGTGATCGGCGCCGACCGGCTGAGCGAAAGCGGGCCGGTGGGGCTCGAGCAGCTCCTTCGCGACGGGCCGGGCGTTCAGCTGTTCCGCCGCTCGGATGCCCGCAGCGGGCAGCCCACCAGCCAGGGGGTGACGCTGCGCGCGCTTGGCGGCAATGCGGCGAGCCGGGCGCTGCTGATCCTCGACGGCGTGCCGCAGAGCGATCCGTTCGGCGGTTGGATCAACTGGCCGGCCTATGATCCCGCTTCGCTCGCGCAGGTGCGGATCCTCCGCGGCGGCGGGAGCGTGGCGGACGGTCCCGGCGCGCTGGCGGGAACAATCCGCATGATCTCTCGTGACGTCGACGGGGTCGAAGCAGGGCTCGAAGCGGGCAGTCGCGGTGGCGTCTCTCTGCGGGCGCAGGCGGGCGGCGAGCTTGGCGGCGGGCGATTGTCGGTGGCGACCTGGGCGGGGCAGGGCGACGGCTTCGTTCCGATCGAGGGCGACGATCGCGGGCCGGCGGACCGACGCTCGCCTTACGACTTCGTGGGCGGGCGGGTGCGCTGGTCGGCGGAGGTCGCCCCGGAGGTGCGGCTGCAGGCAGCGCTGTCGGGCTTCGCCGACGCTCGCGAGCGGGGCATCGCCTTCACCCGCAATGACACGCACGGCGTGGACGCGTCGCTGCGGCTGGTGGGGACGGGCGGATGGGGCTGGTCGGCGCTCGTCTATGGCCAGCGGCGACAGTTCGAGAGCAGCTTTGCGAGCACGAATGCGCTGCGGTCGGTCGCCAACCGCACCGCCTTGCAGGATCATGTGCCTGGTCGGGCGGTGGGCTGGAGCGCGGAGGTCCGGCCGCCGGTCGGGCAAGGGCTGGAGGTGCGGTTCGGTACCGACGGCCGGCTGGTGCGCGGGCGATCGGAGGAGCTTGCCGGCTTTGCCGCGGGCACTCCGGCACGGGCACGGAGAGCAGGCGGCGCGGCCGACTATGCCGGGCTGTTCGCCGAGGCGACCCGCACGGTCGGGCCGCTGACCCTGAGCACCACGGCGCGGATCGACCGCTGGCACATCCACGACGGCGAACTGATCGAGCGGTTGATCGCGACCGGCCAGCCGGTGATCGACCAGCGACCGGCCGACCGCTCGGGCTGGCGGCCGACCGCGCGGGCGGCGGCTGGGCTCACCATCCTGCCGGGGCTGCAGCTGCGCGGAGCCGCCTATCTCGGCTGGCGCCTGCCGACCCTTAACGAGCTCTATCGTCCGTTTCGTGCCGGGCCCGACGCCACCGCCGCCAATCCCGACCTCGCGCCCGAGCGGCTGCGCGGGGTGGAAGGGGGGATCGACTGGGAGCAGGGCGATGTACGGCTGGGAGTGACCGTCTATGCCAACCGGCTTGCGGACCCGGTCGCCAACGTGACGCTGGCCAGCGGCCCGGGCAGCTTCCCCGGTGTCGGCTTCGTGTCGGCAAGCGGCGTCTATCGGCAGCGGCGCAATCTCGATGCCATCTCCGTGCGCGGGGTCGAGATCTGGGGCGGATGGCGGCGCGGCGCCTGGTCGGTGGATGCAAGCGCCGGCTATGCCGATGCCGAGGTGCTCGGCTCGGGGCTTGCTGCGCCGCTCGACGGATTGCGCCCGGCCCAGACGCCGCGGCTGACGGCCGCGCTTGGCGCCCGCTGGGAAGATGCTGGGCGCTCCGTCGGCCTCCAGCTAAGGCACGTCGGACGGCAATATGAGGATGACCTCAACCGCGTCGCCCTGCCGCCCGCGACGACCGTGGATGGCATCGGTGCTTGGCCGCTCGGAAGGCGCGTAACGGCGATCCTCAGGGTCGAGAATCTGTTCGACGCCCGCGTGATCGCCGGCGAGACGGCCGACGGCGTCACGGAACGAGCGACGCCCCGCACCATCTGGGCGGGGCTTCGCTTCTCGCTACGAAATTGAAAGATCGCGCTCAGTTCGACTGTTCGGCGAGACGCTGCAGTTCGGCCGCGCTGATGCCGAGCGTGGCGCCCTTGTCGCTCGGCGCGATGCCCGCGCGCGGGAGCCTCACGAGCTTGCCTGTCGTCAGCTTGAGCGTGACGCTCTGGTCGTCGATCGCGTCGATGGTCCCGGCGAGTGTTCCGGACGCGCCATAGACTGAAACTCCCGCGACCAGCTTGGCATTGGCTTCAGCCTTCGCCTGATCGGTCTGGGCGTTCAGCTGGTCACGGGTCAGGGCGAAGATCAACCTGCCCTGGTTCGGCGTGAAGCTGCTCGCGGGCAGCAGTACTTCGTGCTTGTCGGTGCGCACGATCAGCTGGTCCCCGTTGACGCTGGCGACGGTGCCGACCGGATTGCCGGCGGGGTCCACCACCTGCAGGCCCGGCGAGATGGAGGCTGGCGTCTGGGCGACGGCTGTCATCGAGGTTGCGGCGGCGAGTGCAAGCGCAATGGAGCAACGGATGATCACGGGGAACTTCTCCTTGCATTTCATGGGGTTCACTGAAGTGAACGCACGTGGGAGAGAGAAGTTCTGGCGAGCGCAGTCCCTGTCTCGCGGTTCAATGCCATTCGGCGTCGGTCACAGGATCGAGTCTGCGTGCGGCCTCTCTGATCTCGTCCATTCCGATGGGCTTATCATAGGGGTCCTCGTCGAGCGTGGTGACTCGCCGTAACCGCTGCTGCCAGCGGTGCAGCGCCTGGACGTAGGGCAGGAAGGGCTTGCGCATGAGCGTGCCGCTGGGGAGCTCCTCGACGTCGGCGATGCCCATGTGCAGCCATTCCCCATTGTGCCAGTCGGTCATGTCGACCGCGGGGAAGAGGCAGATGCCGTGGAGGTCGACGCCGCGATTGATCGCCGCCAGGCCCTCGCTGGTGATGTCGTCGAGCCATTCCGGTCGGCCGCCGTGCAGCCCTGACGTCTCGGCGACGATGCAAGGCCGGCGGTAGCGGGACCAGGCCTCCTCGATCAGGTCGGCAACCGGGCGGATGCGCTTGTCGCCCGGTTCGAGCGGCCGGTGCGGGGTGGCGGGCCCGGCATATTCCAGCTGGCCGAAGCTGTAATTGTTGAAGCCGAGGATATCGATCAGCTCCAGGCTGCCGCCATATTCTGGATGCTTGAGACCGGAGATGATGTCCCAGGCGATGTAGGCATCCTCGTAGCTCTCCCGCCGCGCTTCCTCGGCAAGGTCCGGCCGGTCGCGTGGCGGGACGACCCAGATCAGCGGATCGATGTGGACGAAGCGGGCGTCAGGGTGATCGCTGCGGATCGCCTTGCAGGCGGCGATGTCGGCTCGGGCGAGGGCAACGGTGAAGCGGCGGCGCTCCTCGGCCGACTTGCCGAACGGCGCGCACCATCCCCACTCGCCGCCCATATAGCCCCAATAGGTCGGCTCATTGACGGGCGTAAAGCAGAGCGGCCGGTGATGCGCCCGCTCGGCGACGTAAGAGGCCGCGGTTCGGGCATAGGCTTCGAAGCGTGTGACGAAGGCTTCCGAATAGGGGTCGAGATCGTCGGGATACCCATAGTGGCAGAGATCCCAGATCGGCAGGATGCCGTGGCGGCGCTGGGCGCCGAGAAACGGGTCGATGCAAGAAAAGTCCAAGGCGCCGTCCCCGCGATCGACCAGCGGCCAGGGAATGCCTTCGCGCGCCACCGCGATACCGAGATCCTTCAGCATCGCATAATCTTCGTCGGCGTGGGTATAGTGCTGGAGCTCGGCGGCCATGTCGCGGCGCCCGCGCGTGCCCCAGTCGAAGGTCGAGCATTCGAAGCCCGAAAGGAAGAAGGTCGGGAAGATGTCTTCCCGCGGCGCTGGTGCAGATGAGCTCATCCCGGGCCAACGGACCGGCCCGGAATGAGTTCAGGTGGGGAGTCGCGAAGGGGACGCGCCTCCCCTGGCGGGTCAGAAGCGCGTTCCGACGCCGATACCGAAGACGACCGGGTCGATGCTCACCTTGACCCGGTTGACGAGGGTGCCGGTGGTCAGCTTCGCCGTCGTGTCGATGTCGATGTACTTGACGTCCAGGTTGAGGAAGACCTTGTCGGTCAGCGCGAAGTCGGCGCCGGCCTGCAGGCTGTAGCCGAAGCTGTCCTTGAGCTTCACCTTCGTCGAACCGATCGCGCTTTCGAGCGAGCGGCTCGCATCCTCGCTGTAGAAGATGGTGTAGTTGGCGCCGACGCCGACATAGGGCCGGACCTTCGCCTTGGGCGCGAAGTGATACTGGAGGGTGAGGGTCGGCGGCAGCACCCAGGTGTCCGCGAGCTTGCCGACCGGCTTCAGCGCCTTTTCGCCGCCGACGTCATGCTTGGTGGTCGCCGCGATCAACTCGAGCGCGACATTGTCGGTCGCGAAATAAGTGACGTCCACTTCCCCGGTCCAGCTGTCGCTGACGGACACGGCCTCGTTGGGGAAGGTCGGGTAGATGCCGCCCGACTTTTCGGTCGGGCTGACGAGGATCGCCCGGCCGCGGACGAGGATGTCCCCGGCGTCGGCATGGGCCGGCACGGCGGCGAGGAAGGCCGCAGCGGCGACGGTCAGTTTAAGCGATTTCATGATGGCTCCCGTTGTCATTGCTGCGGCGCACCTAAGGAGCCGGACGCGGAATGAATTGATCCATCTCAATGCATTGCTGCGCCCGGGTCGCCACCAGTCGCTGGCCGGATAGGTAGCATTGCGTAAGGCAAGCGCGGACCTGCCCGGACTAACGAGCTGATTGCCAGGGACAGTAGGGCGGGGCCTTCAATGGAAAAGACGTTAATTAGGAGCGGCGGCTGGATGCTGATCGCTCTCCTCGCGCTTGCCGCGATCGCCGCATCGCTCGACTTCGGCTTCTCGGTGCATCTGGGCATCATCGCCGCGGCCGCGCTTGCCCTCATGGTCCATACCCTGCGGAGCGCCGACTATCAGTTATTCGCGACGGGCGTGCCGAGCCGGCGTGCAGCCGCGCTTTCGCGCTATGACGACGATCCCGTCCGCTGGGGCGTGATCGCGACCCTGTTCTGGGGCGTCGCGGGCTTCGCGGCAGGGCTCTACATCGCCCTCCAGCTGGCCTTTCCCGCGCTCAACCTTGGCTTCGAGTACACCACCTTCGGGCGGCTACGGCCGCTACACACGTCGGCGGTCATCTTCGCCTTTGGCGGCAACGCTCTGATCGCGACCAGCTTCTACGTCGTGCAGCGCACCTGCCGCGCCCGCCTCGCCTTCCCAGGCCTCGCCCGCTTCGTCTTCTGGGGCTACCAGCTGTTCATCGTCCTGGCGGCGACTGGCTACCTGCTCGGAATCACCGAGAGCAGGGAATATGCCGAGCCCGAATGGTACGTCGACCTGTGGCTGACCGGGGTGTGGGTCGCCTATGCAGCGGTGTTCATCGGCACCATCGTCAAGCGTCGCGAACCGCATATCTACGTCGCCAACTGGTTCTATCTCAGCTTCATTCTGACGATCGCCATGCTGCACATCGTCAACAATCTGGCGGTGCCGGTCAGCCTGGTCGGCTCCAAGAGCTATTCGCTGTTGGGGGGCGTCCAGGATGCGCTGACGCAATGGTGGTACGGCCATAACGCGGTCGGCTTCTTCCTGACCGCCGGCTTCCTGGCCATGATGTACTATTTCGTGCCCAAGCAGGCCGAGCGGCCGATCTACAGCTACCGGCTGTCGATAATCCACTTCTGGTCGCTGATCTTCCTCTACATCTGGGCAGGTCCGCACCACCTCCACTACACGGCGCTGCCCGACTGGGCACAGACGCTGGGCATGGTCTTCTCGATCATGTTGTGGATGCCGAGCTGGGGCGGCATGATCAACGGCCTGATGACCCTCAATGGGGCATGGGACAAGGTCCGGACCGACCCCATAATCCGCATGATGGTGATGGCGCTGGCCTTCTACGGCATGGCGACCTTCGAAGGTCCGATGCTGTCGATCAAGGCGGTCAACAGCCTGTCGCACTATACCGACTGGACTATCGGCCACGTTCATGCCGGCGCGCTCGGCTGGAACGGGATGATCACCTTCGCGGCCATCTACTATCTCGCGCCGCGGCTGTGGAAGCGGGAGCGCCTCTACTCGCTGCGCATGATCAACTGGCACTTCTGGCTCGCGACGCTGGGGATCGTTCTCTACGCCTCGGCGATGTGGACGGCCGGCATCATGCAGGGCCTGATGTGGCGCGAATATGGAGCGGACGGCTACCTGGTCTACGCCTGGAGCGACGTCATCTCCGCCATGTTCCCGCTCTACATCATCCGGGCGGCGGGCGGCCTCCTCTACCTCGCCGGCTTCGCCATCATGATCTGGAACGTCGTGCAGACGGTGAAGGGCAGGGTCCGCGACGAGAAGCCGCTCCGCAATGCGGCCTATGATCCGGATGCCGACCGCCCGCTGGCCGCCCCGACGCCCACGCCGGTTCCGGCCGGTGAGCCGGTCCGCACCCTCCTTGCGGCCGAGTAGGACAGACCATGAGCACCAAGACCTTCAATCACGCCACCATCGAGCGGAACGTCACCCTGCTGGGCGCGCTCTCGCTGATCGTGGTCACCATCGGCGGCATCGTCGAGATCGCGCCCCTGTTCTGGATCGACTCGACCATCGAGAAGGTGGAGGGGGTCCGCCCCTACACTCCGCTCGAGCAGGCCGGGCGCGACATCTACATCCGGGAGGGCTGCTACAGCTGCCACAGCCAGATGGTCCGCCCGTTCAAGGACGAGACCGAGCGCTACGGCCACTACAGTCTTGCGGCCGAGAGCATGTACGACCACCCCTTCCAGTGGGGGTCGAAGCGGACCGGGCCGGACCTCGCCCGGGTCGGCGGACGCTATTCTGACGAGTGGCATGTCCAGCATCTCAAGGATCCGCGCGCCGCGGTGCCGGAATCGATCATGCCGGCCTATCCCTTCCTCGCCGAGCGCGAGCTCAAGGTCGGCAATGTCGGCGCGCATCTGAAGGCGCTCCAGCGCACCGGCGTTCCTTACAAGCAGGCGGACATCGACAAGGCCGACGCCGACCTGCTGCTACAGGCGGATCCGGCGAGCGACAGCGCCGACTTCGTCAAGCGCTACCCCAAGGCGCAGGTCCGCGATTTCGACGGCAATCCGGCCAAGGTCACCGAGATGGACGCCGTTGTTGCCTATCTTCAGATGCTCGGCACCTTGGTCGACTTCAAGAAGGCGGCGCCCGTGGAGCAGTCGCGATGAGCTACGACACGCTCCGCCATCTCGCCGACAGCTGGGGCCTGGTCTTCATGACCGGCACCTACCTCACCTTCGTCGGCTGGGCCTTCCTGCCCCGCAACCGCACGCGCAACCGCGATGCCGCGCAGCTCATTTTCAAGGATCGTGATCATGGCTGACAAGAAGGTCATCGACGAAGCGACCAACACCGAGTTCGTCGGCCACGAGTGGGACGGAATCGAGGAGCTCAACACCCCGCTTCCGCGCTGGTGGCTGTGGACCTTCTACGCCACCATCCTTTGGGGAATCGGCTACACCGTGGTCTATCCATCCTGGCCGATGATCGGTGAGGCGACCGCCGGCACGCTCGGCTGGTCAAGCCGCGGGGAGCTCGAGGCGGAACTCGCCGCCGATGCGGCGCGGCGCGCTCCGCTGCTGAAGGCGATCGAGGCCGTGCCGGTCGAGCAGTTGCCCGGTGATGCGCAGCTGATGCAGGCGGCGATCGAGGGCGGCAAGGCTGCCTACCGCAACAACTGCACCCAGTGCCACGGCACGGGCGGGGCGGGGGCCAAGGGCTATCCCAATCTCAACGACGATGACTGGCTGTGGGGCGGCGACATAAAGTCGGTCGAGTACAGCATCGCTCACGGCGTGCGGAATCCGGATCATGCACAGACGCGCATGTCGCAGATGCCGGCGTTTGGGCGCGACGGGCTGATGCAGCCAGCGGACATCGCCGACGTGGTCTCCTATGTCCGCACCATCAGCCGGCAGCAGGCGCCGGATGCGGCGTCTCGACGCGGGGCCATCGCCTTCGCCAACAATTGCGCCGCCTGCCACGGTGCGGGTGGAAACGGCAATCGCGACTTCGGCGCGCCCAACCTTACCGACGCCATCTGGCTCTACGGCGGCGATACGGCGTCGCTCACCGAAACGGTCGCCAATGCCCGCTATGGCGTGATGCCGCGGTGGGGCGAGAAGCTTGGGAATACGCAGGTCAAAATGCTTGCCGCCTACGTCTATTCCCTAGGTGGCGGCGAAAAGAAGATCGCGCAGAGCGACGCTGCCCCGCCGGCCAAGCCCTGATCCTTCGGGGCAGGGCGGCGGCGGGCAGGAGCCACGCGGGAGCGCCAATGTCATGGTCCATCTCACCGACCTGATCGGAATGGGGAAGAACCGGAACCTCTATGCCAAGAGGGAGCCGGTCTTCCCCAAGGCCGTCGACGGCCGCTTTCGTCGGCTGAAGTGGCTGGTGATGGCCGTGACCCTGGTTGTCTATTACGTCACGCCTTGGCTGCGCTGGGACCGGGGTGCCTATGCGCCGGATCAGGCGGTGCTGGTCGATCTCGCCAACCGCCGCTTCTACTTCGGTCCGCTCGAGATCTGGCCGCACGAATTCTATTATGTCGCCGGGCTGCTGATCATGGCGGGCGTCGGCCTGTTCATGATCACCTCCGTCGTCGGCCGCGCCTGGTGCGGCTATGCCTGCCCGCAGACGGTGTGGACCGACCTGTTCCAGCATGTCGACCGGCTGATCGATGGGGACCGCAATGCGCAGGCCCGGCTTGCCAAGGCGCCGTGGAGGTTCAGCAAGATTGCGCGCCGGTCAGCGAAATGGGGCATCTACCTGCTGATCGCCATGGCGACCGGCGGCGCCTGGATCTTTTATTTCGCCGATGCGCCGACGCTTGCGGCGAGCTTCCTGTCGGGGGACGCACCGCAGGTCGCCTATGCGACGGTCGCGGTGCTGACTGGCACCACCTTCGTCTTTGGCGGCTTCATGCGCGAGCAGGTGTGCATCTACATGTGCCCCTGGCCGCGCATCCAGACGGCGATGATGGACGAGAAGACGCTCATCGTCACCTACAAGGACTGGCGCGGGGAGCCGCGGGGCAAGGGCCGGCGCAAGGCGACGCTGGCGGACCTTGCGGCACAGCCCGAAGCACTCGGCGACTGCATCGACTGCAACCAGTGCGTCACCGTCTGCCCGACCGGAGTCGACATTCGCGACGGCGCGCAGATCGGCTGCATCACCTGCGCCCTATGCATCGACGCCTGCGACCAGGTAATGGCCAAGGTGGGCAAACCGCGCGGCCTCATCGACTATGCGACGCTGGAGGATTGCGCGTCGGAGAAGGCGGGCGGCCTTCCCAAGCCATTGCTCAAGACCCTGCGTCATCCGCGCACCTTCGCCTACCTCGGCATCTGGAGCGCGGTCGGGCTCGCCATGCTGATCACCGTCGGCGACCGCAGCCGGCTGACCATCAGCGCGCAGCACCAGCGCAACCCGGCTTACGTGCAATTGTCCGACGGTCATGTGCGCAATGACTTCACGGTCAAGATCCGCAACATGGAGGCGCGGCCGCGGCGGATGGCGGTGACCCTTTCCGGCCTGCCCGGTGGCGCCATGTGGGCGCAGGGATCAAGCCGCGATCAGGCCGCGACCAGGGTCGAGACGCTCGTCCCCGCCAACTCCCTCGCGAAACTACCTATTTCCGTGATCGCCCCCGGTAGCGGAAAAGCAGGCCAGGCCTTCGCCTTCACCGTCACCCCGGTGTCGACGGACAAGGACGAAAGCGCGGCCGCGAAGGCCGTGTTCGAACGGCCGGAGGGACGATGATCGCCAGGCGCTTCACCGGGCTGCACATGACGGCCCTGCTCTGCGGCTTCTTCGCGGTCGTGATCGCGGTCAACCTGCTGATGGCGAGCTTCGCGGTCCGCACCTTCGGCGGCGTGGTGGTCGAGAACAGCTATGTCGCGAGCCAGAAGTACAATGACTGGCTGGCCGAAGCGGAGCGGCAGGCGAAGCTCGGCTGGAGCGTGAAGGCCGACATCGCACAGGACCGCCGTGTGCTCCTCGCCACGTCGGTCGAGGGCGCCGGGGCGAGCGCCATCGCCAGCCATCCGCTTGGCCGGCAGCCGGACGTCTCGCTCCGCTTCCACCGTGAGGGTGGCAAGCTCGTCTCCGACATGCCGCTCCCGGCCGGCCGCTGGGACGTGCGGGTGACGGTTCGCAGTGGCGCCGACCAGCTGCAGATCATCGAAACCCTGTCATGACCGTTCAGGCGGCGCTTCGGGGAACGCCGATCGAGCGGACCATGCTGGCGGTGCCGGGTGCTCATTGCGCCGGTTGCATCCGCAAGGTGGAGGATGGGCTCGGCAAGATCCCGGGCGTGATCGCCGCGCGCCTCAACATGACGACCAAGCAGCTGACGGTCGAGCACGAGCCAGCGCTGCGCGTGCCCGACATCACGGCCGCGCTGGCGAGAATCGGCTTCGAGGCGCAGGCGCTCACCGCCGAGGCGGCGAAGACGCAGGGCAAGGACACGCGCGATCTCCTCCGCTGCACGGCGGTGGCCAGCTTCGCGTCGATGAACGTCATGCTGCTCTCGGTGTCGGTCTGGTCGGGCGCGGGCGGAGCGACCCGCGACCTGTTCCACCTGCTCGCCGGGCTCATCGCCATTCCGACGGTCGCCTATGCCGGCCGGCCCTTCTTCCGCTCGGCCGGGGCGGCGTTGAAGGCCGGGCGGACCAACATGGACGTGCCGATCTCGATCGGCGTGCTGCTGGTCACGGCGCTCAGCCTCTACGAAGCGATGACCGGCGGCGCCCACGCCTATTTCGATGGGGCGGTCATGCTGCTCTTCTTCCTGCTGACCGGCCGGACGCTCGACAGCGTGATGCGCGACCGCGCCCGCGATGGCGTGACGGCGCTGATCAAGCAGGCGGCGGCGGGAGCGCTCGTGCTCCGCACCGATGGATGGACCGAATGGGTCAGGGCCGAGGCACTCGCGCGGGGCGACCGGATGATCGTCGCGGCGGGCGAGCGGCTGGCCGCCGACGGCATCGTCGAGACAGGCGAAAGCAGTGTCGACCGTTCGCTGCTGACCGGCGAAAGCGATCCGGTCGCGGTCGGCCTTGGTGACGAGGTCCATGCGGGCATGCTCAACCTCGGCGCGGTGATCACGGTCCGCGTGACCGCAACCGGCGCCGACACCAGCGTCGCCGAGATCGCGCGGCTGATGGAGGATGCGGCGCAGGACCGCTCGCGATACGTCCGTATCGCCGACCGCGCCGCCCGCCTCTACGCGCCCGCCGTCCATGCGCTGGCAGCAAGCTCGTTCCTGCTGTGGCTGCTGCTCGGTGCGGGCGCGCATCAGGCGCTGCTGGTCGCGGCAGCGGTTCTCATCATCACCTGCCCCTGCGCGCTTGGGCTCGCTGTCCCGGCGGCGCAGATCGTCGCGGCGGGATCGCTGATGCGGGCAGGCGTGCTGGTTAAGGACGGCTCGGCGCTGGAGCGGCTGGCCGAGGCCGACTGGGCCCTGTTCGACAAGACCGGTACGCTGACGCTCGGCCGGCCCGATCTCCTCAACCTCGGCGAGGTGCCGCAGGAGGAATGGCCCCTGCTGCTCGCCCTGTCGTCTGCCAGCCGCCATCCCCTCTCGCAGGCGGTGAGCCGGGCGCTGGCGCGCGAAGGCGTGGCGGCGGCACGGCTCGACGACGTCCGGGAGGAGCCGGGCTTCGGCGTCCGCGCGTCGTGGGACGGGCGCCTCGTGTCGCTCGGCCGTGGCTGTTCGTCCGACTCACTCTCGACCACGCTCACCATCGGCGGCGAGACGGTCGCACTACGCTTCCACGACCAGCTTCGGCCGGACTGCCCGGCAACGCTGAAGTTGCTGGCCGAACTCGGCGTGCCGGCCTCGGTCGCGAGCGGGGACAATAGCCGCTCGGTCGCGGCCGCGTTGCGCGGGCTTGGCCTCACGGCGCAGACCAGCATGAGCCCGCAGGACAAGCTCGACGCCATCGCGCGGCTGCAGCGGATCGGGCGCAGGGTGCTGATGATCGGCGACGGGATGAACGACGGACCCGCGCTTGCCGCCGGGCATGTTTCCATGGCGCCCGCTTCGGCCAGCGACGTCGGCCAGAATGCCGCGGACGCCGTCTTCCTCGGCGACAGCCTGCTTCCGGTGGCGAAGGCGATCGTCGCGGCGCGCCGAACGATGCGGGTGGTCCGGCAGAACTTCGCCCTGGCGATCGCTTACAATGTCATTGCCGTGCCGCTGGCATTCGCCGGGCTGGTGACACCGTTGGTGGCTGCCCTGGCGATGTCGGGCTCGTCGGTCATCGTCGTCGCCAATGCGCTCCGGCTTCGGAGGGCGGCGCAGTGAGCGGGCTCGCCTTCCTCATTCCGCTTGCGCTGGCGCTCGGGCTAATCGGTCTCGGCGCCTTCTTCTGGGCGATGCGCGGCGGGCAGTTCGACGACATGGATGGCGCCGGCATGCGCATTCTCATCGAGGATGAGGAGTGATGGCGGCCGCGGCTATCAGCGGCGCTGTTCTGGGCGTTGTCGCCTGCGCGGCGATGACCGGTTCGGCCATCTGCTGCGCAGTGCCATTGCCGCCACTGCCGATGGCGCACGGCTAGCATGAAGTGCCCATGCCCGACCATCAGGATATGCCAATGGGCTGCCACGCCGTGCTCGGCTGCCCCGGCTCGCGAAAGCTTCGTGCCGCGTCCTGAGAGGCCGAGCGCGGCTCAGAGCAGGAGTGCGGGCAGCCCCTGGTAGAGGATGGCGATACCGGCCAGCGCGTCGCCCATCAGGGCGATGCCGCTGATCCAGTGCCTCACTTCGTCGGTTGAGCTGGTGCGCCAGGCTTTCCAGGCAAACCGGGCTAGAATCATGGCCGCGAGCAGGCCCGCGATGGTGAGGATGATGGTCAGCCAGTCGGCGACGACGCTGCCCGGAAACAGGCTCCCGGCGATGTAGACCCCGAAGAAATGCGCGGTCCAGAGCAGCATTCCGCTGGTCAGGAACAGCCACTGGCGCATCAGATCGCCGCCGGGAAGAAGCGGATCAGGAGGGCCGTCGCCGCGCCCTGCGATGCCGTGTAGAGGCTGAACAGGGTGACGACGTCGAAGGTGGTGTTGGCCGGGCGTGTGACCAGGCCGCGGGCGGTCCGTGCGGCAAGGAAGACGCCCATCAGCAAGACGACCGCGACCAGCTGCCCTTGAAGCGCCAGCATGGCGTGCGACATGGCACCCTGGCTGGTCAGTTCCGGATCGATGCCCTGCGCCCGCCAGCTGAACCAGTCGATGGCGATGGCGGCGGCGATGGCGGCGCAGGCGAACAGGACGGCGGCGGTCGGGCTCCAGTTGGTCGAACCCTCCCGCGCGAGCAGCCGGCGGCCATAGAGGAGCAGCAGGGCGGCGAAGCCGTAGAGCCCGGCGATGGGCAGCGCCCACCAACGGTCCGTCGGCAAGGTCCAGAAGCTCGGGTGGATGCCGAACAGGAAGAGATAGCCGAACACGGCCATCAGGAAGATCATGAAGCAGACCACCAGCAGGCAGATGATCGCCCACCAGCCATGCGCGCTCCGCCCCGTGACATAGGTCGGCAGCATGATCCCGGCGCCGACGTCGACCTCCCGCATCGGCGGCGGCCGGTCGGTGTCCCACAGCCAGCGCAGCACCGAGAAGATCGCGAGCGGCAGGCAGGCCAACGACAGGAAATAGGCCTGCACCGTCAGCAGCAGGAAGAAGCCGGCGGTGAAGACGGCTGCGAGGAACGGCCAGACCGACGGCCCCATCATGATCTGCAAATATTGCGGCTCCGCCCGGACGGGGCTGGTGATCAGCGTCTCGCGCAGGCCCGTCGCGGACTTTGGCAGGAAGTAGCGACCTTCCTCGACGTCGCGGCTGAGGTTGGGATCGTCCCACAGGGGTTGGCGGCTCTTCACCACCGGGATGCTGCGGGTCGAGTAGAGGCCGGTAGGGAGCCATTCGAGGGTGCCGCCGCCATAAGTGTTGCCGGCGTCGTCATCGACAGTGAAGCGGAAGTTGCGGGCGAGGTCGACCAAGAACAGCAGGACGGAAAGCGCGAGGATGAAGGCACCGGCGGTGGACAGGAGATTGGTCCATTCCCAGTGCATGCCCGGCAGATAGGTGTAGACGCGGCGCGGCATGCCCATCAGCCCGGTAAGATGCATCGGCAGGAAGGTCAGGTGCATGCCGACGAAGAACAGCCAGAAGACCCATTTGCCGAGCCGCTCGGACAGGGGCCGTTTGCTCGTCATGCCGAACCAGAAATAGAAAGCGGCGAACACCGGCATCACCGCGCCGCCGATCAGCACGTAGTGGAGGTGGGCGACGATGAAGTGGGTGTCGTGCGCCTGCCAGTCGAACGGCACCATCGCCACCATCACCCCGGTAAGGCCGCCCATCACGAAGGTGACGAGCCCGCCGATGACGAACAGGGTCGGAGTGTTGAAGCTCGGCTTGCCGGTGGCAAGCGTCGCGATCCAGCTGAAGACCTGGATGCCGGCGGGGATGCTGACCGCCATGCTGGCGGCCGAGAAGAAGCTGGTCGACAGCGCCGGCATGCCGGTCGCGAACATGTGGTGCGCCCAGACGCCGAAGCTGATGAAGCCGGTGCCGACGAGAGCGAGGACGATCAGCTGGTAGCCGACCAGCTCCGTCTTCGCGAGGGAAGCCACCATCGTCGAGACGAGCCCCGCCGCGGGCAGGAAGATGATGTAGACTTCCGGATGGCCGAAGAACCAGAACATGTGCTGCCACAGCATCGGGTCGCCGCCGCGCGCCGCGTCGAAGAACGGCCAGTTGAGCGCGCGCTCGAGTTCGAGCAGCAGAGTCGCGAGGATCACCGCCGGAAAGGCGATCAGGATCATGCCTGCGAACACCAGCATGGCCCAGGCGAACAGGGGCATGCGGGCCAGCGTCATGCCGGGCGCGCGGGTTTTGAGGATCCCGACCAGGATCTCGATGGCACCGGCGATCGCGCTGATCTCGATAAAGCCAATGCCGAGCAGCCAAAAGTCGGCGTTGATGCCGGGCGAGTAGGTGGTGCTGGTGAGCGGGGGGTACATGAACCAGCCACCATCGGGGGCAAGGCCGGCGAAGATGGAGGCGAAGAAGCAGAGGCCGCCGACAAAATAGGCCCAGAAGGCGTAGGCCGAGAGGCGCGGGAAGGGCAGGTCGCGCGCCGCCAGCATCTGCGGCAGCAGCATGACCCCGATCGCCTCCATGATCGGGACGGCGAACAGGAACATCATCACCGTGCCGTGCATGGTGAAGAACTGGTTGTAGGTTTCCTGCGGCAGAATCCCGAGCAGCGGCAGGGAGAGCTGCGCGCGCATGACGAGGGCCAGGATGCCGGCGAGCAGGAAGAAGAGGAAGGCCGCCGCGACGTACCAAAGGCCAACGTAATTGTTGTTGACGATCGTCAGCCGCGCCCAGCCGGTGGGCGCCTTCCACACCTCTTTCAGCTGCTCGAACTCGCCTTCGGGCCGCGGCTCGGACGTGGGAAAGCGATCGTAGAGCTTCGGGTCGAAGCCGGTTTCCGACGTCACTTCTGCGCCTCGAGATAGGTGGCGAGCTCGTTCAGCTGCTCAGCCGAGAGCAAGGTGTAGGGCGGCATGCGGTTGTTGGGCTTGATCGCCTGGCTGTTGCCGATCCAGCCCATGAGCGTGCCGTGATTGTTTGGGAGAATTCCGGCGCCGAGCGTGCGGCGGCTGCCGACATGGGTGAGGTCGGGACCGGCGAGGCCGTTGGCGCCGGTGCCGGCGATGCGGTGGCAGGCGGCGCAGCCGGTGCTTTCGAATAGTTGCGGGCCGACACCGCCGCCGGCGAGGACTGGCTGGGAGACCTGGCGCGCCGTCCGGGCTGCCATCATCCGCTCGAACTGCGCCGGTTCGTGGGCGACCACGGTGAAGCCCATCAGGGCATGCGGCCCGCCGCAATATTCCGCGCACTGTCCACCGAAGATGCCGGGCTTGTCCGCCTGGATGCGCATCAGGTTGCGGCGGCCGGGGATCATGTCGAGCTTGCCCGACAGACGGGGGACCCAGAAGCTGTGGATGACGTCTGCGGACTGGAGCTCGAGGACGACCGGGCGCCCGGCGGGGATGTGCAGTTCGTTGGCGTCCTGAACCACCTCCTGCCCGCTGCGGTCGAGATAAGCGACCCGCCACCACCACATCTCGCCGGTGATCCGAACCCGCAGCTCGTCGCCGCGGATCGGGTCGTTGAGGTGGCGGGTGAGCGACAGGCCGTAGATGAGGAGGGCGGTAAGCACGACCAGCGGGAAGGCGACGCCGCCAATCCAGATGGCGGACTTGCCACCGACCTTCGCCTGGAGCGCGGGACGGCCGAACAGGGCGAGGTAAAGGGCCGCCAGCACGACCAGCAGGACCACCGCCGCCATGCCGAAGAGGATCCAGCTCAGCAGGCTGACCGAGGTCGCATAGGGTCCCGCCGGATCCAGCACGGGGGGAGGCCAGCCTTCAAACATCCTTACTTCGCTCCCTGTTCGTAGAGATAGGCCGCAATATCGCGCGCCTCCGCCTCGCTGACCGGCATGGCGGGCATGCCGGAGCCGGGCACCAGCGCCGGCGCGTTCCGGATGTAGGCGGCGAGCACGTCCGGCTCGTTGGGCAGCTTGCCAGCGATCAACGCGCGTTGGGCGAGGCCGTCGAGCGCCGGCCCGACCTTGCCTTGCGGCCAGCGGACGCCCGGAATGAGGTGGCAGCTGCCACAGCCGACACGTTCGATCACGGCCTTGCCATGGGCGGCACTGGCCTGGGGCATGAACTGGCGCTGCTCAGGCGGCGGCTTGCAGGCTGCGAGGCCGAGGATAAGGAGCGGGAACAAGTGCCGCGCCCCGGGGATTGCGACCCCGTGCGCAAGCTTCTCCTCCCCGTCACGGCATCGGCCCTCGCCGCCTGTTCTGCGGCCGATACCAGCTCGCTCGACCGCTTCGCCGACAATGGCCGGGTGATTGCGCTCAGCGGCGCCGAGGCGGGTGCCGCCAATGCCTGCTTCACCTGTCACGGCCTCGACGGACGCGGCAATGGCGCGGGCGCGCCGCGGTTGGCCGGGCTCGATGCGGGCTACATGGAGCGGCAGCTCGAGGCCTATGCCGACGGGCGCCGCTATCACACGCAGATGAGTTGGATCGCGCAGCAACTGAGCGGCGGCGAACGGCTGGCCGTGTCGGCTCATTATGCCGGCCTGCCAGTCGAAGGCAAAACGGCGATGCCGCCGCAGCGCCTCGCCCTCTACCATGAGGGCGATCCGAAACGCGGGCTGCTCGCTTGTGCCGCCTGCCATGGCGAGCAGGGGCAGGGGCTCGGCCCCGCCAATCCGCCGCTCGCCGGACAGCCGCCAACCTACCTCGCCGAACAGCTGCGCCTGTGGCGGATCGGCAAGCGCCGGAACGATCCCGGCGACGTCATGCTGCGGATCAGCCAGCGCCTGACTCCTTCGGAAGCGAAGGCGCTGGCCGACTATTCGGCGAGATTGGCCGGCGGCGGCCTTCCCAGTCCGGAATCTCCGGCAGCATCCCCCGCAGCACGTCGTGGCGATCCCAGAAGTGGTGCTTCAGGGCCGCCCCTACATGTGCCGGAATCAGCAAGAGCAGCAGAATGACGGAGGCAATGTGGACGTCCTCGGCAATGTCGAGGATGGCGTAGCGGGTGATCGGCTCGAGGCCGCCGAGCGGCACCTGGGGCCACGGCACGAGGCCGCCAAGGTAGAGTGGGCCGGGCGCTGCCACGGACGACCACATGATCCAGCCCGACAGGGGTAGCGAAAAGAAGGCCACATAGAAGGTCATCGCCGTCCAGTGCGCGATCCGGCTCTGAAGACCGGGACGATCGGCATCGTTCTTCGGGTCGGTGATCAGGATGCGCCAAAAGACGCGCCCGACCGCCAGCAGCAGGATCGGCAGTCCGGCCGCACTGTGCACCTGATAGGCGAAGACCTTGTCCCCGCCCGGCATCATCCAGTCGGTCCAGAAGCCCCAGCCGAGCTGAAAGAGGATCAGCAGCGCCATGATCCAATGGAAGGCGATCCCCACCGGCGAGTAGCGGCCCCGTTCGGTATGGCTGTTGCCCCATGCCCGCAGCCACTCGATCATG
Source organism: Sphingomonas sp. LHG3406-1 (assembly GCF_029637485.1). Lineage (GTDB taxonomy): Bacteria > Pseudomonadota > Alphaproteobacteria > Sphingomonadales > Sphingomonadaceae > Sphingomicrobium. The sequence continues at coordinate 1,231,311 of NZ_CP069128.1, read as the reverse complement.
CGGCCATCCTGCGATCCTCGGCGGCGAACCAGCGATGGGCCATAAAGAGGGCGGCAACGAGGTAGAGGCCTGCCGAAGGCGCCCACATGATGAGGCCGGCCATCTGCTGATCCTCAATCGCGTTAAGGCCCCAGGCGTCGGTGGTGAGGAAGTGCGGCGCGTAGAGCGGTGTTCCGGCGAAGGTGATGAGGGCGCCGAGCAGCCCCATCTGCACCGTGCTAACCAGCAGGGCGGCGACCGCCACCAGTGCTTCGGATCGGCGCAATGCGGCCCAGAATCCCATGGCGGTCCCAGTCAGGGACAGCTGCATCAGCCAGTAGATCGCATCGCTGCTCAGCGCCTCGGCATAGAGGGTCGGCGCATGCCATAGCCAGAAGGTCACGGCCTGGAGGCCGGTCCACAGGGTAATCGAGCCCGGCCAGCGGGTCCTTCGCTCGGGAAGGGCATGGACGAGCAGCGGCGCGAGCACGGCGGCGAGCAGCACGTGGTGGGATACCCTAGCGCTGAACAGGGCCGAGCTCAGCGCGCAGAAGGGCGAGACGAACAGGAGGAGGGCGAGGCTGACGGCTGCCGCCAGCATGAGGCGCTGCTGGCGGGTCTCCGTTACCCGCCACAGCAGGAAAGTGGCGAGGACGATGCCGGCGAGCAGAACCGGATCGATATTCCAGCGGCCGAGGAGGTCGGCCGGGACTGGTGCCGCTCCACAATAGGGCAGCCACGCGCGGCCGATGGCCAGGGTCACTGAACCGAGGCGATCCGCGCCGGTGCCCGGGCCTGGGCAGGGGTGACCCGCCAGACGGTGTTGGACAGGTCGTCCGCCACGATCAGCGCGCCGCGCGGATCGACCGTTACGCCAACTGGGCGGCCGAAGGTCTTGCCGTCTGCCTGCATGCCGGTGAGGAAATCGATCGGTGCACCGGCCGGGCGGCCGCCGCGGAAGGGCACGAAGATGACCTTGTAGCCGACCGGCTGCTCGCGGTTCCAGCTGCCGTGCATGCCGACGAACGCGCCGTCGGCGAAGCGGGCGCCCATGGCGGCGCTGGAGAAGGCGAGGCCGAGCGGGGCGGTGTGCGATTGCAGCGAATAGTCGGGACGGACGGCTCGGGCGACCATCTCTTCCTTGAACGGCTGCACCCGCCTGTCCGGGTTCGGTCCCCAATAGGCGTAGGGCCAGCCGTAGAAGGCGCCCTGGCGGACCGAGGTGAGATAGTCAGGAACGAGGTTGGCGCCGAGCTCGTCCCGCTCGTTCACCACCGCCCAAAGCTGCCCGCTGCCGGGCTGAACGGCAAGCGCGGTCGGGTTACGCAGGCCGGTGGCGTAGCGGATGTGGGCACCGGTAGCGGCGTCGATCTGCCAGACCATCGCGCGCTCCTCTTCGACGGCCATGCCGCGCTCGCCGATATTGCTGTTGGAGCCGTTGCCGACATAGAGGTAGCGGCCATCGGCGCTGGCCGTCAGAGCCTTGGTCCAGTGGTGGTTGATCTCGGCGGGAAGGCGCGTGACGAGCACCGGCGCCGCCGTGGCGCGGGTCTGGCCGGGCTGATAATCGAAGCGCACCAGTGAATCCTGATTGGCGACGAACAGTCGGTTGCCGATGAGCGCCAGGCCGTACGGTGCATTCAAGTTTTCGGCGAACACGGTGCGGCCCTCGTAAGTTCCGTCGCCATTGGCATCGCGAAGCAGGGTCAGCTGGTCGCCGCCCTTGACCGAACTCGTGCCCTTTTTCTTGAAATAGCCGGCGATCATGTCCTTGGGGCGCATGACCGGCGCATCGCCGCCGCCCTTGCCTTCGGCAACGAGGATGTCGCCGTTCGGCAGGACCAGCGTCTGTCGCGGTATCTTGAGATCGGTGGCGATGGCGGTGACCTGATAGCCTTCCGGCACGGTCGGGCGCCGATCTCCCCAGCCGGCCGGGCTGGCGATGGTCATGGTGGGGATCAGGCCACGCGATGGCTCAGGCAGGGTCGGGTTCGACCCATATTGCGTGACCTCGGACTCGCCACCGCAGGCAGCAAGGGCGAGGGTGGCGGCAGCAGTGGCGAGCAGGGAGAAGCGGGTCACCGGGCAACTCCCGAGCGAAGGGTGGAGAAGCCTAGCCACACGGAGGCCAGTGCGAGCAGGAAGACGATCACGGACATGATCAGACCGGCGGGCATGGTCGCCCAGGCGTCCTTGCCGTGGATGAGGGCGGTGACGAAGCCGAGAACGACGGTCGCCAGCAGCACCACGACATAGAATATGGAGCGTCGGTCACGGCGCACGTCCGCCCGGAAAAAATCAATCGCCGCCCAAAGCAGCGCCGCTCCGGCGAAGATCATGGCGCCGGCGTTCAGCCAGGCGGCGAAGTTGATCCACTGCACCACTTGCGTCGAGGAGTAGGCCCAGTCCGCCAGCATGGCGCCGAGAAAAAGCGGCAGGCTCGAGGCAAGAAGGATGGCGTGCACCGGGTGAAGTACCCTTTGCGGCGCGGCGGAACTGACCATGAAATCTCCTTGCGCGTCGGCCGCCCTCGTACGGAGGCAGGCATGGTGGAGTCGAACGAAAGTAGTCCGACGCTCCTGGGACGCGGAGCGCTGCTACGGAAATGCAGGGCGCACGTACCAGTTCCGTCACGAGCCAACGTGCGAGGTTGCGAACGGTTCTGAGTAGAAGACAGGCGGAACTCGCCTTTTGGCGTGTCGGATCTCGCCTTTGCGTCAAGGCCTCTCGGCGGACGTGGGCTGGAGCGAGATGTCGGCCTTCGACCGGGCCTGCTGGAGAATGCGGGTCATCGCTTCCTCCGCGCGCTGCCGTTCAATCATGGCGCGGGCAAGCTGTAGCCGTTGTTCGGGCGGGACCGGGGTCGGCCGGCGGGCAACGACCGTCCCGATGACCAACTGCCCGTCCTGCTCGACCGCGAAGGGACCGGATCCCGGCAGCTGTTCGAGGCCGGACGGAGGTGCTGCGCTGTCCCACTCCTGGCGGGTCCAGCGTGCCTGCACATTTCCCTGTACGAGCAGCCGCTCCATCGCTTCGCGGCTGGTCGCCTGCCCGAGCGCCTGCCGCAACGGCTGCGGGATGGTGGCGGGAACCGCGGCAACGTCGGCGGTGATCATCGCCCGGTCGGCGAACCATTGCGGGTGCTCGCTGGCAAAGCGTGCAAGTTCCGCTTCCGGCACCTGGCCCTTCTCCCTCGCCGCGGCCTGGAGAAGCTGCTGGCCCAGCGCAATCTCCTCCCATCGGCGCCGGGCTAGGATGTGCTCGGGCGTTCGGTCGAGCTTGCGGCGGCGCGCCTCGGCGACCAGCAGCCTGCGCTCGATCAGCTCGCGCAGCAGTACGTCGCGCAGGGCGCGGTCCGCGGCGACGTCGAGATTGCGGGTTCGGGCTTCCTCGTTCAGTTCGGCAAGGGTGATTTCCGAGCCGTCGACGGTGGCGATCACCTGGCCCGAGGGCGCATCGCCGCTGCAGCCCGCCAGCGCGAGCAGCGGCGCGACGCTCGTGACAAGCAACCATGTGCGGCGCCTGCCGTTCATCCTGTCAAAGGAAGAGGGGCGCATGGAAACGATCTGGGACTGGGTGACGGTCTTCATCTTCGCCGGTCTGGTCACGCTGTTCCTGTCCCGCTCGGTTGACGTCGAGCATGACGACGACCGGCTGTTCCACTATCTGGTGCCGTCGGCCGGCTGCGCGGTCGCCAATTGGCTCGGCAACGAGGGGCATGGTCTTGCCGCGGCGCTGCTGATCCTGCTCGTTCTCGGCTACGTCCGCCACTTCCTCTTCCGCCGCCCGCATCAACCGCCCGCTCCCTGATCCACTCCGGTCAGCAAGCGACGGGCCGGGCCCGGTAGTTCCAGCAGCTTCCTGGCGAAGCCGGTGAGGACTGGGAGGGCTGCCCGGTAATCGAGCATGATCGTCGACATTCGCACCAGCGCGCCGTCCGGCACGCCGCCGCTGGCCGCCTGCCGAAGCAGGGACCAGCGCTGGCCGAGCGCGCTGACCGGGAAGTCGCGACCGATACGGCTCCAGTAGAGGATCTGCTCGATGCGGCCAGACGTTCTTGCGGTCATGGTGCGAGCCTCGACGGCGGCGTCCCTGCTGATCGGCAGCTGCACGGCCGGGCGATCCTCGAGCGCAAAGCCGGCGGCGGGGTAGCATACCTCCGGCCGGTGGAGCTGGGTCGTTCCGGTCTGGCTGCTGCCGTAGGCGATCAGCAGCATTACTGGCGGCGCTGCACCGCTGGAATAGACCCGGGTGAGAAGCTGGTCGTAGACCGCCTCTTCCTCCGAGTCCCCGCGCGGGATGAGGAGGTCGGAGCGCGGTTCCAACCGCCATTCGCCGAGCTGCTCGGGAAGCAGCTGCTCGACCGGCACGCCTAGGTCTTCCGGCGCTTTGACCCCGCGCGACGACATCAGTCCGCCCCCAAGGGCCGCAGCCCCGCATCCCGCAGCGACCAGGAATTCGCGCCGGCTGCCGATCATGCCCGCACCGCACTGCCGCGCCGAAGCATGGCTTCGACCGCGAACATGCCCGCGATCGACAGGGTGAAGGTGAACAGGCCGGCGAGATCGTGCGCGAAGCCCTGCGCGATCCCGTCTCCGGCGTGAAAGGTAAGGAGGATGAGGATCAGGATGCGGAGAAGGTTGGCGAGGATGGCGATCGGAATGATGCTGGCTATCAGCACGGCCTTCCGCCGCCATCCCTCCGGCTTCATAAGGTGGACGGTAAGAAGGCCGATGGCGAGCAAGGTGACCAGCGAGCCAAGCCCGGCGCAGGCCTGCTTCACCAGCAGTTCGTATTGCGCAATCTGGATCAGCACGCCGCTGTTGCCGACGGGATAGCCGGCGGCGTGCAGGAGATCGACGGCGACGTCGGAAAGCCACACCTTGAGCGGACTGGTGACGTCGGCGACGAGACCTTCGGGCGGCTTGACCAGGAAGCCCGCGTAGAGGACCGCGAACCATAGCCGCCGCATCACGGGCGCTCCCCAGTAGAAGAAACCGAGGAGGATAAGGATGAGGTAGAGCGCGGCGCTCTCCGTCCCGACCATGTCGAGGACCCGTCCCGCGACGTAGGTAAGCAGCAGCGGAACGAGGAAAAGGAGCCATGCGCTTGAGACGCTCCCCGGCCGCCAGCTGATCTTCTGCCGCTCTCGCCAGAACAACCACAGAGCAGAGGCCAGAATCAGTGGTCCGTGCGCGCCGTTCTCGGTGGTCCAGTGAGTCCTGCCAAGGGTCACGACCGTCGGGACGAGCAGGACCGCCACGCCCGCCGCAACGGCGAACATCGCCCAAGGTCGCTCAGCGGCTGTACCGGTCTGGCGGGCGACTGCCGCGGTTGCGCTCACCTCAGGCTGCCTGGGCCTGGCGGACAGAGGTTCCCCGAGCGTCCTGCAGGATCAGCACCTCGGTCCCGGCTTTCACCTGCTCGAACAGCTTGGCGCCGAAATCCTCCGGCACCCCGAGGCAGCCATGCGTGCCTGCGCCCGCGCGAACGTCGCTGCCATGGATGGCGACGCCGTCCATGGTCAGCCGCATCATGTACGGCATGGGGGCGTTGTAGAGGTTGGAGACATGGTCCTTGCGCTTCTCAAGCACGGTGAAGCGCCCGGTCGGGGTCGGCTTGCGGTCCACCCCATAGAGGGTGACCGCGGTGCCGATCTCATGCGCGCCGCGGAACACCGACATGGTCTGCGCGGAAAGGTCGACCAGGATCCAGATCTCGCCCGGCGGGACCTTGTCCTCGTTCCAGCGCCAGTCGCCGTAGCGCATCGCCAGCGGCACGTTGAGCAGGCTGGCAATCGGGCGCGCATTCGGGGTGGCGGCGGAAAGCGCGGGCAGGACCTGCGCTTCGGGCAGCGTCACGCGGTCCATCGAATAAAGCGGCTGGGCCGGCGCGGCTTGCGGTTCCGGCTCGCTTCGGCAGGCCGTGACGAACAGCATCGCCGCCGCGGCCAGCAGCGCCGGGACCGATGTCCCTCTCACGCCGGTGTCAGGCGAGCTGGGGAGTCGCCGACCGATGCGCCCCACGCTCCTGCCGCCGCCGGCGCCGCAGGGCGAGCCCGAGCAGGCCGAAGCCGGTGATCATCATCATCCAGGTCTGCGGTTCCGGGACGGCCGGCGCGAAGCTGCTGGACCCCTGGCCGCCACCACCACCCGAGCCGATCGCGATGGCCGCGGGGATGGCCGGCAGCAAGGCCGCGAGCCCGATGCCCGATGCCGAAGCCACGGCCACCGGAACGGCAGCCGCGGGAACGGCGGCGGGGGCGGTCGCGGTTGGCGGAACCGGCGCCTGAGCCGCTCCGATCGCCGGGGGAGGCGCGAGCACTTCGGGAGGCGCCATGGCGATTTTCTGCTCGGGACCGTCGCGCTCGCTGAGTACCTGCGGACGCGGCGCGGAGATGGGCGTGATGGCCGTGGCCGGGATCGGACCATATTTGTTGGTCTCGGCGCCCGCCATGCGCATGCCGGGCGATCGCTGGCCAAGGAGGCCGGCAACGTCGGGTGACTCGGCCTTGGCCTCTTCGGCGCCCGTCGGAACCGCGTAGGCACCAAAGCCTGCGGCGGCGGCAAGCAGGCCGGCCGACGAGAGCAACACCAGATACCGCTTCTGCTGGTTCATTTTCATGGTCATTACCCGCAACTGGACCGGACCGGAGAGCCGGACTGGATGAACGCTGGGTAAACGGCCGGCTTTCGGTTTTGTTGCGCTTCCGCGACATCATCTGCGACGAACGGTGTCGCTTCGCCTAATCTCCTTGGCAAGGCGTATTGTCGATGACGGATGAATATTGGCGCGCCCGGCATGATAGAATTGGGCACTCAGATCATAAAGAAATTTCCGTGCAGTGATCCGCTAGGGTCTGCTTAGCGCCCAACGCCGACGTCCAAGCCACAGATTCCAAGACCCACAAGCAGACGTCCAGCTACGCTCTATTCGGCCAAGCTGACCCGGCGCTCTCCCGAGTGACCTTCGTCAGCACGCGATTGAGCTCTTCGATGGAGTAAGGCTTCTGCAGAAGCTGGAACCCATGGCTACCCTCTTGCGCAAGAACCTGACTGTAGCCGCTCGTCAGGATGACCGGCAGACCAGGCGCGCGACGCCGAAGTTCGAGGCCGAGCTGCACGCCGTTCATTCCGGGCATGACAACATCAGAGAAAACGGCCGCATAGCCGTCACCGTTCTCGTCCAACAGCTTTAGTGCCTCGTTGGCGCTTGGTGCCCAGGTGGTATCGAAGCCGAGCTCAGAGATGAGTTGAGTAGAAAACGAACCTACTTGTTCGTTATCTTCGACCACAAGGATGCAATGCCGCACCCCGTGTCAGCGACAGAGACCGCGACAAATTTGCCGGAAGCAGGCGCATGTCCTCGCACACCCGGCACTCTGTCCGCAGGCCTCACCTTGATGCTGAGATTACCCGCAGCGTCCATCGCATCCCGCGCATTCACCGCTAGGTTTACGAGCGTTGTCTCGAATTGCGAGAGATCTGCTTCAATATAGCAATTCTCGCAGTCCGCTCCGGTGGTGAGGACCACCCGAGCACCGACGACCGTACGAAGCATGTCTTTCACTGCCTCGAGGCGCTCGCCAGCATCGAAGACCTCGGGCCTAAGTGCTTGCCGTCGAGAGAATGCCAGCAATTGCCCAGTGAGCTTCGCAGCCCGCTCAGCCCACCGCACGGAGCGCACGAGCTCGGAGCGGAACAGCACCACGTAATCGCGCGGAGCGCGTGAAATCGGAATGGCAAGGAGGCCCCGCGAAGCATGGCCGTGCGGTTGCGCAGGTCATGCATGACCTTGGCCGACAAGAAGGTGGCCAAGGGCTCGCCGATCAGCTGCTCTGGCGATCGGCCAAGGAAGTCACTCACATTCGCCGAGGCGCGGGCGACGATCCAATCGGCGGTCAGCGCGAGCAGGAAGCCGATCGGCTGTATCGCCCCAAGGATGTGGATCGGCTCGCGATCACAATTGGTCAGGTCGACAGGCACTTCGTTAGGCAAGCCGAGACTGCTTCAAGCCGAGTGAACTCCCGGCCTCACTGAGGGTCAGAAACCTTTCCTTGTTTGCGGGCTCGGCTATGTCGACCGAGCTACAGAGCTTGCGGACGATCTCGCTACTGTAAGTGCACTCGGCGTGCCAAAGGTCGTTCCGCTTAGCGGCATGCTCAATCGAAAGCATCGCTTTCATGATGCTGGTTTGACCAGCTTCGTCGAGAGAGCCCGGCATGCCGTGGCGATCGATGAAGCGCGCGCGCTCTTTCCGCCTGAGCCGTGGGGCGATCTGACCGATCTTAACGCGGCTAAAGGTTTCGCAGCTTCGGACCCGGATGCGCCGTACCAGGAGCGTTGGTTTCCGGGCACTCATGGCTCGGTTGGTGGCGGCGGGGATATTCGTGGGCTTTCCGACGGGGCGCTCGCATGGGTCTTGAAGGGAGCCAAGGATGCGGGCCTTCGCCTCGACATCGAAAAGGGCTCTCGCATCCAGGCATTTGCGCCTGACCCGCTTGCCCCGTTGATCAACGAGAAGGCGCCTTCGGGCGGGCCCACTCATTGGCTGAAGAAGGGGCGGCAAGGACCAACTCAGCTGTGGCAGGTATCTGCACCAGCAATCCGGCGCTGGCATGCTCCAGCTAACGCGTTGCCCGAGCGGAAGCCCTACCGGCCAGCCGCTCTTGCTTCCCTGTCCGCAGCGCTGAACGACTTGCCAGTGTCCGGGCCGATCAAGGACGCTGAGACCACCCACAAGGTCGTTGAGCAGGACAATCTGTCCAAGTTGGCGCGGAGGTATCGCCTCGCCGTGACAGACATCGATGCGCTCGGCGATAAAGCCTTCGAAGCGAGAGATGGGCTTGCTCAAGCGCTGGTTACGTACAGCGATCAGGTCATCCAAGCCGGCAAGCTTACGAAGGATGAGAAGAGCCAGTGTCGCAGCGACCTGAGCGAAGCGATTGCCATCCACCAGGAGCTAGTGGAGCTCGCCTGGTACAATGAGCCCGCGGCCAATTTCGCCGGCGCCCTAGAGAATCTGGCATCCGACCATGAGGTCTTTGCAAAGCTGAAGCGGAGGGGCGCCTACGCCAGTGCTCCTCTTCGAGAGGCTGCGAAGGCAATGGAGCGTGCCGTCGACGCTCTGCGAGAAGACGGGGATCAGAGCAAGGTGGTGGCAGCTGAGCAGCGCCTGCACAACATTCGCTCGCAGATGCGCGGTTGAACTAAGGATGGCGCTTCCGGCCTTCTCTTCAGCAAAGGGGTATGAGTGATCATGGTCTCCCGACCGCAGCCTCGCTCGATGAACGATCGTCCGCCTAGGGGCGGCAGGAAGCCAGGCGTCAGCGGCCGAGAATGGGTCTTCTCGGCCGCCACCGGCCCAATGAACTAAAGTCCGCATTTGGGAACCGGCAGAGCGAGCCTGAGCGTCAGCAAGTGGGTCATGGAAGACGGCGGCGCTCAGAAGTTGCCGTCAAGTCAACTGAACGGGTTTATGTACCCGCAGTGCCGCCAACATAACCGCATGTTCTGTCATACATGTCGAGCTCCACGAAGATGATCTTAAGGCTTGCGGTCTATTGTGACTGGAGGCTCAGCTTCCAAGCAACCTCCTTATTCCCCAAGCAATCAGCGACCAGCTGAAGGATTGAAGCTTCGCCATCAATCGCCGCTTCGCCCGAGCGAGTACGAATGATGTGCTCGAAGGAGGGATTACGGCGGTCTTCCTCAGCTTCGAGTGGTATCAGCGGCCTGGTACAGTAGATGCAGCGGTTCCTCTCCACCACGTTGCTGGCCGGCCCGGCCGATCAAGAGGCCTCCTTTTCAGGAGCAACCTTCTAAGGCTCCGGAGCAGCCTAAAGGCTGTAGGACACAGGAGTGGCGCGCCCGGCAGGATTCGAACCTGCGACCACGAGCTTAGAAGGCACGTGCTCTATCCAGCTGAGCTACGGGCGCCCGCGCCCTCGCTAGGGAGAGTCGGCGCGGGGCTCAAGCATTCATCCACTGTTCAGCCGCGCGGGAGTGTATTAGGAAAATAGGACAGGGGGTGTCCAATGCGCGTAGCTTCTGTTCTATCGCTTGCACTGCTGGCCATGTTTGGTGCCGCGACTCCGGCGCATGCGGCGCGGATCATCATCCTCACCAACCCGATGACGCTAGAGCGGCGGACAGTGGTCATCGACCAGCCCGGCCCCGACCGCATCTTCCTCTGCGCCATGCCGCCCGCCACGACCGGCTGCCGCGACATCACCCCGCGCGGCCGCTAGGCGCGCTCGAACGCACCGATCAGACTTTCGAACAGCCGCCGGCCATCCTCGTTGCCGTGCGCCGCCTCGGCCGCGCGCTCGGGATGCGGCATCATGCCGAGCACGTTGCCGGCATCGTTGACGATGCCCGCGATGTCGTTGGCCGAGCCGTTGACGGTGCAGGCATAGCGAAAGGCGACGCGGCCCTCGCCCTCGAGGCGGGCGAGCGTCTCGGCATCCGCCTGATAGTTGCCGTCGTGATGGGCAACGGGAATGGTGATCGCCTCCCCGGCATCATAGCCGCGGGTGAAGATGGTCTGGTTGTTGGCGACCGTCAGGTCGGCGTCCTTGCAGACGAAGGTCAGGTTGGCGTTGCGCATCAGGGCGCCGGGCAGCAGCCCCGCCTCGGTCAGCACCTGGAAACCGTTGCAGATTCCGAGCACCGGTATGCCGCGACCGGCGGCCTCGATGACTGCCTGCATGATCGGCGAGCGCGCGGCCATCGCGCCCGAGCGCAGATAGTCGCCATAGGAGAAGCCGCCGGGGACGCCGATCAGGTCGATGCCCTCAGGCAAGGCGGTCTCGCGGTGCCATACCATGTCCGGCTTACGGCCGGTCGCCCGCTCCAGGGCTACGGCGAGGTCCCGGTCGCAGTTGGAGCCGGGGAAGACGAGGACCGCGGTCCGCATCAGCCGAGCCGCTCAATGCGGAAGTTCTCGATCACGGTATTGGCGAGGAGCTTGCGGCACATCTCCTCGATGACGGCATCGTCGCTGCCATCGTCGAGGTCGAGTTCGATCAGCTTGCCAGCACGCACGTCGTTGACGCCGCCAAAGCCGAGGCCTTCCAGCGCGTGGTGGATGGCCTTGCCCTGGGGATCGAGCACGCCGGACTTCAGCGTGACCAGTACACGTGCCTTCATGCCTTTTTCGCTCCCGCTGCGGCTCGTTTTGACAAGGCGCCTATGAAGAAGGGATAAGAGTCTAGCAAGCATTTGGGGGCGATGCTGTGCGGGGGCCGGTTGTCAGATGCCGGCGTGGGGAGTGCGTCCAAATGGCCTATCTCGCGACTGCCATTTTCCTTGGGCTGTTCCTGGTCGGACCGACCTATTTTGGCTGGACCGACCCGGGCGGGAAGGTGTCCCTGGCGCTGATGACCGCCTTCCTGCTCGGTGCGGTGGCCGGCTATAAGGCGAAGGGTTGAGATCAGAGCCAGCCCTGTCGCTCGTACCAGCTGACGGTGTCTTCGAGCCCAGCCGGCGTATCGATCGCGGGTGACCACAGGTCTGCTGGCGGACGGCGGGCGGGATCGACCGTCCAGTCGGGATGGCAGAAATAGGCGGCGCGGTCGGGGGTGAGCTTGGCGCCATTGCGCCGGACCAGCCGGTCGATCCGCGCGCCCAAGCGGATGATCGCGGCAGGCACCGAAAGGGCCACCGCGCGGCGGTCCTGCGCGGTGGCGAGTGCGGCGGCGAACTCACGGTGGCTCCAGCCGCCCTCGCGCCCGTCATCGGGTTCATAGAGGATCTTGGCGGGCGCATCCGGCTCGGCAAGGGCGAGCAGCAGGCGGGACAGATCGTCGGCGTGGAGGAGGCTGAGCCGGCCAGCGGGCGGCAGCGGGACCAGCCCGAGGCGCGCGGCCTTGAACAGTTCGAGCGTCTCGCGGTCGCCGGGGCCGTAGACGGCGGGGGGGCGGACAATGGCCCAGTCGAGGCCGCTGCTCATCACCAGTTCCTCGGCCTTGGCCTTGGACGCGCCGTAGAGCGACAGACCGGACTCGCGGGCGGCGAGGGTCGACACATGGACCAGGCGGTGCACGCCGGCAGCGGTGGCCGAGGCGAGGACGGACAGGGTCCCGGCGACATTGCCCGCCTCGAAGCCGGCGGCGTCGGGCGCACTGATGACTCCTGCGACGTGGATGACTGCGTCCGCTCCTTCGACCAGCCGTTTGAGGGCCGGGCGATTGTCGAGCGAGCCCTGGACCCAGGTGACTCCGCGCCGCTCATTCTGCGAGCGGCGGGTGAGGGCGGTCACGTCGTGGCCGGCTTCTACGGCGAGCGCCAACAGCCGCGCGCCGACGAACCCGGTCCCCCCGGTAATGGCGAGCTTCACAGCGGCGACCAGGCCTTGGTTGCGCCGGCCTCGGCCTCCTCCTCCGCTTCGTCCTCGCCGCCGGGCGCGTCGAGATGTTCGGCGAGGGCATCGAGCACCGGCTCGAGGCCGATCTCGGCGGCGGCGGAGAGGGCGAAGACGGGAAAGCCGCTTTCCTCCGCCAGCTCAGCCGACAGCGCTTCGATCAGTTCGGCGTCGATGGTGTCGACCTTGTTCAGCGCGACGACCACCGCCTTGTCCTCGAGCCCGGCGCCATAGGCGTCCAGTTCGTCGCGGACGATGCGATAGCTGGTGGCGACATCCTCGTCATTGCAGTCGATCAGGTGGAGGAGGACCCGGGTGCGCTCGATATGGCCGAGAAAGCGGTCGCCGATGCCGGCACCCTCCGCCGCGCCCTCGATCAGGCCGGGGATGTCGGCGACGACGAACTCGCGGCCCTTGTGACTGACGACGCCGAGCTGCGGGCGAAGCGTGGTGAAGGCATAGGCGCCGACCTTGGCGTCGGCATTGGTGACGGCATTGATGAAGGTCGACTTGCCGGCATTGGGCAGGCCGACGAGGCCGATGTCGGCGAGCAGCTTCAGCCGCAGCCAGACATACATCTCCTCGCCCGGCCAGCCCTTCTGGTGCTGGCGCGGAGCGCGGTTGGTGGAGGTCTTGTAGCTGGCATTGCCGCGTCCGCCGTCACCACCCTTGAGAAAGGAGATGCGCTGGCCCTCCTCGGTCAGGTCGGCGAGCAGGGTGCGCTCCTCGTCGTCGGCGAGGATCTGGGTGCCGACGGGCACCTTGATGACGAGATCGTCGCCATAAGCGCCGCTGCGGTTGGAGCCGGCTCCGCCCTTGCCGCGGGGCGCCCGGAAGTGCTGGGTGTAGCGGAAGTCGATGAGCGTGTTGAGGCCGTGGACGGCCTCGAACACGATATCGCCGCCCTTGCCGCCGTTGCCGCCGTCGGGTCCGCCATATTCGATGTACTTTTCGCGGCGAAAGGAAACGGCGCCGGGGCCACCCGCGCCCGAACGGACGAAGATCTTGGCCTGGTCGAGGAAATGCATGGGCGAGCCTTTAGGCGTTCACGCGGACAAAGGCCATGTTCGACGAAAAAGCCATAGCGTCCACTTCGTCCACTTTGCCATCTTCCGGCGCTTGCCGGGCAGAAACCCTGTACCGGAAATGAGGCGTGTAGGACAGCTTGCCATGTGCTCCGTTCCATGAGACGTTACATTGTCTCTCGCGTATGAGGTGCAAGCATGGCCAGCATGACCCTTCCCGCCGCCGCCGCTTCCGAGCCGATGATGGAGCTCAACACCACGCCGCTGATCGACATCATGCTGGTGCTGCTGGTCATGTTCATCATCACCATTCCGCCGCAGAGCCATGCGGTGAAGCTCGACCTGCCGTCCGACCGGACCGAATGGCAGCCCGACCCGCTGCGCAACAAGGTGGTGGTGACCGAGGGCGGGCAGTATCTGTTCAACGGCGAGCCGGCCGGTGCCCCGCAGCTGACCACCCTGTTCGAGCGCATGGCGCAGATGCCGAGCGCGCCCGAGCTCCAGCTGCAGCCGGCGCCGAGGGCGCCTTACGGAGCGGTCGACGAGGTGCTGGTACGGGCCAAGAGGGCGGAACTGACGCGTCTGGGTTTCGTCGGGAACGAGGCGTACCGGCACTTCTGACGACCCTCGCCCGAGCCCGCGAACCGAGATCCGGAGGTTCCTCATGCAAACATATCGATCATCTCCCCTGCTGATGCTCGCCATGCTGTCGGGCTTCGGCGCTTCGGCCGGGGGAGCTGCGCCGGAGCGCAGGCCAGCATCATCGCCGCCGACCCAGTGCGGGGTGATGCCAGCTGACTTCCGGATCATCGATCGCGCAGCGGTGGAAGGTCCACGCAACCTGATCCAGGCAAGCAGCGACGGCGCGATCCGCTGGAATGGAGCGGCACTAAACGGAATGCACGGGCCGCGTCCCTTCCTCGACACCTTTCTCGACATGGTCGTCCGGATGGAGCCGGTACCGGCGACCATCCTGAGGATCGACGAGACGGCGCCGTGCGAGACGATCGAACTTGCCCGCGAGATGATGCGCAAGCACCTGAGTTGCTCGCCGGCCAGGGCCTGTCTGCAGGAGGCGAGCCCGAACTAGGCCTTGCGGGCGCTGGCCAGAAAGCGGCGCGCGATTTCCCTGACGGCCTCGTCGTCGCCCGTGCCGTCCTTCGCCGGATCGCCGAGATGGTCGAGGCTGGCGTCGATCCGGTCGATCAGGCCGGGGTGCTGGGCTTCGACATGCTGGACGACCTGGAAGAGGATGTGCTCGGCCGCCATCTCCCGCTGGCGGGCCTGGATGGCGCTGTCGGACGGGCGCTGGTCGGTGTCGAGCATGGGGGTCTCCGCTGTGAGCCATGACGAGCGCATCAGGGGAGGAGGGGTTCCTTGGCCGAAAGGGTCAGGCGGCCAGCAGCCGGTACAGGCCCAAGGCGCTGGTGGCGGTGAGGATCAGGCCGACGATGACCAGCAGTTTGTCGGGCTCCACCCTCTTGACGACGATGGCGCCCAGCGGCGCCGCAAGCATTCCGCCGAGCAGCAGGCCGAGCACCGCGATGCTGAAGGCCTCCAGGCCGATGGTCAGCAGGAAGGTCAGCGAGATGGTGAGGGTGAGGAAGAATTCGGCCGTGTTGACGGTGCCGATCGTGTAGCGCGGCTCGGACCCCTGGACCATCAGGTTGGAGGTCACGACCGGCCCCCAACCGCCGCCGCCGGCCGCGTCGAGGAAGCCGCCGACAAGCCCGAGCGGGGCGACGATCTTCGGCTGCCGGGCGACGTGGCGGTGGGTCCAGCCGCGCCAGAGCAGGACGATGCCGAGCAGAGCAAGATAGCCGAGCACGATCGGCCGGGCGACCTCGGCATGGATGTTGCTGAGAAGATAGGCGCCGATCACGCCGCCGATCACGCCCGGGATGACCAGCCGCGCGAACAGGCGCCAGTCGACGTTGCGGTGGGCGACATGGTTGATCGCGCTGATGCCGGTGGTGAAGGTCTCGGCGGTATGGACCCCGGCGCTGGCCGCGGCGGGTGGAACGCCCATGGAGACGAGCAGGGTAGAGCTGATCACGCCATAGGCCATGCCGAGCGCGCCATCGATCAGCTGTGCGGCGAAACCGATCAGGACGAAGGGGAGCAGGACGGAAGGGTCGGCAGCAAGCTCGGCGAGGATAAGGTCGGCCCCTGTCGTCGTTGGTCGCGGACCATGCCATGCCTCAGCACATGACCCGCGCCTAGTGGCGATCCATGCCCTTTCTTTGCAACCGCGCCGGAAAGACTTACATTCACGCCCAACAGTCATAACCCAAGGACGCGTCTCGTTGCGCCTGGCTCTCTTCGATTATCTGGACAGTGTGAAGGAACGTGATCCCGCGGCGCGCAGCCGGTGGGACGTCATCCTCTATCCCGGCGCGTGGGCGCTGCTCTACCACCGCATCGCCCACTGGCTGTGGATCGGGCGGCTGAGCTGGCTCGCGCGGCTGGTCAATCACTTCAGCCGGTTCATGACCGGGATCGACATCCACCCGGGTGCGCGGATCGGCCGCAACTTCTTCATCGACCATGGCTTCACCGTGATCGGGGAAACGGCCGACATCGGCGACAATGTCACCATCTACCAGAATGTGACGCTCGGCGGGACCAATCCCTCGACCGGAGTCGGCGGCAAGCGCCATCCGACACTGGAGGACAATGTGGTGATCGGGTCGGGCGCGCAGATCCTGGGGCCGATCACGCTTGGCGAGGGCGCAAGGGTCGGGTCGAACAGCGTGGTGACCAAGGACGTGCTGCCCCGGACGACCGTGGTCGGAATCCCCGCGCGGCCGGTGCCGGTCGACCTCGTCCACTACAGTCCAGGCTTCGTCCCCTATGGCACGCCGTGCGGCGAGGACATCGATCCGATCCGCGCGCGGCTGGCGACGATGGAAGAGGAGATGGAGGAGCTGCGTAGCGAACTTCGCCAACTCAAGGCGCGCGCCAAGGAACAGCCGGAGAGCAGGACCGCGTGAGCAGTGTCACCCCCTTTCCGGCGCGTATCGACCGGAAGGCCGTCGTCAGCTTCGACCGGATCGAGCTGCAGCGCATCCTCGATCTCTACGGACGGATGGTCGCGGCCGGCCACTGGCGCGACTATGCGATGCAGTTCGCGCCCGACCTCGCCAGCTTCGCCGCGTTCCGCCGCTCGGCCGAGCGGCCCGAGATCCGCATCGAAAAACGCCCCTCGCTTCGCATGAAGCAAGGGGCGTGGGCATTGGTCGGAGAGCATGGCGCCGTGCTCAAGCGAGGCCAGGAACTTGGCTTGGTCCTGGCCCCGCTCGAACGGCGACTGATCAAGCTGGTGTCGGACTGAGCTGCGGCAGGTAGCCGCGCAAGGCCAGCGGCAGCTTGGTGACGATCGCCGACCGGGCCTGGTGCCAGAAGGCCGACAGCAGCAGCAGGGCCGAGCCGATCACCAGCGCCGTCAGCGCGATGTTGAGGCTGACCGCGCCGAACTGCTCGAACAGCTCGTTCAAGGCGTAGAGCACGTAGGCGAGCGCAGAGACGAGCAGGGCGCGGCGGTCGATGGCGAGCGCGGCGAGGCCGAGCGCGACATAGATGGCGACCACCGCCAGGCCTTCGCCGATGGTGGCGTCGCCGTCGTTGAGGCCGAGCAGGGTGAAGATCGGATGGACGATCATCGGCGCCGCCAGCAAGTGGAGCCAGAAGGCGACGTCCGACCGGCGGGTGATCCGCGCTCGGTCCGAGCTGTCCCAGCGCATGGCGTACAGGAAGACCCCGACACCGAGGAGCAGGACGGTCGAGAGGATGATAGTCTCGAGCGCCGGAATGTCGCCGATGGCGGCGGCGATGAGGGCGACGACGATGCCCGCCACGGAGGCGGCACCGGCGGCGACGGTGATCGGCACGCGGAAGCGCTTCCAGTGGAGGAAGGCGGCAATCGCACCGGCACTGGCGGCGGTTGCCCCGACCAGGCCCGCCAGCCACTCGGATCCTTCGCCCTCGAAACGGGTCTGGCCGATGCCGAAGATCAGCGCGAACCCTACGGTCGCGACCGTGCCGCCGACGAAGGCGAGCAGCAGCAGGATCGAGGGCAGCGCCATGCGCCGCCTGGCGGTGAAGAAGAGCGCGAGGCCCCAGGCGGTGCCGGCGACGAGGGCGGGCGCGAGCGGGGAGGGGCCTTCGCTCTCGATCACCAGCCCGAGATTCTGGCCAATGCTCTGCCCGATCCAGCCCATGGCGAAGAGCAGGATGGCGGCGGCGATCGAGACAAAGATGTCGTTGAAGCCGGTGATTAGCCGGAAATGCTCCTCGTCGACGGCAGGCGTATTGCGCTGATGGTCGACGAAGGCCCGAAGCGCGGTGGCCGACTCGGGCGTGATCGCGCCCGCCGCCACGGCTTCGTCGAGGTCGTTCTGCGTGTACATGGAAACACCTCCCTGTTGCCGGGCAGGCTAGGGAGGGTGTGCTAGAGTGTCAATACACTAGGATAGCTCCCCCGCCGACGGGCGGGGGAGCGGCCTTGCCTTAGCGGCAGATGTAACGCTTGCGGCTGCGCTCGACTTCGCGGCCGAGGAGGGCGCCGGCGGCGGCACCGACGATGGTGCCGGTCACGCGGCTTCCGCGGGTATCGATCGCACGGCCGATCAGCGCACCGCCGGCAGCGCCGACGATCAAACCGGTGGTGCCATTGTTGCGCTTGCAGCGCAGGCGGCCGCGGCCGTCGTACCAGGTCTTGCCGCTATAATAGCGCTGCTTGGCCTCGGCGGCGGTCGGCATGGTCAGGGTCGCTGCCGGGACGGCCAGGGTCGCTGCAGCGGCAGCCATCATCAAATTCCGCATCTCGTCTTCTCCTGTCTCGTTGCGGTATCGCTGGTAGGGTTCTGGTCCTTTCAACCTGAACGGGCCCGCAATGGTCGGAAGGGTTAAGCGAGGGATAAGCCGTTAACGGCGAGACGAGTTCTGAGCTTCGACGAGGTGACGCGAGAGAATGTGCAATCTCTATTCCATGACCGCCAGCGTCGACGAGATGAAGCGGCTGTTCGGCGCCTTCGAGGGTGATCGCGGCAACCTGCCGCCGTTCGGCGAGATCTACCCCGGCAAGCCTGCGCCGGTGCTTCGCCGCGATACCGGCGGCGGACTGAAGCTGGAGCTGATGGAATGGGGCTTCCCCGGACCGGCGGCGGCCGGCGGGCGGCCGGTGACCAACATCCGCAACCTCGCCAGCCCCTTCTGGCGGAGCGCGCTCAACCGGCCTGACCGGCGGTGCGTGGTGCCGGTCACCCGCTTCTGCGAATGGGAGGGTGAAAAGGGCTCCAAGCGCAAGGTCTGGTTCGGGCTGCACGAGGAGGCCGAGCCTTTGTTCGCCTTTGCCGGGCTGTGGCGTCCGGGCGAGGGCGGGGTGCCATACATGGCTTTCCTCACCTGCGAGCCCAACACGGTCGTAGGGGCGGTCCACCCCAAGGCGATGCCGGTCATGCTGCGGCCGGCCGACGTCGCGACCTGGCTCGACAGCGAGACGGCGACCGCCTGCGCGCTTGCCGTCCCCTATGCCGATGCCGATATGCGTCGTATGCCGTAACGAAACAGGGGATCAGCAAATGGCCAAGGACAAGAAGCCGAAGAAGATCCGCAAGGGCGACGGGCCCGACGCGACCAAGCCGAAGAAAATTAAGGCCGAGAAGAAGGGCGGCAAGAAGGCCGCTCACAAGGCCGAGATCTCGCGTCCGCATCCGCTCGAAGCCCTGTCCCGCCTCGCCGATCATCCGCTCGTCTCCGAACTGCTGGCGGCGGGTGCGCTGGCGGCGGTGGCGGCCGTCGCGGAGGCGGGCGCCCGCGATCCGGCGGCGGTCAAGTCGGCCGACAGCGCGAGGAAGGCCGGCAAGGCCGCCGCCGCGGCGATCGGCGCACGATTGCTGAAGGAGCTCGGCAGCGGCGGGGCGAAGAAGGCAGACGCGGCACCGGCCCCGGCCAAGCCGCAGCCCAAGTCCCTCAAGTAGCGACCGCTAGCCCCGGAGCAGGGTCAGTCGGGCGCGGCCGGTGTCGCGTTCGGCATCGAGGGTGAGGCTGCCGGCCGTTACCTTGTCGCCGCGCTCGGTTTCGATCGCCAGCCAGCCGCCGGGCGCCAACCAGCCGGCCGCCTCGACCGCCGCGCGGACCGCTTCGCCGGAGCCCGGCGCATAGGGCGGGTCGGCGAGGATGAGGTCATAGGGCCTGGCGGCGGCCGGCAGCCGGAGCGCCGAGGAGGCGAGCAGCTCGACCTCGGCCCCCAGCTTACCCGCATTGGCGGCGATCGCCCGCCGCGCCGCAGCATCGGTCTCGACCAGGGTGGCGTGGGCGGCGCCGCGCGACAGGGCTTCGAAGGCCAGTGCGCCGCTTCCTGCGAACAGGTCGGCGACGCGCAGCTCCTCGAAGCTGCCGAGCCGGCTGACCAGCATCGAAAAGAGCGTCTCGCGGGTGCGGTCGGCGGTCGGCCTGGTGGAAAGCGAAGGCGGAGCCGCAATGGTGCGGCCCCGCCATTTGCCGGCAATGATCCTCATGGATGGCGGATCTAGCGCCGAAAGGTGCCTTAGTCCCGAGCGAAGTCGAGGGACGATGGTGCTTGCGTCTTTCCGGCGCAGGCCGGGACCTCAGGCGAGTGGGCGCTATCGCCTCCCGAGGTCCCGGCCTCCGCCGGAAAGACGAGGCTTCAGATCAGTATTTGATCCGCTGGCTGGCGACCTTCCGCTGCGCGAGGATGTCCTGCACGCTGTCCTTGCCGGCGAGGTGGCCGGCGCCCACGGCGATGAACACGGTGCCGGGCTCCTTCAGGCGGTTCTCGATCCAGCTGGCCCAGGTCTTGTTGCGGCTGATCAGCAGCAGGTCGTGCATTGCCGGGCTCTGGGTCTGCATCTCGTTCATCATCGCCGCGAGGCCATCGGCATCGCCGTCGTTCCACGCCTTGGTCATCCTGGCGAAGAGGGCATCCATGTCCTTGATGGTGGCGGCGCTATATTCGAGCATGCGGATCTGCTCGGCTTCCGACAGATTGTCGAACAGCTGGAACTGAAATTCGAGCGTCTCGAGCTGATCGACCGGCTTGCCTGCCTGCTTGGCGGCGGCGGTGATGACCGCCTCGGCACCCTGTTCGCCGGTCTTGCCGACCTTCTGCGCGCCGAGCGCCGCGAGCGCCATGGACGCCGCGAAGGGCTTCAGCGACTCCAGCGCGGTCGGCGGTGCGCCAAGATCGGCGAGCGCATCGGCGAGGTCCTTGCGGCCCTTGTCGCTGAGCTTGGACGACAGCGGCTTCCCGTCGGTGGCCACCCAATATTTCTGGACCAGCGGCGCGACCGCCGAATCTTCGGGCTTCAGGATTTCGAAATAGACCTTGCTCGAGCGGTCGAAGGCGGCCTTCACCTCGTCGTTGAACCAGTCGGTCTTGCCATCCAGCGCGTGGAAGGTGCCGAACAGGTAGATGGTCGTGTCGGCGTCCTTCACGACCCACAGGGCAGGGTCGGTGTCGGGCAGCTTGGCGGCGGCCGACGCCGGGGCGGAAGCGGCGGACTGCGCCTGGGCAAGGGCCGGCGGCGACAGCAGGAAGGTGGCCGCGAGAAGGGCGGTCCGGATGGTCTTTCGCATGGGTTTCGGGCTCCTGTTGTAAATAATTTCGGTCAACGGAAACGGTAGAAGAGGTAGCTGCCGGTGAGCACCAGGTAGAAGCTGACGAACAGCTGCACATGGTCGGGTTCGGGCAGGAGGCTGCCCTTCCACAGCACGAACCAGACCGGATAGGCGAGCACGTAGAAGATGCCGGCGGCGGCGACCGCCTTGTACTGGAGCTGCTTCTCGACCTCGTCGCACAATTCGCGCAGCAGCCATGAGCCGATGCCGATCGCGCTCAGGTAGGTGACCACGAGCGCGATGGAGAGGCCGGTCGGCCATTTGGCGTCGCTCGCGAAGCCCTGTTCGCCGGCCAGGTAGCCGACGATGCCGCCGGTCACGAGGCCGATCACGAACAGGCCGCCCTTGATCGCCCAGATCTTCCGCTCGCGCTCCTTCAGGCGGCGCTCGCCGGAGAGTTCGTTACTGCTCGTCATGGAAGATTTCCTCGATCCTGAGGTCGAACAGGCGGGCAAGCTTGAAGGCGAGCGGAAGGCTCGGGTCGTACTTGCCGGTTTCGATGGCGTTGACGGCCTGGCGCGATACCCCAAGGCGGCCGCCGAGCTCGGCCTGGCTCCAGCCCCGTTCGGCGCGCAGCACGCGAAGCCGGTTGTTCATGGCTGCATCCCCGCTGAAACGAGAAGCAAGGGGACGGCGATCGCCGTGCCTGCCTTGCCGCCGATCGACCAGGAATCGGCCTCCGGCTCTGCTCCCCAGCCCAGCAGCAACGGGGATGCGCCAGCCGCGAACAAAAGGATGGCGCCTGCCGCAAGGGCGCTGCGCCGCCGCTTTGTCGTTGTCGTGGGTGTCTGACTTCTTGTCATGGTCACCTTACATACAGGCGAGTCGTGCGGAAGTCAAGCGACCCTGACAGACTGTCGGGCAAGGCTGACGAAAGGTGAGGCTTAGTTGACGCGGGCGCTGCGGATGCCGGCTTGCGCGAGGCGCGATTGCACGCTGTCGTCGCCGACGAGATGGCCGGTGCCGACGGCGACGAAGGCGGTGCCCGGGCGGGCGAGGCGAACCTCGATCCACTTCGCCCATGCCGCATTGCGGTCCGTGAACAGGCGGCGGTAGGTTTCCGGCGACTGGCGGCGTACTTCGCCGATCACGGCCGTGATGGTGGCGGGATCGCCGCGGTTCCAGCTGTCGACCAGCGACCGCAGGAACGGTGCGAGCGCCGGGTCGGGCGCCGCGGTGCTGGCCGGACCGGCGGCCGCCGCTGGCCGAGCGGGCGAGGGCAGGCTGCGGTACATGTCGAGCTGCGCGGCGAAGCTCTCGAGGCCGATGATCGGCTTGCCCGAGGCGTCGGCGGCGCGGTGGAGCACCTGGTCGGCGCCGAACTGGACGCTCATGCCAAGATTGCGGGCGGCGCCGATGGTCGCCCGGGCGACGGCCAGCCCGCCGGTCGCCGGCACCTGAACCTTGGGCAGCGAGGCCGGGAGCAGGGTTTCCAGCACCAGTTCGTCCGAGGCGTCGAAGGCGCGGCGGACTGCATGATCGAACCAGTGGGCGCGGCCGTCATGGGTGTGGATGGTGCCGAACAGGTAGATGGTCGTGTCGGAGTCGCTGACCACCCACAAGGCGGGGCGGGCGCAGGCCGTGGAATCATGCAGCGGGGCGGCCGTCGCGGCGGCCATCACGGGTAGTTCAGCGGAGGCCTGGCCAGCAGAAAACAGCGCCAGGCCCGAGACGGCCAGAATTGCCCGGCGGACGCAGCGCGCCCAACCCCTAACGTCCATCGCGACCCCCCCGGCCACTGCAAGTGACCTTATGTGTCGCGAGTGCTTAAAATCCTGTCAACGCCTTGACAGGCGTGAGGAAATCACTGGACCCGAGTGACTTTGAAGCCACGCTTCTCGAGCATGGCCTGGACCGAGTCCGGCCCCGCCAGGTGGCCCGCGCCGACGGCCACCAGCACCGATCCCGGCTGCTGCAGCCGGCCCTCGATCCAGCGGGTCCAGTTCTCGTTGCGGCGCTTGAGCAGCAGTTCGCCCATCTCCGGACTGCCCGACATGTCGGCGTTGAAGGTGCGGGCGATCGCCCGGACGTCGCCGCGCGCCCAGGCGGCGAGCATGGAATCGAACTGGCCGCGCACTTCCTCCGGCCGCTCGATCGCGCCCTCAAGCAGCTTGCGCTGCGCGCTTTCGGGCAGGACGTCGAAGAAGCCCAGTTGCTCGGCGTTGGTTTCGAGCTGGCCGATCGGCTTTCCGGCCGCGGTGAAGTCGCGTTTCAGCGCCATCTCGACGCCCTCGTCCTGCTGCAGCCCCATTGCGCTGAACTGGGGTCCGAGCAGCGCCAGGGCCACGGCCCAGGTCTCCAGCCGGTCGAGCGCGGCCGGCTGCGCACCGCTCTTGGCGATCGCGCTGGCGAGCGCCGGGCGCTTGGCCGCCGGAACACGCTGCATGACCGGCTGCAGGCCCGGCGAGACGCCGAGCCGCATCATCGCCTCGGCAAGCGGGGCGGGGTTGGCCGGATCGACGATGGTCTCGACCACCAGCCCCTGCGCCTCGCGCGCGGCGCGGTCGAGCACGGCGCTGCGCCAGGAAAAGCCCCGTGGAAGCAGGTGAATGGTGCCGAACAGGTAGACGGTCGTGTCACGGTCGGCGACCTTCCACAGCGCGGGGCGCGGCGCGGCCGGGACCTTCGCCTCGGCCGCCATTCCGCCGGCCGCGATCAGGCCGAGCGCGGCGAGACCCTTCCTGAACCAACCCACTGCCATCGACGCTTGCTCCTCACCCGCCTGTGGCTGGCATGTAGGGAGCCGCTTGCCCCCCCGCCAGCAGGGCGACTATGGCCGCGGGCCATGAGCAACACGGGCGCGCTGAGCTTCCAGGACCTGATCCTGACCCTCCACCATTACTGGTCGGACAAGGGCTGCCTCATCCTGCAGCCCTACGACATGGAGATGGGGGCCGGCACCTTCCATCCGGCGACGGTGCTGCGCGCGCTCGGCCCCGACCCGTGGAAGTGCGCCTACGTCCAGCCCTGCCGCCGCCCGACCGACGGCCGTTATGGCGAGAACCCGAACCGGCTCGGTGCCTATTACCAGTATCAGGTCATGCTGAAGCCGAGCCCGCCGGACCTCCAGCAGCTCTACCTCGACAGCCTGACCGCCATCGGCATCGACACGGCCGCCCATGACATCCGCTTCGTCGAGGACGATTGGGAAAGCCCGACGCTCGGCGCCTGGGGCCTCGGCTGGGAAGTCTGGTGCGACGGCATGGAGGTGACCCAGTTCACCTATTTCCAGCAGGTCGGCGGATATGATTGCACGCCGGTCGCGGGCGAACTCACCTACGGGCTCGAGCGGCTGGCCATGTACATCCAGGGCGTCGACAATGTGTTCGACCTCAAGTTCAACAAGGAGGGCGTAACCTATGGTGACGTCTTCCTGTCGAACGAACGCCAGATGAGCGAGTGGAACTTCGAGGTGGCCGGGACCGAGCGGCTGTTCGACGCCTTCCGCAAGGCCTCGGAAGAGTGCCAGAACTGCCTCGACCGCAAGCTCGCCATCCCCGCTTACGAGCAGGCGATCAAGGCCAGCCACATCTTCAACACCTTGCAGGCGCGCGGCGTCATCTCGGTCGCCGAGCGGCAGGCCTATATCGGCCGGGTGCGGGACCTGGCGAAGGCCGCATGCGGCGCCTGGCTGGAGAACGCCAAGTGAGCGCGGCCGACTTCCTGCTCGAGCTTCGCTCGGAAGAGATCCCCGCCCGCATGCAGGCGCGGGCGCGCAACGACCTTGCGCGGCTGTTCGCGGAAGAACTGACGGCGGCCGGGCTGCGGGCGGAATCGATCGAGACCTTCGCCACGCCGCGCCGGCTCGGGCTGATCGCGCGCGGGCTGCCGCTGGCGACGGCGGCGGTGAGCGAAGAGACCAAGGGGCCGCGTTCGTCGGCGCCGAGCCAAGCGCTGGAGGGCTTCCTGCGCAAGACCGGGCTGCCCCGGGATCAACTGGTCGAGCGGGACGGCGTCTTCTTCGCCGTGATCGACAAGCCCGGTCAGCCGACCGCGGCCGTGCTCGGGCCGGCGATCGAGCGGATCGTTCGCGGCTTCCCCTGGCCCAAGTCGATGCGCTGGGGCGCGCCCTCGGCATCGACGGCCAGCCTGCGCTGGGTCCGGCCGCTGCAGGGCATCGTCGCTCTGCTTGGCGAGGAGATCGTGCCGGTCGAAGTCGATGGCATCGCGGCCGGCGTGACCACGGTCGGTCACCGCTTCCACCATCCGGGCCCGATCACGCTCGGTGGCGCGCACGACTATGCCGAGAAGCTGCGTGCCTGCCGGGTGATCGTCGATCCGGACGAGCGCGCCGCCATCATCCGCGACCGCGCCCAGGCGCTCGCCGCCGAGGCCGGGCTGACCCTGGTCGAAGACGAGGGGCTGGTCGCCGAGAATGCCGGCCTCACCGAATGGCCGGTGCCCCTGATCGGCCGGTTCGACCCCGATTATCTCGACGTTCCGCCCGAGGTTATCCAGCTGACCGCGCGGACCAACCAGAAATATTTCGTGCTGAAGGACGGCAGCGGCGCGCTCGCCCCGGCCTTCATCTGCACCGCCAACATCGAGGCGTCGGACGGCGGCGCGGCGATCGTCGCCGGCAACCAGCGCGTGCTTGCGGCGCGCCTCAGCGATGCGCGCTTCTTCTGGGAGCAGGACCTCAAGATTCCGCTCGAGGAGCAAGCAAAGAAGCTTGAGGCAATCGTCTTCCACGAGAAGCTCGGCACCGTTGCCGAAAAGGTCAGCCGCGTCGCCGACCTCGCCGAATGGCTGGCGATCGAGGCGGTGGTCCCGAACTGCGGCCCCGACCACGCCCGCCGCGCCGCCGAACTTGCCAAGGCCGACCTCGTCACCGGCATGGTCGGCGAATTTCCCGAGCTGCAGGGGCTGATCGGCGGCTATCTCGCGCGGGCGCAGGGCGAGCCGCAAGCGGTCGCCGAGGCGGTGCGGGATCATTACAAGCCGGTCGGGCAGGGCGACGAGGTGCCGACTGCGCCGGTCACCGTGGCGGTGGCGCTGGCGGACAAGCTCGACACGCTTCGGCAGTTCTTCGACGCCGGCATGCCGCCGACCGGAAGCAAGGACCCGTTCGCACTGCGTCGCGCGGCGCTTGGCGTCATCCAGTTGATTACGGCCAACAGCCTCCGCCTGCCGGTCGCGTCGGGCGAGCTGCTCGACTTCTTCGCCGACCGCCTCAAGGTCCAGCAGCGCGAGGCCGGGGTCCGCCATGACCTGATCGACGCCGTGTTCGCGCTTGGGGGCGAGGATGATCTCGTCCGCCTGCTGGCACGCGTCGCGGCGCTTCAGTCCTTCGTCGAAGGGCAGGACGGGACCAATCTCCTCGCCGGCTACAAGCGGGCGGCCAATATCCTGAAGAAGGAGAATTGGGATCTGCCGCGGGTGATGGCGGACCGGGGCGAGCAGGGGATGCCGCAGACGGGCGAGGAAGATCCGCTGGTGCTGGTCGACGAGGAGCCGGAACTGGCCCGTGCGATCATGGAGCAGGCGCAGGGCAGCGCGATGCCGGCCGATGCGCCCGAAGCCGAGCGGGCGCTGGTCGCTGCACTGGACGAGGCCGAACCCCGGGCGCGCGCTGCCGTCGAGGCGGAGGAGTTCGGCGGCGCGATGGCGGCGCTCGCCTCCTTGCGCGGCCCGATCGACGCCTTCTTCGATGCCGTCACGGTCAACGATTCCGATCAGGCCGTCCGCCGCCGCCGCCTGAACCTCCTCGCCCGCTTCCGCGATGCGGTGCACGGCGTGGCGGATTTCTCGAAGATCGAGGGGTAAACAACCCCCTCCCGCTTAGCGGGAGGGGAGGAGCCGCGAAGCGGCGGAGGGGAGGGGCTGTTTCCGACAAGCCCTCCCCCGACCCCTCCCGCTCGCGGGAGGGGAGACGTTACCGCCGGTCGTCCAGCGGACGGCGGTCGTACTGGTCGGGCACGCCGTCGCGGTCGAGGTCGCGGCGGGGCTGGTCGGGGTGGCGGTCGCGCATGCGGTCCTCGACGAAGGGCTCACGGCGATCAGCGGCGACCGGCGGGGCGGAGCGCATGGCGGCCTCGCGGCGCTCCTGTTCGGCATGCCACTCCTTCTCGCGCGTCGACCAATGGGCCTCACGCTCGTTGTGCTTGGTCTCCAGCGCCTTCCGCGCCGTCACTTCCTCATTGTAGCGGGTCTTCCACTTGCGCCGTCCGCCGCTGGTCATCCAGGCGCCGACCAGCAGGCCGAGCAGGAAGACCAGGCCGAGGATGATCCACTGGTCGGTGGTGAAGACGGTCATGCCGGTCCCTCTCGTCTTAGTTCGTGTCGCGTAACGACAGATACGAGAAGGGCGGCCGATGGTTCCCCAACGGCCGCCCTCCCGTTTACGCGTCCACTTCAGTCGGGGGCGGGCTCAGCCGCCGCCGATCATGCTGTCGGAGATGCTGCAGGCCGCGGGTCCGAGGATGACCACGAACAGCACCGGAAGGATGAACAGGATGAGCGGCACGGTCATGATCGCCGGAAGCCTGGCAGCCTTCTCCTCGGCGCGCATCATGCGCTCGTTGCGGAATTCGGCCGACAGCACGCGCAGGGCGGAGGCCAGCGGAGTGCCGTACTTCTCGGTCTGGATCATGGTCGTGACCACGCCGCGCACCGCTTCGAGGTCGACGCGGTTGGCGAGGTTGTCGAACGCCATGCGCCGCTCGTTGAGGAAGCCCAGTTCGATCGCGGTCAGGCCGAACTCGTCGCCCAGCTCCGGATAGGCCTTGCCCAGTTCCTTGGCGACGCGGCCGAAGGCGGCGTCGACGGTAAGGCCGGCCTCGGCGCAGATCACCAGCAGGTCGAGCGCGTCGGGAAGGCCCTTGCGAATGGCGTGGCTGCGCTTCTGGATGCGGTTCTTCAGCCACAGGTCGGGCGCCTTGTAGGAGCCGATCAGGGTACCGGCGACCAGCGCATATTTCTTGAACGCGCCCCATTCGGGAAAGCTGTCGAAGACATAGACCGCGAGGATCGCCCCGGTACCCAGCACGATCGGCATGATCAGCCGGCCGAAGATGATGAAGAAGGCGAGGTCCTTGGTGCGAATGCCGGCCTGTAGCAGCTTGGTCTGGATTTCCTGGAGCTGGCTGTCCTGGACCATCTTGAAGCTGGACAGGATCCCGCGGACCTTGTCGGCCGCCTGGTTCTTGTTGGTCAGCTTCTTGCGCTTGTTGGTCGAGGCGACGATGCCGGCCTTGAGCTGCTCGCGCCGCTCGTTGAGCGCCTTGACGCGACGCGCCATCGGGTCGCGCACGGTGGTCGCCGCGTAGATGGCGATCAGCACCGCCATGGTTGCGACCGCAGTGAGCAAGGTCGCGACCCAGATGACGTCGACGCCGAGAAGGGTAGGCCCGGAAGAGACTGCGGGTTCCATGATGCTGATAGCCCCTTAGATCTCGAAGTTGACCATCTTGGCCATGATTGCGACGCCGATGCCCATCCAGACGAGGGCGCCAAGCCCCGCCACGATCAGCCGCTCCTCGGAGAAGAAGCCGCCCATGTAATTGGGGTTCAGCATGTAGACGAGCGTGAACACGATGAAGGGCAGGGCGCCGACGATCATCGCCGAAGCCTTGGCTTCCGAGCTCATCGCCTTGATCTTCAGCTTCATCTGCGCACGCTTGCGGAGCACGTCGGCGAGATTGCTGAGCGTCTCGGCAAGGTTGCCGCCGGTTTCGCGCTGGATCGCCAGCGTGATGACGAAGAACTGAAATTCGGGCGTTCCGAGGCGGTCGGCGACATCCTGGAGCGCCGCTTCCATCGTCCGGCCGATCTTCATCTTGTCGCTGACCGAGCGGAATTCGATCCCGACCGGCCCGCCGATCTCGCTGGCCACGACGCCCAGCGTTTCGGTGATCGGAAGACCCGAACGAAGGCCGCGCACCATCAGTTCGATGGCGTCGGGGAAGTTGGCGTTGAAGGCCTTGAGACGACCCGAGATCATCCGCCCGACGACCAGGTGCGGCAGGCCGATGCCGACGAACAGGCTGAACAGCAGGGCAAGGGTGAACGGCGCGCCCTGGGAAGTCATGCCGGCGACGATCGCCAAGGCCAGACCGACGCTGGTCATCGCATAGCGCCCAAGGGTGATGTTGCGGCCAGTCTTGTCGAGCCGCAGGCGCATCAGCGCGGGTTTCGGCACAAGGGTCGAGAACCAGCCTTCGACCTTGCTGTTGCGATTGGCGAAGAGCTTGCGGATCTGCGCGTTGGCGCTGGCCGCCAGCGTGCCCTCGGCATGCCGCTCCTTGATCAGTTCGAGGCGCCGCTTGGTCGCCTTGCTTGCGCTCTGGCCGGAGAGGGCGATGAAGGCGAGCGCCAGCGTCCCGACGAGGCCGAGGCCGAGCAGCAGAAGCGTCATGGACATTCGCCGTTCCCTTATCTTCGCGTCACGTTGAGGGTGACGGCCGCGCTCAGGCGGCCGCCGCCTTCGGGTTCTTCGCCAGCATCGACTTCAGGCTGTTGACCAAATTCTTGCCCCCGGCCGGCGCCGCCGACGACTTTTGCGGTTCGCCCGCGCCATCTTCGGTGGCATGGCTCAGCACCATGTTGCACAGCTGGGTATAAGGCGCCGCCGACTTGCCGCTGGCGACTTCCGCCACCGGCTTGCCGAGCTTGGCGGCCTGCGCGGCGGTCTTGCCGTCCTCGCCGATCAACACGTCGACCTTGCGTTCGATCGACTGCTCGAAGTCCTTGCGACTGATCTCCAGCGCGCCGCCCGACGGGACGCGGTTGGCAACCACAATGACCTTGGTCTGCGGCGCATTGCTCTTCAGCCAGGCGAGAATGCGGATGGTGTCGCGCGTTGCCGCCAGGGTCAGCTCGCACACCACCACCGCGACATGGGCGTCGTGGACCATGTGCGGGTACTGGATGAGCATGTGCCGCGGGAGGTCGCAGACGGTCGACTCGAAGGCATTCTTCATCTCCTCCTGGAGCTGGAAGAAGGCGGTGCCGTCGGTAATCAGCGGCTGGTTGATCGGCGCTTCGGCCGAGAGGACCGAAAGCCGCTCGTTGCAGCGGACCATGGCGCGCTCGATGAACAGGCCGTCGATGCGGCTCGGATTCTCGATCGCGTCGGTCAGGCCGCGGCCCGGCTCCAGGTCGAGCGCGAGGGCGCCGGTCCCGAAGTGGATGTCGAGGTCGAGCAGGGCGGTCGAGCGCTGCGCCCGGGCACCGAGCATCCAGGCGAGGCTGGTCGAAACCGTCGAGGCACCGACGCCGCCGCGCACGCCGATCACCGCGGTCATGATGTGCGGCTTGTCGGCCTGCGCCTCGCCCCGCGGACCCGACAGGATCATCTGGGCATTGGCGAAGGTGTCACGCAGCTGGTCGACGTTGAACGGCTTCAGCAGATAGTCGTGGATGCCGCTCGCCAGCAGGTCGCGATAGAGACGGACGTCGTTCACGGCGCCCGCGGCGATCACGATCGTGCCGGGCTCGCAGACTTCCGCCAGCGCGTTGATGTCGTTGAGCGGATCGGCCGACTCGCTCAGATCGACGAACAGGATGTTCGGCGAGGCCGAGACGGACAGCGACTGCACGGCATTGCGCAGACCGCCCTTGTTGACCTTCTCCGGGCTCCAGCCATGCTCGACCGCGACCGGCCGGAGCATGTCCGCCGTCGCATCGTCGCAGACGAAGGCAGTGAACGGATCGCGCAGACCTGCGCGAGCTTGAAACGGCGCGTTCATCGATTAACCCCCCGACTTGCTGGAGACTTCTTTGAGACCGCCTTCGCCGGTCTGCGGCTTGGAGCGGTAGGACTGGATCGCTCGATTACCGAGAGCCGGATCGGCCAGGCCGCCTTCGCGACCGCTGACCAGATCCGCCGGATTGGCGACCATTGCGGCGAGCGCACCGTTCACGGCACAGCCGTAGTTGCTCATCTGCTCGTTGTTGTAATTGGGATTGCTCGGCTTGGACCAGTTCGGGCAGCCGGGCACGCTGGCGCGGGTGCGGCTGACCACCACCCGGACCGCGCCCGGCGGGATCGCGCCGGCAGTGACCGGAGCGCCGTCCGACACGAGCATTCCGTAGCGCGAGGCGACCCGGGCGACGTCGGCACGGGCAGCGGAGGAGTCGGCACCATCGACGCTGATCACGTCGCCGTAGCCGAGCTCGAGCCCGCGAAACCAGCCGTCCAGGCGTGCAGCCTCGTTGGGATCGAGGCTGCCGGCCGGAGCTGCGGCGTCGAACACGTAATCGGCTCGCGCGACGACCGGCTGGTTGACCGGGACGAGACCGCGGGCGGGCTCATCGGCGCCACGATGGACCTGGCACCCGGCGAGGGATGCCGAAGCGAGGA